>JAFEDL010000100.1:0-3939 GCA_018241645.1 Pseudomonadota bacterium
TCGGCCGCACCGGCCGCGCGGGCTCGACGGGCGAGGCGATCTCGCTGGTCAGCGCGGACGACCGGCCCCTGCTGCGCGACATCGAGAAGCTGATCGGCCGTGCGATCGCCCAGAAGAGCGTGGACGGCTTTGCGCCCACCAAGGGCGGCGGCGCGGCGGAAGTGGACGACCGTCCGCCGATGCAGCCCCGCGGCCAGCAGCGCCGCGGACAGCAACCGCGCGGCAACGGCGCACGCACGCAGGCGCCGCGTCCTTCGACGCGCGACGGCGCATCCCGCCCCGCCCGTGACGGCGCTCCGCGCCCGCAGCAGGCGCGCCGCGGCGACCAGCAACCGCGCAGGTCCGACCAGCAACCTCGCGGGGACCGGCAGCCGCGTGGCGACCAGCAGCCGCGCAGCAACGAGAATGCGCGGCCGCAGCGTTCGCAGGGCGCCCGCCCCGGCGCGCGTCCGCAGGGACAAGGCGGATATCGTCCCGCCGCGCCCATGGACCGGCTCGAGGAAGAGCGGCTTGCACAACTGCGCGAAGGCCAGCGCCTGGCACGCAGCGAGGCGGCCGAACAGGCGCCGCAGGCCGCGCCCGCCAAGCCCGGCGGCATCTTCGGGTTCCTGAAGCGCAAGGTAGCCTAACGCGCCATTATGGAATACGCGGTAGTCGATGCGCAGATCACGCCCGAGGGGCGCCTTGACGTGCTGTCGCGCAGCGAGGTCCGCAAGCTCCTCGACACCAGCCAGGGCGGCCTGTACGGCACCTTCCGCAGCTGCTCGCTGGCGGTATTGAACAGCGGCGTCGGGCTCGACGACGGCAAGGCGCTGCTGGAGCGTTACAAGACCTTCGAGATCAGCGTGATCCAGCGCCAGCGCGGGATCAAGCTCGACCTCAAGGCGGCGCCGGCACGGGCCTTCGTCGACGGCAGGATGATCAAGGGCATCAACGAGCACCTGTTCGCGGTGGTGCGCGACATCCTGTACGTCAACGACGAGATCAAGGGCAACCCGCGGTTCGACCTCGGCACGGAGGAAGGCGTCACCGACTCGGTGTTCCACATCCTGCGCAACGCCGACGTCCTGGTCCAGGCGATCGATCCCAACATCGTGGTGTGCTGGGGCGGGCATTCGATCTCGCGCGAGGAATACGACTACACCAAGGAAACCGGCTACGAACTGGGCCTGCGCGGCATGGACATCTGCACCGGCTGCGGCCCCGGCTCGATGAAGGGCCCGATGAAGGGCGCGGCTATCGCCCACGCCAAGCAGCGCATAAACAACGGGCGCTACCTTGGGTTCACCGAGCCGAGCATCATCGCCGCCGAGTCGCCCAACCCGATCGTCAACGACCTGGTCATCCTGCCGGACGTCGAAAAGCGCCTCGAGGCCTTCGTGCGCGCCGGGCACGGCATCGTGGTGTTCCCGGGCGGCGCGGGCACGGCCGAGGAGATCCTCTACATCCTCGGCATCCTGCTCCACCCGGACAACGCCCGGCTGCCCTTCCCCCTCGTGTTCACCGGCCCGGCGAGCTCGAAGCACTACTTCAGCCTGATCGACAGGTTCATCGGCGCGACGCTGGGGCCCGACGCGCAGCGGCGCTACAAGATCATCATCGGCGATCCTGCACGCGCCGCGCGCGAGGCCGCCGCGGGCATCGAGCAGGTGCGCGCCTTCCGCAAGGAAAACCGCGACGCGTACTACTTCAACTGGCTGATGCGGATCGACCACGAATTCCAGCGCCCCTTCGAGCCCACGCACGAGAACATGCGCAACCTCAACCTGCGGCGCGACCAGCCGGTGCACGAACTGGCCGCCAACCTGCGCCGCGCGTTTTCCGGCGTGGTGAGCGGCAACATCCGCGAATCAGGGATCCGCGCGATCGAAAAGCACGGCAAGTTCGAGATCCACGGCGACCCGGAGATCATGGGCCCCATGGACACGCTGCTGTCGGCGTTCGTCGCCCAGCACCGGATGAAGCTGCCCGGCGCGCACTATGTGCCTTGCTACCGGATCGCCTGAGGGCGGTACAGCCCGCAGCAAGGAACGGGAAGTCACGGCGGCCCCCGTCGTGTACAAGCGGCGGTAGGGTGCCCGTCCTCACATGACCTTCGCCAACCTCTGCCGCCTCGTCGCGCTCGCCGCGATCTGGGGCGCGTCCTTCCTCTTCGTGCGCCTCGCCGTCCCGTCGCTGGGGGCGCTGTGGCTCACCGAACTGCGGGTCGGCATCGCCGCGCTCGCGATGCTCGGTTACGCGTTCGCCTCCGGGATTGAGCTCGCGCCGCGCCGGCACTGGCGCGCCTACCTGGTGATCGGCCTCGGCAACTCGGCGCTGCCGTTCTGGCTGTACGCGTACTCCGGCCAGCACCTGACCGCGGGCATCATGGGCATCCTGAATGCGACCACGCCGTTCTTCAGCGTGGTCTGCGGCGCGCTGTGGCTCGGCGAAAAGCTCACCCCTCTGAAGCTCCTCGGCCTCGCCCTGGGCATCGTCGGCGTCACCCTGGTGGTCGGGTTCGGCCCGCTCGAGCTGACCCATGAAGTCATCCTGGGCGCGCTGGCCTGCGTCGGCGCCACCCTCTGCTATGCGCTGACGACCACCTGGCTGAAGAAGTTCGGGCAGGGGGTGAAGCCGGTGCCGCTCGGCGCGGCGGGCCTCCTCGTCGCCAGCTGCGCGATCGCCCCCTTCCTGCCCGCGGTCCCTTCAGCTGCAGCCTTCACGCCGGAGGTGCTGATGGCCGTCGCGGGCATTTCGCTCCTGTGCAGCGCGGTCGCCTACCTGCTCTATTTCCGCCTGATCGACGACCTCGGGCCGACGCGCACGATGACGGTGGCGTTCCTGATCCCGCTGTTCGCCGTGCTCTGGGGCCGCGTGTTCCTCGGCGAGGCCATCGGCGCGGGGACGATCGTGGGAGGAATCACCGTGCTGGCCGCCACCGCGCTGGTGATCCGGCGCTGAGGCGGCCCGGCGCGCCCGGCCTCAGGGCCGCAGCGCGAGGTTCAGCGAGTACTTCCCGGTCAGCACCGCCCGGTCCAGCACGCAGCCCTCGATGGCGCGCAGCACGTCCGGCCCGTTGAAGCGTCCGGAAACCGGGCACGCCTTCACGTTCAGCGCGTAGAGCGTGAACACGTACCGGTGGACGATCTCGTCGTTCCATGGCGGGCACGGGCCGTCATAGCCGAAGTAGTCGCCGGCCATCTCCTTGTCGCCCGCGAACCACTGCGTATAGCCGTTCAGGCCCTGGCGCGTGCCGCGTGCCGCCTGCGGGCCGGCCTTGCCGCGCGCCTTCACCCCGTCGGAAAACTCGCCCTCCGCGATCGGCGCGCCGAAGGGTGCGAGGTCGACGAGGACCCAGTGGAAGAAATCGACGCGCGGCAGGCCCGCCGGAATGGTTCTTCCTTCCTGGTTCACGTCGTCCGCGCGGGACGGCACATCCGGGTCATGGCAGAGCAGCACCAGCGAATGCGTGCCGGACGGCAGCCCCGACCAGCCGACCTGCGGGTTGCGGTTGGCCGACAGGCGCAGGTGGGCCAGTTGATCGGGCTCCGCAAAGGCACACCGCGCCGGGATCGTCCCCATGTCCACAAACGATTCACTCACCAGTTTCATCGTCGCACTCCTCACGCATGTCCGGATGGACCCTGTCCCGCATTGGAGCGCACGGCCTGCCGCAGCATATTGACCTGCGGCAAAACCGGGCGCCGTCCCGCCTTGCGGCATCCCCTACAATACGCGCATGGCGCGATCCTTCGGCACTTTCGACTACATCATCGCCGGCGCGGGCACCGCGGGCTGCGTGCTTGCCAACCGGCTCTCCGCGGATCCCGAAGTCAGCGTCCTGCTGCTCGAAGCGGGCGGCAACGACGACTGGATCTGGATCCACATCCCGGTCGGCTACCTCTACTGCATCGGCAACCCGCGCACCGACTGGTGCTACAAGACGGAGCCTGACGC
>JAFEDL010000100.1:3990-8141 GCA_018241645.1 Pseudomonadota bacterium
ATCAACGCGATGATCTACATGCGCGGCCAGAAGCACGACTACGACGCCTGGGCGCGCCTTACCGGCGACGACGCATGGTCCTGGGACCGGGTGCTGCCCGTGTTCCGCAAGTCGGAGGACCACCATGCCGGGGCCACGGACTTCCACGGCGCGGGGGGCGAATGGCGCGTGGAGAAGCAGCGGCTGTCGTGGGAGATCCTCGACGCGTGGCGCGAGGCCGCGGCCGAGGCCGGCATCCCGAAGACCGACGACTACAACCGCGGGGACAACGAGGGCTCGGGCTTCTTCGAAGTGAACCAGAGGCGCGGCGTGCGCTGGAACGCGACCAAGGCGTTCCTGCGCCCCGCGATGGGCCGCCCCAACCTGACGGTGGTGACCAAAGCCGAGGTCAAGCGCCTGTGGATGGAAGGCAGGCGCGTGGTCGGCGTGGAATTCTCGCGCGGCGGCGAATCGGATTTCGCCTCCGCCCGCATCGAGACCGTGCTCGCGGCCGGCGCGATCGGCTCGCCGCAGATCATGCAATGCTCGGGGATCGGCCCGGAGGCGCTGCTGCGCCAGCACGGCATCCCGGTGGTGCACGCCTCGCCCGGCGTGGGCGAGAACCTGCAGGACCACCTGCAGCTGCGCACCGCCTTCAAGGTCCGGGGCGTGAAGACGCTGAACGAATGGGCCAACTCGCCGTTCGGCAAGATCCAGATGGGCCTCGAATACCTGTTCTTCCGCACCGGACCGCTGACGATGGCGCCCAGCCAACTGGGCGCGTTCACGAAGTCGGATCCCGGCCGCGCGAGCGCGAACATCGAATACCACATCCAGCCGCTGAGCCTGGACAAGTTCGGCGACCCGCTGCACCCCTTCCCCGCCTTCACGTCATCGGTGTGCAACCTGCGACCCGCATCGCGCGGCTACGTGCGCATCCGGAGCGCGGATCCGCGCGAGGCGCCGCTGATCAACCCGCGCTACCTGTCCACGGAAGAAGACCGCAAGGTCGCGTCCGACGCGCTCAGGCTCACGCGCCGGATCGCCGCGCAGCCGGCGCTGGCCCGTTACTCGCCGGAGGAATTCCTGCCGGGCGCGCACATTTCCACCGACGAGCAGCTCGCCAAGGCCGCGGGCGACATCGGCACCACCATCTTCCACCCCGTGGGCACGTGCCGGATGGGGCCGGAAGGCGACCCGATGGCGGTGGTGGATACGCGCTTGCGCGTGAACGGCGTCGAGGCACTGCGCGTGATCGATGCCTCGGTGATGCCCACGATCACCTCGGGCAACACCAATTCGCCCACCATCATGATCGCCGAGCGCGGCGCCGAAATGATGCGCGCGGATCGCAAGACCCGGCGCTAGGGCCGGGCGCTGGCCGGGGGCTACTGCCCCTTCCAGACGTACCCGCTGGGCTTGCCGAGGATGGTGGTGCGCATGCAGTAGCGGTGCGCGCCCGCATCGAAGTCCGCCAGCGCAAGGTGCATCGTGCTGCGGTTGTCCCACATGATGATGTCGTTCTTCGCCCACTTGTGCCGGTACGTGTAGAGCGGGTCGACGCAGTGCTCGAACAGCATGCGCATCAGCGGCGCGGATTCCTTCTCGTGCATCCCGACGATGCGCCGGGTCATCTGCTCGGACAGGTACAGGCACTTCTTCCCGGTCTCGGCGTGCGTGCGCACCAGCGGCTGGGCGATCGGCGGGTTGGCCTCGCGCAGCTGCGCCACCAGCGCCGGGTCGCGCCGCTTCATGTTCTCGACGTCCATGTAGTTGTGCACGGCCTCGAGCCCCTCGATCACCTGCTTCATCTTCGGGGACAGGGCGTCGTAGGCGGCCTGGGTGCTGCAGAACATGGTGTCGCCGCCCACGTCCGGCAGGATCTGCGCGTGGAAGATGGACCCGAGCGGCGGGCACAGCGTGTAGGACATGTCCGAGTGCCAGTGGCGGCCCACGTTCTCGCTGACCGAGGGCTTGCCCTCCACCGGGATCGTGGACAGCACGAAGAGCTCGGGGTGGTCGGGGTGGCGGAATGCCTTGAGCGTCTCGTGCAGGTCCAACTCCCCGAAGCGCCGGCTGAAGGCGATCAGGTGGCCGGGGGTGATCTGCTGGCCGCGCAGCAGGACGATGCCGTTCTCGTTCCACAGGCGGCGGACCTCGGCGATCGTCGCGTCGGACTGCGCCTCGCGCAGGTCGAGGCCCTCGATTTCGATGCCGAACGCGTGCGACAGCCTGCGGGTCTGCAGCGCGTGCGTGTTTTCCCTGTGCATGGAACCGGCCTCCGTGTTGGACGGGGATATTTGACCCCGATCCATTACCCTATGCAATACCGCGCTGCAAACCAGTCCCCGGGGGCTTGAAACGGGCGGGCGGCACCCCAATTTCGGCTACCATGGCGCGCCCGGATTTCCCTCAACCCCGGGCGCCCGAGGAGGGGTAAACAATGAAACGCATCGTACTGTTCCTCATCACCAACATCGCGGTGATGGTCGTCCTGTCGATCACGCTGTCCATACTCGGCGTCGACAGGTTCATGAGCGCCCAGGGCCTCGACGTCGGCATGCTGCTGGCCTTCTCGGCGGTGGTCGGGTTCGTCGGCTCGTTCTTCTCGCTGCTGATCTCCAAGCCCATGGCCAAGTGGTCCACCGGCGCCCAGGTGATCGACGGCTCGGAAGGCACCACCCAGTTCTGGCTGGTGCAGACGGTGAAGACGCTGGCCGAGCGCGCCAACATCGGCATGCCCGAGGTCGCCATGTACGAGGGCGAGCCCAACGCCTTCGCCACCGGCGCGTTCAAGAACTCGTCCCTCGTGGCGGTCTCCACCGGCCTCCTCAACTCGATGAGCCGCGAGGAAGTCGAGGCCGTGCTCGGCCACGAGATCGCGCACGTCGCCAACGGCGACATGGTCACCCTCACCCTGATCCAGGGCGTGGTGAACACCTTCGTCGTGTTCCTCGCGCGCGTGGTCGGCTATTTCGTCGACAAGGTCGTGTTCAAGACCGAGCGCGGCGTGGGCATGGGCTACTACATCACCGTGATCGTCTGCGAGATCGTGTTCGGCATCCTGGCCTCGATCATCGTCGCCTGGTTCTCGCGCCAGCGCGAGTTCCGCGCCGACGCCGGGTCCGCGAACCTGCTGGGCTCGCCGCAGCCGATGATGGCCGCCCTCGCGCGCCTGGGGGGCCTCGAGCCCGGCGCCCTGCCGCAGTCGTTCAAGGCTTCCGGCATCGCGGACAAGCCCGGCTTCATGGCGCTGTTCTCCACCCACCCGCCGCTCGAAGAGCGCATCGCGGCGCTGCAGTCGCGCAAGTAAGCCGGTAAAACACCCCGCGGCCCGGGCCGCGGGGTGAGAAAATGGCGGTCTCCATGACTGCCACCGCCCTGCAGGCGCCGGACCGGCGCTGGATCGACACTGCGCTGGCGTGGTATTTCGTCAGCGTCTGGGGCTCGGGCTTCCTCGCCAGCAAGACCGCGCTGCTGTACGCCCCGCCGTTCACCATGCTCACGCTGCGCTACGCGCTCGGCGTAGCGTGCATGCTGCCGGTGCTGCTGGTCACCCGGCCCGCGTGGCCGGCCTCGCGGCGCGAATTCGGCCACGTGGCGGTGGCGGGGCTGCTGATGCACGCGATCCACCTTTCCGGCAGCCATTACAGCCAGTACCTCGGCCTGTCGGCAGGCATCACCGCGCTGATCATGTCGCTGCAGACGCTCGCCACCGCGGTGATCGCCTGGCGCTGGATGGGCGAGCGGCTGTCCCGGCTGCAGTGGACCGGCGTGGTGGTGGGCCTGGCCGGGGTCACGCTGGTGGTGTGGCACAAGATCGACGTGAGGGAACTCCCGCTCGGCAGCCTCGTGGCGCTCGGCTTCGGCCTCACCGCGATCACCGCGGGCACGCTGTACCAGAAGACCTTCTGCCCGAAGACCGACCTCAAGGCCGGCGCCTTCATCCAGTTCGCCGCCTCCTGCCTCGCGCTGGCGCCGATGGCCTGGTTCATCGAGGGTGCGCCCGTCAACTGGGCCTGGCAGTTCTTCGCCGCGCTCGCGTTCCTCGTGATCCTCGCCTCCATCCTCGCCACCAATGCGCTCAACGTGCTCATGCGCCACGGCGAAGCCACGCGCGTCACCAGCCTGATCTACCTCACGCCGATCCTCGCGGTGGCGCTGGAGTACCC
>JAFEDL010000101.1 GCA_018241645.1 Pseudomonadota bacterium
GTACGCCCCCGAATCGCCCGGCAGTCGGTCTCCCACCTCGAGGTACACGACGTCCTCCGCCGAACGGTTCACGAGGTGGTGGCCGTCCGGGTCGCCGCCCTTGAACCCCATGCACATCCCAGGATGCAGCGTGGTTTCGCCGGCATCGGTCACGAGCGTGGGATGGCCCGAAAGGATGTAGATGAACTCGTCCTGGACCGAATGCCAGTGCCGCAGGGCGGACATCGCGCCGGGCTGCAGCGTAGTGCGGTTCACGCCGAAGCTCGCAAGGCCGAACACGTCGCCCAGCGCCTGCTTGCGCCGGCCGGCGACGCGAGAGGCGAACGGCTCCGGGTAATTGGATTGCCTGGCCCGGGGCGGGACTTCGGCAGCGATCACTGGGCGGGGCTTGGACACGTGTCTTCTCCCTTATGCAATTCCCTGGACAAGCAGCGAGATCGTTTCGGCTCCCGCCATCCGATCCTTTGCAATGGACTTGTACTCCTCGGACTCGGCCCATTCGCGGTATGCGGCCTCATCCGGAAAGGACAGCAACACAACCTTGTTCCCGTCCCATTCGCCTTCCACCACCTTCGGCTGCTCGTCCGCGGCCAGCAGCCGGCCGCGGTACTTCTTCCAGACCGCCGGGAACGCTTCCTGGTAGCGGCGGTAGGGCTCGACGTTGGTGAACTTGAGTTGCGCAATTACGTACACGGTCATGCTTCTGCTCCATGATTTCGCATTTCACCCGCCCGGGATCGGCAGGCACTCCATGATCTCCACGGAATCCCCTGGAAAGATGGTGAAGTGCGGGTGGCCTTCGAACAGCCTCGCCGCGGCCTCGTGGGTTGCGGCCCGCACGACGACATATGCGGCCAGGTTGTTTCGGCTGTCTTCGATGCCCGCCGCGGAAACCTTTTTGGTCTTCCCGAGCGGCGCCCCGCCATCGACGATCGCGTCCTTGTTCGCCTCGGCCCAGCGCTCCCACGCCTCGATGCCCTCCCGCTGCCTTTCCTGCTTGCGGGAATCGCTCATGGTGAGCCAGCCCGAGCGCTCCATGGCTTGCGGCGTTCCGATGTACACGGCGACGAAGGTCTTCATGGGGCGCTCCTCGGATGCGTGGCCTTTCAATCCGGCGGCAGGAAACTATGCTTCGTACGACAGCAGCACCACGTCCGCCGCCTGCTCCCGCAGCGGGATGATCGCTTGATAGGCCGGCGACGAAAACCAGTCGTTGGCCGCCGTGACACTCGGGAACCGTACAACGACGATTTCGGGGTGGGGGCTTTCGCCGGAAAAAACCGCCGCCTGCTTGCCGCGAAACAGGAGTTCGGCGCCCCACGGCGCCAGGGTTTCCGGCACCTTGCTTCGGTATTCGGCCCACTTGGCCGGGTCCTTTACCTTGATGTTGCCGACTACGTATGCGCTGCTCATATACGGGGATTCCAGGGGCGATTGGGGATGGGGAAACCAAGTTTGCCACGAGGGCGGCGATCCGGCCTGCCGGGGCGAGCCTGCCTAGGTCGTCGCGTTGTTCCACTCGTCGTTCTGCAGAACGACGCGGTATCCGTCCGGATCTGCAAAGGTCTTGCCCCGGAGGTCCCAGTAGGGGTTGAAGGAGGCGACTTGCCTGAAGCCGGCGGCGAGCATCCTTGCGCAGGCGGCTTGCCACTCCGAGTGGTCTGGAAAGTAGAAGACCGCCAGGTCCTCGGCCGTGGGCGCCGGGACCACAGGATGGGTTCGGCAAAACGTGAATTCGAAGTGATACGCCGAGCCGGGCAGTCCCAGCATGACGCCGTCAAACCCTGCGTGATTCTCGAAACGGTCGATGACGCGCAGACCCAGCCCGTCGCAATACATGGACTTGGTTCGCGTCAGGTCGGTAACCGGGCGGGCGATCCTGAGGTGAGGGGGCATCGGTTCACGCTCCAGAAAGCAGGCGTTGCGCTGATGGGGGCCTGTTCGAATGACGGGTTGTGCGGCGACGGGCGCCTATGCCCGCACAACGCGTGCGTGGGCAATGTGGGCTACTGCGTTCGAGCGCAATCCATTTTTGCCTGCCTGATCGTACCGGGCCACCATCTGCTCCCCGTTCAAGTCTTCCAGCAGCTGGAGGTCGACGCCGTGCAGCTGCTCCCGGAGTGCGCCGGGATCAAAGCCAGACAGGAAGGCTTCACCCGCTGATGCAGCCGAGCTCTTGAGGTCGCGAAACGCCTCGGTGCCTGTATATCCCGCGCCGAAGACGACTTGGTCTACGTACGTGAAGACGAGCTCGCTCCCGCCCGGCGCGCAGGACGAGATGGCGCGGAGCGTTGCGAGATTCGCCTCCCGGGTGAGGTACATGGTGACACCCAGCCAGGAGAAGAAGGTCGGGCGCGTCGGGTCGAAGGGCGAACGCGCCAGCGCCGTTTTCAAATCCTCCGCTGAAAGGTCCGCTGCGACGAAATGCAGGAAGTCCGACTCGGCGACGTTGCACGCCCGGACGGCCTTGCGTTTCAGGTCCTGGGTGGCGGGATGATCGACTTCGAAGACCTTCAGGTTCCCGGCATACGCAGGGCGGCGGCAGGCAAAGCTGTCGAAGCCGGCGCCGATGATGACGTACTGGTCGATGCCCCGCGCCACGGCGGCCTCGAGCGCATCTTCCGTATAGCGTGCCCGGATGATTACATCCGCGTAGGCCGCATTCGCACGAAGAATGCGGTCAAGCAGGGACTCGGGCGACGCCAGCGCCTTCGCGCGCGTGTCCGGATCCATTTGATCCAGCACCCCCTGGCGAATCGTGGCACGGACGGACTCCGGAAGGAGGCGCTCGCCCCAGGGGTCATCCAGTATCGGCGCCGGGTCTGCGCGCGAGTGAACGGCTCGCATCAGCGATGTGGCGACGGCGGTCCGGCTGGCCTGTGAAGGATTCATCGGTGTATTCAGGCCACGCGTTCAAGCGCGGCCACGGGATAGATCTGTACCGAGCCTGGGTGGGACTCGGACTCTACGGCATAGCCTTCGGGGGTCAGCTTCGTGGAGTACCACCCGACAACCCGACCCTGCCAGGCGGCGCCGGACTTCTTGCGGACGCGGTCTCCCAGGCCGAACGTGGCGCGCGACGGGAGCGCAAACTCGCCAGCAACCGGGGAACTGACCTTATTGCCACTTTGATCCATACCTACCTTTCCAGTGAATGTCTTGGGGGAGGGTGATCCAAATCCGCTACTTGTCACCCGCCTTGCTTGCGCAAGACGTGGCGGCCGAAGTTGTCCAGGATGGCTTGCCAGCCGGCTCGCTGCTGCTCTTCCGGGTGCGTTTTCTCGGCCTCGAAGGTTTCCCTGACGGTCACGCCGTTGGGGCCCGGCACAAACTCGACTTTGAGCGTCCGTTCCCCGAAGGCGGCTTCGATGAGGCGGTGCTTTTCGACTTTCGTGTAGACGCCTGCAAAGTCGAATCCCATGCTCCCATCCTTGGCCTCCATCCGCGACGAGAAGGTGCCGCCAACACGAAGATCAACGGACGCCTGAGTCGTGTGCCAGTCGCTTGAGGCTGCGTTCCACTGCTTGATGTCTTCCGGCGTGGTCCACGCCTGCCAGATCGTTTCGATGGGTGCTGCAATCGTCGTTTCAACTGTGATGTTCATTTGGCTCCCTCGATTTTTCCCGGGTGGGCGAATTGTAAGGCGACATGGCCGAACTCCGAGTCAATGCGATCGCCGGTAGTGCATCGCGACCGCGCCGCTGCGGAGCGGCTGCGCCGAGACCAGCTCGAGCCGTCGCGTGCCGGGCAGCCCGCCCTCGTACAGGGTCGGGCCGTGGCCGGCGATCCTGGGGTGGACGAGAAACTTGTACTCGTCGATCAAGTCCAGCCTGTCCAGCTCGGCCGCGAGCTTGCCGCTGCCGAGGAGCACGCCGTCCGGGGTCGCGTCCTTGAGCTTCTGTACGCCCGCGCGCAGGTCGCCGGCGATGTGGTGGCTGTTGGTCCACGGGAAGTCCTTTCGCGTCGAGGACACCACGTACTTCGGCTTGGCCTCCAGCTTGACCGCCCACTCGCGCATCGCCGGCGGCGCCTTTGCGTCGCCGCGGGCGACCGCCGGCCAGTAGCTCTCCATCATCTCGTAGGTGACGCGGCCCCACAGCATCGCACCGCTTTCGTCCATGAGGCGGGTGAAGAAGGCGTGTGTTTCGTCGTCTGCGATTCCTTCCTGGTGGTCGACGCACCCGTCCAGGGTGACGTTGATACTGAAGGTCAAGAGTCCCATGGTGGCCTCCGTTCGAGATGCGCGACGAGACGCCCGTCGGCTGGCTCCAAGGGTACGAGTCCAATTCGTGAGGCGCTCATCCTGTGTCGCCTAACGTTCGCAATTGGCCACAGGCACGCACGTGCATTTCGGCGGCATTGAAAAGTTAGAAGTCATCATTTTCGCGGCTTTCCTAACGCACCGATTTCGGTTCCAGACAAACCGGCGTTAGCTCGTGCATATAACTCTTCTATGGGGAGTTCTGCTCCAATTTCTAGCACTTTTTCTTCATATTTCTTGGCGAGCATTGCCATCTTTTCCGCAAGCACGTTTGCGAGTGCGCCGAGCTGAGGTACTAGACGAATATCTCCGGCAATTTGCCGAAACGCTAGGGCGGCTACTCCGATAACCTTCTTTGCGCGTTCTGGTTGTTCTAACACTAGTCCTACATGCGTTTGCTCCAGCGGGTTGACCGAGTGAGCAATATGCTTGCTTCGAATATCAATGAATATTTTGTGGGTGCCAACTGGGTCGCCATTAAGTCCATCAAAGACTGACTCTTTCAATCCGTATCTCTTTCCTTCTGCAAAACATCGGGCATATCGAATCAACGCCGAGGTCCACAGGGCTTCCACCAATATGTGATCCTTTGAATCGATTTTGAGCAACTCTGCTAGGCGTGTGCAGGTTTCTGCCACCGCCAGTAGGTCTTGCTTTAAACCTTCGAGATCCGCCAATGTCTTTGCTTCTTCAAAGTCAACAACCGCAATCGGATAGTTGGAGCTCATTGATGACTTCTAACGCTTGAAATGAGCGACGCGCTGCCCATGTATCCCGAGAATCACTTTATCCATCCCGCGTTCGCTCCAACTCGTTGTTAGGCTGCTGGCACACAGAATAGGAAAATCGCATTTGCTCAAACCAGCCTCCAGTCAGCGATTCGCGGCGAGGTCGCTACTATGACTTCAACGCCGGTTTCCCGCTTCGCCAGTACATATGCCGTCGCTCGGGTGTGCCCCTCGAGAAGGACGAGCGAGCCCGCGTTGTTTTCAGCTGCGATAAGTTCTGGGAACGTTGCGCCTGATGCAACGAGGCGGGCTACCGCATGTATGTGCTGATGCGCATCGGTCACTACATTTGTAGCATTCCGCGCGCCGTCCGCCACTCTCCGAGTCCCACCGGTTAACGTGAGCCACTCCGGGTAGTTTGCATAAAGTAGGGCCTCCGCTTCACCTGGCTCAAGTTCAACACGGCGCCAGGTTGCATCGCGCGGAAAGCCGCTAAAGAGATACGTTCTCGACGCATACCCTCTGACGCTGTCGAGGACGGATGCCCGGATTGCATTTTGAGCCGCGTCGTTTACGTCGCCTCGTGAGATAAGAGCCTCCGGATCGAGTCCGTGTATAGCGAAACGCTGGCGATAAAAGGCTCCGAATCTCTCGGATTCGATTTCGGCGCGAAGAAATGCGAGAACCATCGTGTCGGCGGTTACGGCACCACGCTCAATCACGTTGCCGCCAACGTACCGATCCACCCGCCGACGAAGCCGGTCGAGTGCGATTGGAGTTAGAGCGTATCGGTGCCATATGTCTATAGGCCCCACTCAATGATTACTCGAGTACGCTTCACACTTGGATCGTAAGCAATAAAACGGCCACCTTCATAGTACGTGGGGTGATGGAAAACTGGCTGGCCGCTACGTAATAGGCGGTCATAGACACGTTTTGGAACGGCCAAAGCAAAGGGATTATCGTCAGTGACGTTGTCTGGTAGTGCCGGAGAAGGCATTTCCGACCGGGCAACGGCGCCCTTTTCAGCTGTCTCAAGTACGAACTTGCGGGCGACCTTCGGCAAATCAGGGTCATCCCATGGAACTGCCGTGTGAATCTTGAACGGGGCTCTGTAGCGATAGAGCATCTGGCCGTCAGCACTGCGTATCGTGAACGTAAGTTGGGCCGCGTGACAGGCACCAGGGCCAATTGTCACCGTTATCCGGTCCGCGGAACCGGCGGATCTGAATGAGATCGGCCGCTCCACAGAATAAGCGCATGCCGGATCGGACGGAGACTGAGCCAAGGTGCAGACGGGAAACAGGGCTGCTACGAGCAAGGTGCGGCTGAGCATCTAACTTGCGCTCTAACGTTCACGGCGAACCGCGCGCGCCGTCCTTGCGCGCGTCGGCTTCGGCTGTGGTGTTAGCCGACGAAGGGCGACGAAAGGAAAAGATCGTCAATATCAGCATAGAGATAGGCAAGAGCAATTGCGACCAAGTGAGGAGCGGGTAGATTCTTACCATGTACCAAACAAGGTCCGGTCGCGGCTGAGACGCAGTCACTTCCACGTAGCGATACAGCCAAGGTGCGAGATAGATCATGAGACCGATCAGTACGATGTACCGTGCTACTGGTCGACGCAGATAGAGCACGATAGCGCCGCCCACTAGTACGAATAGACCGAGAGCGCGAAGTATCAGATCCGGAACTGGTACCAGTATCATGACGACCTCCGGCCTAGATGACGCTATCGCTCCGGCTGCGTACTGATAGAGCAAATAGACACACCACGCGGCCAGTGCCAACACGGCCCATGTTTGCCAAGGCTGTCGAGTTGTTTGCATGTCGGCTAACGTGAAGTAGGTTGCCGAAAAACCGGAACGCGTTCCGCCGATTTGTAACTCATCTGACTATCCTTCTTTCGAGTCAAGCCGTTAGGCTGCCCTCGGTCTAAAAAATGCATGCTATTCGCGCGAATACGGGTTTGCGTTCCGTCTATTTGTAACGCACCTGGAGATCTTCCAATTTCCTCAAGGCGTTAGCCCTCCGGTCGCACTAAAAGTACCCGTTATTCGTCCGGAAGAACAGATGCCGATGCTGGCAAGTGCACTCGAGCCAACCATCTGGCAGAGAGATATGTACCGGTACCAGTACAAAATCACCTGAAATGCGCCTCCGGGCGCGGGCCTTTGGAATAATTCCTTTGAATTTCCTATGCCGAACGCCTAATCCACCTTCGCCCCCGACGCCTTCACCACGCGCCCCCACTTGATGATGTCCGCCTTGAGGTACTGCTCGAACTCGGCCGGCGTAGTCCCCACCGGCTCCAGCGCCGCAGTCGCAATCCGCGCGCGCACCTCGGGATCACGCAGGGTCTCGTTGATGTCGCGGCTCAGCAACTCCACCACCGCAACCGGCGTCCCGGCAGGCGCGAGGAACCCGTACCAGGACTGCGCCTCGAACCCGGGCAGCCCGGCCTCGGCCATGGTGGGCAGTTCGGGCGCGATGGCGGCGCGTTTGGCGCTGGTGACCGCGAACGCGCGCAGCTTTCCGGCCTTGACGTGCGCGAGCGAAACGCCGGCATCGAACGTGTAGCTGACCTCGCCGGCGAGCAGCGCGGTGATCACAGGCTGGGTGCCCTTGTACGGCACGTGCACGACGCTGATGCCGGCCGCGGTCTTGAACATCTCGCCGGACAGGTGCATCGCGGTGCCGCTGCCGGGCGAGCCGAAGTTGAGCTTGCCGGGATTGGCCTTCGCATAGGCGATCAGCTCGGCGACGTTGTTGGCCGGCACCGACGGGCTGACGACGAGGATGTTCGGCGCGGTGGCGGCGAGCGTGATGGTGGCGAAGTCCTTCACCGGGTCGAAGGGCAGCTTGTCGACCAGCGTTGCGTTGACGGCGTGCGCGGTGACCGCGAGCAGCAGCGTGTAGCCGTCGGCAGCAGACTTGGCGACGATGTCCGTGCCGAGCACGGTGCCGCCGCCGGGACGGTTCTCGACCACCACACCCTGTTTCCACTTGTCCCCGAGCTTCTGGCCGACCACGCGGGCGAGGATGTCCACGGCCCCGGCAGGCGGGAAGGGGACCACGATGCGCACCGGCCGGACGGGGAAAGCCTGCCCGAAGGCGGCGCCGGACCAGAGGAGGGCGGCGAGACAGAGGAGGCGGAAGCGGGTCATGCGGGACTCCGTGAGTTCAGGGGGCCCCGGAACTATACTGGCAGCCGCATCCAAGCAGAACCGCCGGAGGGCAAGTGGGCCCATCGCAGGACGAACGTTTCTACACGAACCTCCCGCCCAACATGGTGGGAGTGGCCGCGCTGATGGGCGAGCCGGGGCGCTTTGCGGCGGTCCCGCCGGACTGGCACGTGGTCCTCACCGACGTCAAAGGCTCCACCCGCGCGCTGGACGACGGCCAGCACCACGTGGTCAACCTCGTGGCTACCGGCAGCATCGTCGCGGCGCTCAACATCGCGCGCGCGGCCGACATCCGCGTGCCGTTCTTCTTCGGCGGCGACGGCGCGACGCTGATCGTGCCGGGGTCGCTGGTTGACCCGGTGGTGCAGGCGCTCAACCGCCACCGCGACAACACGCGCCGCAACTTCGGGCTGGACCTGCGCGTGGGCGCGGTGCCGGTGGCGGACATCCACGCCGCCGGCCACGCGCTGCTGGTGGCGAAAGCGAAGATGAGCGAGGACTACACGATCCCGGTCGTGCTGGGCGAAGGCCTGCAGTACGCCGAACGGATCGTGAAGGGCGAGGACTTCATGCCGCCGGAGCGGCAGGCCGAAGAAGCCGCGCTGAACCTCGACGGCATGCAGTGCCGCTGGGACAGCATCAAGCCCCCGCGCGACGCGCAGGAGGTGATCTGCCTGCTGGTCACCTTCGCCGATCCCGCGCGCCAGCCCGAGCTCTGCCGCGACGTGCTGAAGACGCTCGACGGGATCTTCGGGCCGCCGCAGGCGCGCAGCCCGGTCTCGATCGAGCGCCTGCGCCTCAAGCCCACCATCGGGCGCGTGCTGCGCGAGGTCCGCGCGAGGCTCGGCCGCGCCGATCCCTTCGACGTTGCGGTGACCTGGCTGCGTACCGTGGTCGGCTACGCCTACCTGCGCTGGGTAAAGCACGGGCGGGTCTACCTCGACGGCGTCACCCGGCTGTCGGACACGCTGATGATCGACGGCCGCATCAGCACCGTGATCGCCGGCACCCGCGCGCAGCGGGAAAGCCTGGTGGCCGTGCTCGACGCGATGGAGGCCGCGGGAGGCGTGCGGTACGGCATGCAGGTCTGCGCCGAAAGCGTGATGTCCTGCTACGTGCGCGACCGGCGCAACGACCACATCCACTTCGTCGACGGCATGGGCGGCGGCTACACCCGCGCGGCCACCATGCTCAAGGCCAAGCTGGCGCGGGCCTAGTCCAGGAAGAAGGGCGTCTCGTCCTCGCCCTGCAGCACGATGTCCAGCCGATAGCACAGCGCATCGGCCGGAGCGCGGGGGAACTTGGCGGGCTTGAGGATGATGCGCTCGCGCACCTTGGCATCGGGGATCGCGTTGAACACCGGGTCGCCGGCGTTGGCAGGCTCGTCCGGGAAGAAGAACGTGGTCACCAGCCGGCGCATCAGCCCCGAGCCCATGATCGACACGTTGATGTGCGGCGCGCGCACAAGGCCCGTGAGCGGATCCTTGTACCCGCCGGGCTTCACCGTGATGAAGTCGTAATACCCGTCGTCCTCGGAAGCGCGGCGGCCCCAGCCCATGAAATCCGGATCGGCCTTGGAGGACTCGGGATCGTTGGGATGCGCGAAGTGCCCGGAAGCATCGGCCTGCCAGAACTCGACGATGCTGTTCCAGCGCGGCACGCGGTCCGCTTCGTAGATCGTGCCGGCAATGTAGATCTTCGTGCCTTGGGCGCGTTTCGACGACGCGCCGGCCGCGTTGCTCGTCACCGTCAGGTCGTTGTCGTTCGGGCCGAAGTAATGCGCCGGAAAGAAGGGGCCGACGGTGCAGCTGGGGGTGGGAACGAATTTGCCCATCTCAAATTCCCATCGGCGTGGCGCGGCTCCCGCGCACCACGATGTCGTGCGCAAAGCCCACCACATCGGCGCGCGGCAACTCCATCATCGGGATCGGCCTGGAGATCATGCGCTCGCGTCCCTTCGGATCGGGCACGCTGTTCAGGATTCGGTCCTGCGCGTTCAGCGGGTCGCCGGGGAAGAACATCTGCGTCACCAGCCGGCTCATGAAGCCCGAGCCGAAGATCGACAGGTGGATGTGCGGCGGCCGCCACCAGCGCTGCGGGTGGTTGGGCACCGGGTAGGCGCCGGGCTTGATCGAGATGTACTGGTAACGCCCCTCGTGGTCGGTCAGGCAGCGGCCCGAGCCGAAGAAGTTCGGGTCCTCGGGAAAGGGGCTGCCCGCGTCCATCTTGTGGATGTAGCGTCCCGCGGAATTCGCGTGCCACACCTCGATGATCGAGTTGCGCACCGGCGAGCCGTCCTCGTCGAGCAGGCGCCCGGTCACGAAGATCAGCTGGCCCATGGCGCGAGCGCCATCCTTGCCATCGCGGCCGCCTCCCTTGGCGCGCGAGAGATCCGACAAGTCCGCGTCGAGCTTGCGGGCCAGGTTCAGCGGGCCGGTGACCTCGGTGAGCGTGGCCGGGCGCTTGTAGAAACCCTGCATGGGAACGCGGGTAATCGTTTCCTTGTAGCCCTCGACCTTGAAGGCCGGCTGGGTGCGGTCGTCGTAAGGTGCGAAACGGTTTGGCAATTTGTCCATAAAAATAATTTTACCACTTATGCTCCGCCCATGGGCGTCACCCTCGCATTGTGTTCGATGATCTGCTTCGGGTCGAACATCCTCATCTCCCGCCTGGCGATGGCGAGGATGGAGATCGAACTCGGCTTCTTCATCGTGCTCGCGGTCAACATCCTGTTCGCCAGCACGGTGTTCGGCGTCGAGTACATGCTGCGCACCACGCCGTTCGCCTGGCACTGGAAGGAGGCCGGGATGTTCGCGCTCGGCGGGTTCATCGGCACCTACCTCGGCCGGCGCTTCATGTTCGACATGGTCCGCGTCCTCGGCCCGGCGCGGGCGAGCGTCGTGCATTCCTCGGCGCCGGCCTTCACGCTGCTGGCCGCGTGGCTCCTCGTGGACGAGAAACTGGGGGCGTACGAGCTTGCGCTGATGGTGCTGGTGATCCTCGGCCTGTGGACCACGCAGCCCTCGGGCAAGGGCGCGTCCACCGAACACCGGCCCGGCCGGGACGTGCTGCGCAAAGGGGCGCTGATCGGCCTGGCCACCGTGGTCGGGTTCAGCCTCGGCAACGTGTGCCGCGGCTACGCGATGCGCACCTGGAACGAGGCCGTGTTCGGCACGATAATCGCCTCGGCGGCGGCGCTGGTGTGCCAGCTCGTCGCCACCCGCGACTGGGGCAAGGCGTGGCGCGGGATCCTTGCCTCGGACCGCAAGGGCATGGTGCTGTTCATGTGGTGCGGGATCGCCACCGCGGGCGGCGCCATGTTCCTCGTGTCGGCGATGCACTACATGGAAATATCGCTCGCCACGCTGGTGACCCACACCACGCCGCTGATGATCTTCCCGGTGAGCCTGTTCTGGTTCAAGAACCGCGAAGGCCTGAGCCTGCGCACCGCGGTGGGGGCGGGCATGGTGCTTGCGGGCCTGGTGCTGCTGGCGCTGCGTTAAGCTTGGGCATGGCAGGCAGGCTGCGCCCGATACTCGTCGAATGGACCGGCACCGCGATTGCGGTCACGCTGCTGGCCGCGCTGGCGGCCGGGTACGGCTGGTTCTGGCGCCTCGACCAGACCCTCTACGACGCCTCGCTCGTGCTGCGCCAGCGCCCCGCGCCGGAGGACATCGTCATCGTGGCCATCGACCAGCAGAGCCTCGACCAGGTGGGCCGCTGGCCGTGGCGGCGCGCGATCCACGCGACGCTGCTCGAGCGGCTGACCCAGGCGGGCGCCAGGGGCGTGGCGATCGACATCCTGCTGGCCGAACCCGACCGGGCCGATCCGGCCGGGGACGCGGCGCTGGCCCGCGCGATCGCGCAAAACGGCAAGGTCGTGCTGCCGGTGATCATGGAGGCTTCCCCCTCCGGCCAGCTGCGCGAGGTCGTGCCGGCCCCTGAATTTGCGGCAGCCGCCGCAGCCGTGGGCCATGTGCACATCGAGCTCGACGCGGACGGCATCGCGCGCAGCCTCTATCTTTCCGAAGGCCTGGCGGGCGGCACGCGCCAGTACCTGCACCTCGCCGCTGCGCTGGCCGGCCTGCAGGGCAAGGCGGCGGTCCTGCCCGGGATGCGCCGGCCGCCCGAGACCGAATCACAGCGCGGCCTGTGGCTGCGCGACAACTGGGTGCACGTCGGGTTCCTCGGCGCGCCCGGGCATTTCCGCCGGGTGTCGTACGTCGACGTGCTGCGCGGCGCGGTCCCCAAGGAAGCGTTGGCCGGCAAGTACGTGCTGGTGGGCGCCACGGCGGCGGGCATGATGGATTCGTACCCGACGCCGGTGTCGGGGTACGGCCGCTCGATGCCGGGCGTGGAACTCTCGGCCAACGTGCTCGCGAACCTGCGCGGCGGCGGGTTCGTGTCGGTGGCGCCGGTGGCGCTGCAGGTGGTGGTGTCCGCGCTGCTCGTGCTCGCACTGCTCGTCGCCTACCTGCGGCTCTCGGCGCGGCGCGCGCTGCTGGTGACGCTGCTGGCGATGGCCGGCACGTTTGCCGCATCGCTGCTCGCGCTGTATCTCGCCGGCTGGTGGTTCGCGCCTTCGGCCGCGGTGTTCGGGCTGCTCGCCTGCTATCCCGTGTGGAGCTGGCGCAGGCTGGAGGCTGCGCAGCGCTACATGGACGAGGAACTCGCCGCGGCCGCGCGCGAACCCGAATTGCTCCCCTACGCGGCGCCGATGGCAAGGAGGAAACGCCAGGGCCCCCTGTCGGACGAGCTCGAGACGCGCATCGAGGAAGTGCGGCGCGCCTCGGCGCGCGTGCGCGACATGCGGCGCTTCGTGGGCGACACGCTGGACGGCCTGCCCGAAGCCGCGCTGGTCGTGGACACGGAACTGCGCATCACGCTGGTCAACGCGCAGGCCGCGGCGCTAATCGGCAAGCCCGCCACGGCGCTCGGCGGGAAACGATTGTCCGAGGTGCTCGGGCCGGTGCTCGCGCAGGGTGCGCCGGAGTGGAACGCGCTGCTCGACAAGGCGCCGCTGGCCTTCGAGGCGAAGCACGCGGACAAGCGCGACCTGTTCGTGTCGATCGTGCCGTTCTCGGGCTCGGGCGGCGAGCGGCGCGGGTTGCTGGTCAGCCTCGTGGACGTGTCCGTGCTGAAAGACGCCGAGCGCAAGCGCGACGAGTACATGCGCTTCCTGTCGCACGACCTGCGCTCGCCGCTGGTGTCGATCACCGCGATGCTCGACCTGCGCGAGCTGGCGCCCGAGACCCAGAAGGCGGACTTCTTCCAGCGGATCCGCGCGAGCGTCGAGCGCTCCCTGTCGCTGGCCGAGGACTTCGTGCAGCTCGGCCGGGCCGAGTCGATCGACGAATCGCGCTTTGCGGCGGTGGACCTCGTCGACCTGCTGAAAGGCGCGGTGGACGAGGCCGAGGCGCAGGGGCGCGCAAAGAAGATCGAGGTAGCGGTAGCGCACGCGCCCGAGGCCGCGCTCACGCGCGGCGTGCGCGACGTGCTGTTCCGCGTGTTCATCAACCTGCTGAGCAATGCGATCAAGTACAGCCCGGAGTCCACGCGCATCGAGTGCAGCATCGAGCCCGAGGGCGACCGCTGGCGGGTGACGTTCGCTGACCAGGGCTACGGCATCGCCGCGGAAGACCTGCCGCGCCTGTTCGACCGCTTCGAGCGCCTCGAGGCGGCCAAACGCCGCGGCGAGAAGGGCGCGGGCCTGGGCCTCGCGTTCGTGAAGACCGCCGTGGAAAAGCACGGCGGGCGCATCGTGGTGGAGAGCGAGCCGGGGCGCGGCTCGCGCTTCAACGTGTTCCTGCCGGTCCTGCGCTGATTACTTGGCAGGCTCCAGGTTCAGCACCAGGTCGGCGAGGGTGTCCTTGCCTTCCAGCCCCAGGTCGTCGATGCCGCGCACCTTGAGGAAGTAGGCGCCGTTGTCGAGCTCCGGCAGCACGATCTCGTTGGTGGGCAGCAGGGTTTCGAGGATCACTTCGCGGAAATCGGCCTTGCGCGCCACGAGCAG
>JAFEDL010000102.1:0-10462 GCA_018241645.1 Pseudomonadota bacterium
GGCGGCGACGACGACGATCACCGGGAGCACGCTCCCGACCACGCCGGTCGTGCCGGCGCCGCCGGTTGCGCCGCCCCCGGGCACCCCTGAAGTTGTGCGGCCGGTTCCGGCGCCGTTGCCTCCGGGCGCGCCGGCGGCTGAGCCTGCCGACACCGGCACCCCACCGCGGGTAGTCGACCCCCTATTGACCACGCAGCCGGTGAACCTGGCGGGCGGCCTGGGCGGCACCGCGCCCGCTCCCGTGCCGACACCGGCACCCGCACCCGCACCCCCCGCCGGCGCCGCTGCAGGCGAAGCCGGGGCCTCCACCCCGGCGGAGGTCATCAACGCCCTGCCGCCGACGGCTGCCGGAACGCCTGCCGGCACGCCCCTGACTGCGCCGACCGACCAGGGCTTCCAGGTTGCGCTCGTGTCGCCGAGCCCGAGCCCGAACCAGGGTCAGACGGGCGACCTGGGTTCGATCAGTGGTGCCCGCCTGTTCGTGCTGGAAGGCGTGCCGGACGTGCAGGCCGACAAGCAGTTCCAGCTGCCGCCCGAAGCGTTTGCCCACACGGACCCGAACGCGACCATCAAGCTGGAAGCGCGCCAGTCCAACGGTGAGCCCCTGCCGGGCTGGCTGAGCTTCAACCCGGGCAACGGGACATTCAGCGGGGCGCCCCCGGATGGCAAGCCGACCCCGGTCGAAGTGCAGGTGCTCGCCCGGGACAACCAGGCCCGCGAGGCCTCGGTGATATTCAAGCTCGAGCTCGGTGCGGCTGCGCCCGCAGGCACCGGCTCGGCGGCGGTTCCCGATTCGAACGCCTTGGGATTCCCGGTGGCTCGCGTTGGGGCCGACAGTACCGCGTCCCTGCCGGGGAGCGCGGGAGACACCAAGCCTGTCGCGGGCGACCGCCTGTTCGTCCTCGATGGGGTGCAGAACGCGGTGGGCGACCAGCGCTTCCAGCTGCCGCAGGACGCGTTTGCGCACACGGATGCCAAGGCGGTGGTCAGGCTCGAGGCGCGGCAGGCGAACGGCGAGCCCCTGCCAGCGTGGATGCAGTTCGATCCCGTGAGCGGGCTGTTCCGCGGCACTCCGCCGGACGGCAAGCCTGTGAGCCTCGAGGTGGTCGTAATTGCCCGGGACAATGAGGCGCGCGAGGCAAGCGTCGTCTTCACGCTCGAGCTGGGCGTGCCCGGCGCCGATGCGCCCGTGGCGTCGCCGGCCCGCGACGGGGCTTCCACCGGGCTGTCCAAGCCCGGGCCGGGTGTTTCCCCGGACAAGGCGGGCAGCAGTGGCACGGCACCGGCGCAGCCGGGCGCGGGCCTCGGCGAAGAACAGAGAGCGGAGGCCCAGAAGCTCGCGCTGGGAGACCTGGCGGCGGTGCAGGCGGACGCGCTTGGGTCAGCTGCGCCGGGCGACCGCGGGTTCCCGGTAGCACGGGTTCCCGCCGATGACCTGCAGCGCGTTTCCGGAACCGACGGCGCCGCGCTTGCGGAGCAGAGGCTGTTCGTGTTCCAGGGGGTATTGTCGGCGATCGGCGATACCCAGTACCGGATTCCCGCGGACGCTTTCGGGCACACCGATCCTGCCGCGATCGTCAGGCTCGATGCGCGCAGCGCCGACGGAAGTCCCCTGCCACCTTGGCTGCAGTTCGACGCGCTCACCGGAACGTTCCGCGGCATGCCTCCGGGCGGCGCGCGGACCCTCCTTGAAATTGTCCTGACGGCCCGGGACGAAGAGGGGCGCGAAGCCAATATCGCGTTCACGCTTGAACTCGGCGTGAAGGCGGGCGAAGGAGAGCCCGTCAAGGCCGACGGCGACCGGGCGCCCGCCGAGCCGCGGGCTCGCGCGGACCTCGATGACGGCGACCTCGAGAAGGTGGCTGGCGATGCCGCCGACGCGGACGCGGGCGATGCGCCGGCCAAGGCGAAGGTCGAGAAGGCCAAGCCGGCGCGCGCGGGCGCAGTGCCGTTCGCGGAGCAGGTACTGGCGGCAAAGACCGCGCGCGATCCCCTGCTCGCGAAAATTCTCGGCGCGAAAGACAAGCAGGCTGGGCGTTCGAGACTTTAGCGGGTGCGGCCCCGGTGGGGGATAACACACTAAATTACAAGTTAAAATGCCCCGCCAAGTGTACGATTTGATCAATCCTCGGGTGTGCTGGTGCAGTCAAGCATTTCAATCCGCCTTCATTGCTGGAGCGCAGTCCTGTGCTGCGCGTTATCGACGATCTCCGGTTGCTCGGTGATCCCGGTCCCGCTCACTGCTGCCCAGCGCGAGAGCGTGGCGGCCGAGGCGGAGGCCAAGCTGTTCGAGGGACAGGAGCCGCTCAACCGTCCGGTCACGCTGTACGAAGCGACCGCGCGGTCCCTCAAGTACCAGATGGAGTACCGCGTCAAGATGATGGAACAGGCGGTTGCGCTGGGCCAGCTCGACGTCGGCAAGTTCGACATGCTGCCCAAGCTCACCGCCAACGCCGGGTATTCGACGCGCAGCAACGATTCCTTCGGGTTCGGCTTTGCGCCGAACGGCACGATCGCCGCCAATCCCTCGGCATCGCAGGAGCGCACCCGGGAGACCTCGGGCGTGTCGTTCACCTGGAGCGTGCTCGATTTCGGCCTGAGCTACTACCGCGCGCAACAGCTCGCCGACCAGAACCTGATCGCCGAAGAGCGCCGCCGCAAGGCGCTGCAGAACCTCGTCCAGGACGTCCGGCTGGCGTGGTGGAAGAGCGAGGCGGCGCAGCGCCTCCTGCCGCAGATCGACGAATTGCTTGAGGAAGTCGACCTGGCCATCGAAAAGTCCAGGGTCATCGAGAACCGCAAGCTGCTCCCGCCGATGCAGACCGCCTCGCTGCGCCGCGGGCTCCTCGACCTGGAGCAGCAGATCAGCATGCGCAGGCAGGATCTCGCCCAGTCGCGCGTGGAGCTTGCTGCGCTGCTCAACGTCCCGCCGGGCACGCAGGTGCAGATCGAACCGCCCAGCCGCTTTCCCGCGGCCACCCTGGAGCTCAGGACGCGCATGGAAACGCTCGAAGCAGTTGCGTTGCGCAACCGGCCGGAGCTGGGGGAGGAGGCCTACAAGACGCGGGTGAACGAGAGCGAGGCGCGGCGGGCGGTGCTCGCGCTGTTCCCGAACCTCAACCTGGACGTGTCCAGCAACTACGACAGCAACCGGTTCCTCGTGAACAATGCGTGGACCTCGATCGGCGCAAGCGTCGCCTTCAACCTCGTGAAGGTCTTTTCGCTGCCGGCGGTGAACAGGTCGGCCGAGGCGCAGCGCAAGCTGGACGAGGCCCGCCGCCTCGCGATGGGCATGGCCGTGATGACGCAAACGCGGATTGCCGCCGTCCGCTATTCGCTGCTCGCGCACGAATTCGGCGTCTGGGACCAGGCGACCCGGGACGACGAGCAGATCGTCGGCTACCTGGCCTCGAGCGCCGAGGTCGGCATCGATTCCGAGTTCGAGCTGATCCGCGCGAAGGCGCGCCAGCTGGTCAGCAAGATCAACCGCGACATCACCTATGCGAACCTCGAGGCGGCGCTGGGCAAGATCTACAACTCGGTCGGGCTCGACGCCCTGCCTTCCCAGGTCGACAGCCACGCGACGGACGCGCTTGCCGAGCAGCTGCAGGCGAGGCTGGTCGGCTGGGAAAACGAGAACTTCGCGCCCAAGGCGCCGCCCCTGGAGCTTGCGGTGATGATCGGCGAGACCGACGGCGTTCCGCCGGCCCTGGCCGACGGGTTCCGCGCGGCGATAGTGCGCATCCTGGAGCTCTCCAAGATCAAGGTGGCCGGGTCCGGCGAAGGCAAGCTAACCATCAACTCGGCAGTGGTGCTCGAACCACCCAGGGACGGCGGGCGCCCGGCGCGGGTCAAGGTGGCCCTGATCGACGCGCAATCGGGAGACGTAAGATTTTCATCGGAATTCAAGACCACGCTCAGCGAGCCGGTCGACGAGGAGCAATGGCGCACGCTTGGCGAAGGCGCGGCCTACCGCGTCATCGGCCCGGTCGCCAGGCTGCAGGCGGGACGTGTCGTTACGCAGAAAAAATTGTCCGCCCCGTGGGGCGACCCCGACCTGAAGCTCTCGCGGACCACTGCGGATACGATTGCCCCCGGGGGGCGGCCGGAGGCGGCGGCCGCGGATCCGGGTTCACTTAACCTCCGGGTCGCTCGCGAGCTTGCATGGCCCGCGGTTGAACGGATGTCGAAAATCGAGCTCGGAGTCAGCCTTGCGCAATAGCGTGCTTGCAATAGTCGTGGCGGTTCTGGCCCTGAACGTGCCTTGCGATTCGGGGGCGCAGCCCCCGGCCGCCGGTGGGCCCGCGAAGTCCGCGGCGAAGTCCCCGGCCGGCAGCGCACCGGCTTCGGGCGCGCCGCCGGCCGTCCCGGCCTCGAGCAGGATCGGCATGGGCGCCCTGCTCGACCAGTTCACCACACTGGAAGATCGCGACATCTCCGTGCTCGTGACATCGGGGGACGAGACGACCCTGTCCAGCCAGATGGCCGGCAAGATCAGGAAGGTGAATTACGGGCTCGGCGATAACGTCGCCGCCCACGCGGTGATCCTCGAGTTCGACTGCGAAGAGCAGGTCGCGCAGCTCCAGTCGGCCGAAGCGGAGTACCGCGGGGCACGGGAGACGCACCTGACGAAGCTTCGCCTCCAGGCTTTGGGCGCCGCGGGGGAACTCGAAGTCACCGTCGCGGCGTCGGCGGCGGACAAGGCCAGGAGCCAGGTCGCGCTGCGCGAGTCGCAGATCGCCTATTGCAAGGTCGTCGCGCCGTTCACCGGGCGGCTGGTCAAGATGAAGGTCAAGCTGGCCGAAAGCGTGTCGCTCGGGCAGCCGCTGCTCGATATGGTGAATCCGGGTTCGCTCAAGGCCCAGCTCTACGTGCCCGCGGCCTGGCTGGGCTGGATCAGGGCCGGCAGCCAGTTCACGGTGAAAACCTCGCAGGACGGGCGGACCTATCGCGCGCGCGTAACCAAGCTCAACGCACGCGTCGAAGGCGTCAGCCAATCGCTCGAACTCGAAGCCAGGTTCGAAGGCTCCACCCAGGGACTCCTTCCCGGCATGGTCGGCACGGCCGTGTTCCCCGATCGCCCCAAACCGTGACCGAACCGGCAGCCGAGCCGAAAAGCACGAACATCGCCGCAGAGCTGCTGGAGTTCCAGCGAAAACTGCAGGCGTGCAAGTCCCTGCGCGAGCTTGCGTTCGTCGCGGTAAACGAGGGATTCGGCGTCCTGCGATTCGACCAAGCGGTGATCTGGCAGTACGACATGCGTTCCCAGGTGTCGGTCGAGGCGGTGTCGGGCCTGGCCGAGGTTTCGCCCGAGGCACCCTACGTGCAATGGCTTACCCGGGCGGCGGTGCACTTTGTCGAGGCGCCGGGCCAGCCAGTCGTGGCCACGGCCCTGGCCGAACTGCCCGAGTCGCTCGCCGAAGACGGGGCCGAATGGGCGCCGGACCAGTTGCTTCACTGCGCGTTGCTGAGCCCCGAAGGGGCTGTCCTCGGCGGCCTGCTCTTCGCCCGCGATGAACCTTTCTCGGAGATCGACCGGGCCGTGGCGCAGTGGATGGGCGCTGCCGCGGGATTTTCCCTCTGGGCCTGGCGGCGCGACTACCGGCCGGTCAGGCGCTGGCTGCAGCGCACGTCCACTACGCGCCTGCTGTTGGGAGTCGCGTTCGCCGCCGCGCTGTTGTCGTTCGTGCCGGTCCGGCTGAGCGCGCTCGCCCCGGCGGAAATCACCCCGGTGCGCCCCTATCCGATCACGGCGCCGGTGGAAGGCGTGGTCGATTCGATCAAGGTCCAGCCGAACCAGATCGTGGCGGCGGACGAGCCCCTCGTCGTGCTGAACGACACGACCACCCGGAACAAGCTCGCGGTGGCGGTCAAGGCGCTGGACATCGCCAAGGCGGACCTGCAGCGCGCCATCAACAAGTCCTTCTCCGATGACGCCAGCAAGGGCGAGCTCAACCTGCTCGACGCACGCGTGCGCGAAAAGGTGGCCGAAGTGGCGTTCCTGTCCGAAATGCTCGACCGGTACAGCATCTCGGCGCCCCAGGGCGGGTTGGCGATCTTCGCCGATTCCGAGGAGTGGCGCGGCCGCCCCGTGCAGCCCGGAGAGCGCATCATGGTCATCGCCGACCCGTCCCTGGTCGAAGTGACCGTCTACGTGCCGCCCGAGGATGCCATCCAGCTGGAACTGGGCAGCGACGTATCCGTGTTCCTGAACGTCGATCCGCTGTCGCCGCTCAAGGCGAAGATCGTGCAGACCAGTTACGAGACGATCACCATGCCGGACAACAGCCTGGCCTATGTGGTGAAGGCGCAGCTCGGGCCGGGCTTCCTGCCGCGAATCGGCCTGCGGGGCACGGCCAAGGTCTATGCCGAGAAGGTGTCCCTGGGCTATTACCTCATGCGCAAGCCCATCCTGTTCCTGCGCAAGAGCCTCGGCATCTAGCCCGGCGCACTGCGGCGGGCTGGATCCGCCCTCAGAACAGGCTCAGCTGTCCGGCAGCGGAAGGCGGGCGGAACCGTCCCGTGTCGAGTGCCGGGGTTTCGCGGCCGCCGCGGTCCCGGCCGTTCAGCCCGAGCCGCTTGCAGGCCACGGCAAACCGCTGGCCGATCAGGTCGGCGAACAGGCCCGTGCCGGTCATGCGCTCCCCGAACCGGGGATCGTTGTCCTTTCCGCCGCGCACCTGCTGCACAACGCTCATTACATGCTCGGCGCGCAAGGGATAGTGCGCCCCGAGCCACTCGCGGAACAGCCCTTTCAATTCGTGCGGCAGGCGCATGAGGATGTACGCGGCGGTCTGCGCCCCGGCGGCGCTCGCGGCTTCGAGAACCTCCTCGATACTCTTGTCGGACAGCGCCGGGATGACGGGCGCGACCATCACGCCGCAAGGCACGCCCGCCGCGGACAGGGCGCGCAGCGTGTCCAGGCGACGCTGCGGGCTCGCCGCGCGCGGCTCGAGGCGGCGCGAGAGCGCGCGGTCCAGCGTCCCGATCGACACGTATGCCCGCACCAGGTTCTTCCTGGCCATCGGCGCAAGCAGGTCGAGATCGCGTTCCACCAGGGCCGACTTGGTGACGATGGTGAGCGGGTGGTCGCATTCGGCCAGCAGTTCCACGATGCCGCGCGTCAGGCGGTATTTGCGCTCCACAGGCTGGTAGCAGTCCGTGTTCGCCCCCAGCGCGATCGGGCTCGGCACATATCCCCTGCGGCCGAGTTCGGCGCGCAGCAGCTCGACTGCGTTGGTCTTGGCATACAGGCGCGTTTCGAAATCCAGGCCCGGGGACATCTCCAGATAGGAGTGGCTGGGTCGCGCATAGCAGTAGATGCAGCCGTGCTCGCATCCGCGGTAGGGATTGATCGACTGGCTGAACGGCACGTCTGGGGATTCGTTGCGCGAGATGATCGAACGCGCACGCTCCTCGGTGACGCTGGTTTCCAGCGCCGGCAACGGTTCGTCGTCCGGCGTCCAGCCGTCGTCGAAGGCCTCGCGCGCGTCCTTCTCGAAGCGGCCCTGGCGCGCATCCGGCGCGCCGCGGGATTTTTCGGCGGTCCCGGCGCGCGCAGGGTGCAGTGGGATCGAGCGCATTTCGCT
The DNA here is from genome assembly GCA_018241645.1 of Pseudomonadota bacterium. Taxonomy (GTDB): domain Bacteria; phylum Pseudomonadota; class Gammaproteobacteria; order Burkholderiales; family SG8-39; genus SZAS-79. The sequence goes on from JAFEDL010000102.1 coordinate 7,590, forward strand.
CCGCAGGTCGTTGGTTGCGGGTGCGGTGGGTAGAATGGGCTTCGCTTCCCGTCGGCCGCACCCTTCCCGGATTATACTGTATATATGGACAGTACACGTCGCAACGTAGCATTGCTGGCCGCGTGCCAGGCGATGCTGTTCAGCAGCAGCTCGACGCTTGCGTCGATCAACGGGCTGGCCGGCATGTCGCTGGCGGCGACTCCCGCGCTGGGAACGCTCCCGGTGACTACCTGGGTGCTCGGCGGGGCGATCGCCACCATGCCCGCCTCCCTGTACATGAAGCGCGCCGGCCGCACGCAGGGACTGATGGCCGGTGCCGGGACGGCGATCGTGGCCGCGCTCATCTGCGCCCTGGCCATGGGGCTGCACAACTTCTGGCTGCTGTGCTTCGGGACGCTGGTCTTCGGCGCCTCCAACGCGACCGGCCAGTACTACCGCTTCGCGGCCGCCGACGTTGCGCCCGTGGACTACAAGGCGCGGGCGATTTCGCTGGTGCTGGCCGGCGGCCTCTTGGGCGGCATCATCGGGCCGGGGCTGAGCCGCTACTCGGTGGACGCATTCCCCGACCGCTTCCTCGGCGCCTACCTCGTCCCGATCATCTACGCGCTGGTCACCATCGGGCTGCTGTCCGCAACGCGCATCCCCGACCCTACGGCCGCGGAGCAGGCGAGCGGGGGGCGGCCGCTGCGCGAAATCGCGCGCCAGCCGAAGTTCGCGGTTGCCGTGCTGTCCGGGGCGGTCGGTTACGGCGTGATGAACCTGCTGATGACTGCCACGCCGATTGCCATGGGCATGTGCGGGCACCCGTTCGGCGATGCGGCATTCGTCGTTTCCTCCCATGTGATCGCCATGTTCGCCCCGTCCCTGGTCGCGGGGTCGCTGATCAAGCGCTTCGGGGTCCTGAACATCATCCTCGCCGGCGCCGCCCTGAACGTGGCCTGCGTCGTGGTGGCGCTCAACGGGGTGGATGTCGCGCACTTCTGGCTGGCGCTGGTGCTGGTCGGCGTAGGCTGGAATTTCATGTACATCGGCGGAACAACGCTGCTCACCGAGACCTACCGGCCCGAGGAGAGGGCCAAGGCCCAGGGGGCGAACGACATGTGCATCTTCGTGATGATGGTGCTGTCCTCGCTGACCTCCGGTTTCCTGGTGTCGCGCGCCGGCTGGGACACCGTGAACCTGCTTGCGCTGCCCGTGCTTGCCGCAGTGGCGATTGCCGCCGTCTGGCTCGCAATGCGCAAGGCGCCGGCCGCCGCATGACTGCGATCCTGCCTGCCAGGCTCGGCCAGCGGCTGGAGGAGGTCGATACGCCCGCGCTGGTCCTCGACCTGGATGCCTTCGAAGGAAATCTTCGCCGCCTGAACGAGGCACTGGCCGGGCGCAAGGTTCGCGTCCGCGCGCATGCCAAGACGCACAAGTGCCCGGAGATCGCGCGGCGCCAGGTCGCCGCCGGCGCCGTGGGCGTGTGCTGCCAGAAGGTCTCCGAAGCCGAGGCCATGGTCGAAGGAGGCATCGGCGATGTGCTTGTGTCCAACGAGGTGGTCGGCGCCGGCAAGCTCGCGCGGCTGGCGCGGCTCGCGAGGCGCGCGCGCGTGGGCATTTGCGTCGACCATGCGCTGCAGGTCAATGCGTTGGGCGCGGCTGCGCTGGCCGAAGGCGTGCAACTGGACGTGTACGTCGAAATTGACGTCGGGGCGCGGCGCTGCGGCGTTGCGCCGGGTGCGCCGGCACTCGAACTAGCGCAGCACATCGCCGGCACGGCGGGACTGCGCTTTGCCGGACTGCAGGCCTACCAGGGGTCCGCCCAGCACGTGCGCACGATGCAGGAGCGCAGGGAGCGCATCGCGATAGCCATCGAAGCGGCGCGTTCTACCCGGGCGTTGATCGCTGCGGCCGGCATCGCCTGCCCGGTCGTCACGGGCGCGGGCAGCGGCAGCTTCATGTTCGAGGCCGACAGCGGCGTCTACGACGAGCTCCAGCCCGGATCCTACATATTCATGGATGCCGACTACGCGAAGAACGAGTGGGCGCCGCCGCTGCCGCGCTTCGAGCATGCGCTGTTCGTCCTCGCCACGGTAATGAGCACGCCGGTGCCCGGGCGCGCGGTCGTCGACGCCGGGCTCAAGGCGTCCAGCGTCGATTCGGGGCTGCCCACGGTCTGGGAGAGGCCGGGCCTCACCTACGCGCGCGCCTCCGACGAGCATGGCGTGATCGATGTGCAGGCCGGCGCCGCCGGGCCCGCACTCGGGGACAAGCTCCTGCTGGTGCCCGGGCATTGCGACCCGACGGTGAACCTGTACGACTGGTACGTGTGCATGCGCGGCGGGGTGGTGGAGGCCTTGTGGCCGATCACGGCGCGTGGTGCTGTTGCCTGACCGGCGGCCTGACCCGCGACCGGGGCGCCCCTTGAGAGCCGGCCGCGTCTATTACGGCTGGATCGTCGTCGGGGCGGCCTTTGCCCTGATGTTCACCGGGTTCGGCGTCGTCTATACGTTCGCGGCGTTCTTCAAGGCCTTCCAGGTGGAATTCGGCGCGCCGCGCGGGCACGTCTCGCTGGTCTTTTCCTTGTGCGCATTCCTGTATTTCATGCTGGGCGCGCCGGCCGGCATGCTGGCCGACCGCATCGGCCCGCGCAGGGTGGCGCTCGCCGGCGCCGCCGTCCTCGCGTTGGCGCTGGTCGGGGCGAGCTTCGCGCCTTCGCTTGCAGCGTTGTACGTGACCTACAGCGTCGGGATAGGCGTGGGCATAGGGTTGACCTACGTCCCTTCGGTGGGCGCGGTGCAGCCGTGGTTCATGCGGCGGCGCGCGTTTGCGACGGGCATCGCCGTCTCGGGCATAGGCGCGGGCAACCTGGTCGTGCCGCCGCTGGCCGC
>JAFEDL010000102.1:10533-16984 GCA_018241645.1 Pseudomonadota bacterium
CGCGCCGCGAGCGGCGGACCGGGGAGGCGCCGGAGCATGCGGCGGCGGCCGACGCGTCGCTGGAGGGCTCGACGCTTTCGCAGGCGCTGCGTTCGAGGGACTTCTGGATCCTCTACGCATCCCTCTTCCTGCCGACCATCGGGGTGTTCGTCCCGATGGTGCACCTCGCCCCATATGCGACCGACCACGGCCATCCGGAATCGGCGGGCGTGATGCTGGTCAGCGTGATCGGGCTCGGGAGCCTGCTGGGCCGGTTCACGGTCGGCGGGCTCGCCGACCGGATGGGAAGGCTGCGTTCGCTCGCACTGATGTATGCGGGGATGGGCGCGTGCTTCCTCCTGTGGTGGCAGTCGCAGGGCCTGTGGGCGCTTGCCGCCGTTTCGGTGGGGATGGGCCTGTTCTATGGGGGCTTCGTCGCCACCATGCCGGCCGTGGTGATGGACATTTTCGGCGGCCGTGCGGTGTCGGCGATCATCGGCTGGCTGTACACGGCGGCCGGGGTCGGCACGCTGATCGGGCCGCCGCTCGCCGGGTACGGGTTCGACCGCCTGGGCAGTTATGACGCGCCCATCGTGGGCGCGGCAGTCCTGTCGTTTGCGGGCGCGGCCGGGGTGCTGCTGGTGCGAGGCAGGGGTCTCAGCGCTCGCTGACGGGCGCTGCCGACAACTCATAGGCCAGCTTGAGCGGGGCGCCCGCCTCGCCGGCCGTGGCGGGAACGGGATCCGCGGCCACCCCGAGCAGGTAGGAGGATGGGATCGGATGGCGCCTGGCGTAAGCCATGGCCGAGGCGCTGACCGTGGGGGCCCAGATCCCTGCCGAAGTCACCGCGCCCGTGAGCGCAAAGATGGATACCGCCGCTGCAGCCCGCCAGCGGCGCGCGGCAGCGCGATGGGTTTCGAGGTCGATGATTTCGCCTGTTTCCGCGCGGAGCTGCTCCGCCTTTCCGGCCGCCAGCGCCGCAGCCGCGACGTTCGCCGCGCTCTGTGAATCGAGCGCCAGCTTCATGTTCTCCTCGGACTGCGCCCGCTCGGCCAGTGTTGCCGCAGCGTGTGCTTCGGCGGCCTGCCTGGCACGCAGGGCTTCGGCTGCGCGCAGTTCGGCTGCGGCGCGGGTCTCGATCGAAAATATTTCGTCCGCTGCCGCCGTGGACCTGGCTTCTGCGGCCTGCAGGAGGCGCTCCTCCGCCAGGCGCTTTTCTTCGGCCTGGCGCAACAGTTCCGCGTCGGCTTCGGCGCGTGCGTTGGCGGCGGTAGCAGCGGCACGTTCTTCCTCCATGCGCGCGGCGCAAAGCTTCTCCGCATGCAGGTCGGCGCGCAGGCGCGATTCGTGTTCGGCGGCGCAGGCACGGGCTGCGTGCATGCGCCGGCGTTCGGCCAGCGCGCGCGCGATGCTTGCGCGTGCGGCCAGTTCGGCGGCATCCGCAGCCTGCGTCGCGAGGCGCTCGGCCCGCTCCGCCGCGCGCGTGCGGCGCTGCGTTTCCGCGATCCGGCGTACGTTGGCCTCCCGGGCCGCGGAAGCGCATTGAGCAAGCGCCAACGCGGCCGCCTGCATTTCTCCTTCCTCGACAGCGAGAGCACCCACCTCGACGGCGGCCTGCTGGTCCGCGTCGTGACGCAACTGCGCCGCTTCCGTCGCACGCGCATCCGCCGCGGCGCGGGACCGCGCGGCCTCGGCCGCAAGGCGTTCGGCTGCGGCGCGGGTCCGGTACCCTTCGGCAGCGAGGCGTTCGGCTTCCGCGCGCTCGTTGACGGCGCGGGCATGCGCGGCTTCGGCAGCAACGCGCCGTTCGACCTGCGCGCGCTCCGCATCCTCTGCAGCGGCGCGATCCGCGGCCGCGGCCTGCAGGGCCTGCTCGGCCGCCACCAACGCAGCCGCGGCTGCGGCCTGCTGTTGTTCCTGCCGGGTGCGCGCAAGCGCGGCGCCGCGGGCCTGTTCCTCGGCCGCGATGCGTGCCTGCTGGGCGGTTTCGGCCTCGAGGTCGGCTGCAATGCGCTCGCGATGTGCGATGGCCGCGGCCTGCTCGGCAGTCTCGCGCGCGAGGAATGCGCGTTGCGCCTCCTCGGCGAGGCGCTGGCGTTCAACCGCTTCGGCAGCCAGGCGCGATTCCGCGCAGGCATGTTCCTGCACGATCCTGCACGCCTCCAGTTCCGCGCGCAGCCGGACCTGCGCGGACTCGCGCAGGCGCTGCTCGGCGGCGAGCCGCTCGGCAGAGGCTGTTTCCCCCTCCTCGCAGAGGCGCGCGCGCTCGGCGGATTGCGCAGCGGCGCACTCGGCAGCTTCGGCGGCGGCCTGCGCCATGCGCCGGGCCTGCTCCTCGGATTTGAGTTTCGCATCGGTGGCGGCGCGGATGCGCGCCTCGGCCACCAGGCGCTGGCGGGCCTCTTCGGCCAGCCGGGCTTCGGAGGCGGCCCGTGCCTGCGCTTCCGCGGCGGCTTCGCGTTCGGCCTGGATCTTGGATTCGGACAGGATCCTGGCGCGCGCGTCCTCGGATGCGCGGGTTTCGGCCGCGAGCCGCGCGCGCGTTTCGTTGCTGGCGCGTTGCTCGGCCTCGGCCTGTGCGATGGCTTCGGCGCGCGCGCGTTCCTCCGCGGCTGCGCAGGCGGCTGCATCGGCCTGGGCGCGGGTCTCGATCTGCATCCTGGCGCGCAGTTCATGCAGTTCGCGGCGCTTGATCTGCTGCTCGGCCTCGGCGCCTGCGCTGGCGTCCTCGCCGGCGCTGCGCGTCGCCGCCTGCAGCAGCGCCTGCTCGGCCGCAAGCCGCTGGCGGGCGAGGTCCTTCGCGCGCTCCTCGGCGCCGGCGCGCTCGCGCGCCTTGGCGAGCGCGGCGGCTTCCACCTCGGCGCGCGCGCGGGCGAGTTCGAGGAGTTGCTTCTCGGTGTCCCTGCGCGCCTCGATCGCAGCCTGTTCGTGCGCTTCGGCGTCCAGGCGCAGCTTGGCCTGGGCCTCGGCTTGCCTTTCCGCGGCGATCCTCGCTTCCAGCTGGTCGCGGGCGGCGCGCTCCATCGCTTCGCGCTCCTCGGCCGCCTTGCGCAGGCGCCGTTCCGCCTCCGCCCGGTCGTCCCCCGCGATGGTCGCCTTGGCTTCGGCCTCGACGCGTGCGATCGCCTGCTTGATGGCGGCGTATTCGGCGTCCCCGGTGCGCGGGGTGTCCAGCGTGTGTTCGGTGCTCATGGGGCGAAGTTCCGGAATGCGGGATGAATGCCATTATTCGCGTCCCGCCCGGCCGCCAATCCGGGAATAGGGGGCGAAATCCCCCTCAGTTCGGCGGGCGGGCGGCGGGGCGCCGTTATACTGGGCGCATGACAGAGCATTCCGGCGGGAGAGGCCACCGATGAAGCCGGGGTGGCGTGCGCAGCCCCATTCGGAAGTGGTGGTGAGCGAGGAGGACGGGGTGCGGTCCCTGCACCTGGGCGGGGAGCATATCCAGAGCGCGATGCGCATCGATGCGCCCGACGACCTCGAGCTCGATTACACCCGGACCATGATGGCCTTCCTCCTGTTTCATCCACGGCCGCGGGACTGCCTGATGGTGGGCCTGGGCGGCGGGTCGATCCCGAAGTTCATCTATCGCCGCCTGCCGGGCGTGCGCACGCGGGTCGTGGAACTCAACCCGGCGGTCATCACGGCCGCACGGTCCCTGTTCAACGTGCCGGAGGACTGCTCCCGGTTGCGCGTCGAACTGGGCGATGGCGCCCGGGCCGTGCACGAGGCCAATGCATCGTGCGACCTGCTGTTTGTGGACGGGTTCGTCGACGGGGCGCAGGTGCCGGACCTGGTCAGCGAGGAGTTCTACGCTGCGGCGTACCGGGCCCTGCGCGACACGGGGGTGCTCGTAGTCAACTTTTTCGGCCACGACCGGCGGTTCGACCGCTACCTGAAACGGATCGAGGCCGCGTTCTCGGGATGCGTCGTGTGCCTCGAAGCCCGGGAAGACGGGAACGTGATCGTGTTTGCCCTCAAGGGCGCGCCGGAATCGATCACCTGGGACGAATTGCGGCGCTGCGCCGCGAAGCTCGAGCAGCGGCTCGGGCTGCCGTTGGAGCGCTGTGTCCCCGGCCTGCGCAAGATGAACCGCTGGACGCGCAGCGCGCTGATGCTGTCGGCGGGACCGGATTGACCGCCGCCGACTACGCTACGCTGGCCGCCCTCGCGGCGATCGCGTTCGGCGGGGCCTTCATCTTCGGGGTGACGGGCTTCGGCTCCGCGCTGCTGACGATCCCGCTCGCCACGCACCTGGTCCCGCTGCCGTTCGCACTGGCGATGTTCTCGCTGCTCGACTGCGCCAGCGCATGGCGCATCGGCCTGCACGACCCGAAGAGCGCCCAGGGCCCGGAGTGGAAGCGCATCCTGCCGGGGATCATCGCCGGCACCGTGATCGGGATGACGATCCTGGTCAACCTGCCGCGCTCCGTCTCGATGGCGGCGCTCGGGGTGTTCGTCCTGTCGATCGCGGTATCCAACATCGTGCGCGCCGGCGCGGTGTCGATGGTCAGCCGGGCATGGGCGCCGGTGGCGGGGCTGGGCGGCGGCGTCACCAGCACCCTGTTCGGGGCCGGCGGTCCGCCGTACGCGATCTACCTTTCGCGCCGGCCGCTGAGCAAGGAGCAGTACCGCGCGACGCTGGGCGTCTGCACGATGTTCAGCATATCGCTGCGGGTGGTCGCCTTCCTGATTGCCGGCCCGCTCCAGTCGGCCACCCCGTGGCTCTACGCGCTTGCCGCGTTGCCCGCCTCGTTCGCCGGCCTGTGGGTGGCGTCGAAGGCCTTCGCGCGGTTTTCGCGCGACACGCTGATCCGCGCCATCGGCCTGATGCTCGCGGCCAGCGGGATTTCCCTGATCGTCCGGGCGCTGGCCTGACCCTGGCGCCGGCGGCCCTCGGCCGCGCGGCTCGGGCTACTGCTGCTTGATGCCGGCGTCGCGGATGATCTTGCCCCACTTCTCCTGCTCGCCCCGGATGAATGCGGCCGCCTGATCGGGCGTGCCGCCCAGGGGCTCGGCGCCCAGTTCCGCGAAGCGCGCGACGATCGCGGGCCGCGCGATGGCGGCATTCACGTCGGAATTGAGCCGCCGGATGATTTCGGGTGGCGTCTTCGCCGGGGCCATCAGCGCGAACCAGCCCAGCACCTCGAAGCCGGTGAGCCCGGTTTCCGCCACGGTGGGCACGTCCGGCAGCAGGGGAGTGCGCCTGGCGCTCGAAACGGCGATGGGCCGCAGCGCGCCCTTCTTGATGTGGGGGGTCATGATCGCGATGTTCTCGAACATCATCGGCACGCGGCCCGAAAGCAGGTCCGGCATCAGGGCGCCCGAGCCCTTGTAGGGAATGTGCACGATGTTCACGCCGGCCATGCGCTGCAGGAGTTCGCCGGAAAGGTGCTGCGCGGTGCCCGGGCTCGACGATGCGTACTCGACCTTGCCGGGGTTCTGCTTGAGGTAGGCGATGAGCTGCGCCATGTTCGTCGCCGCCATGGAGGGGTGCACCACGAGGACATAGGGCGTGGTCCCCACCAACGCGGCCGGCACGAGGTCCTTGTCCTCGTAGGGCAGCGACGCATACAGCGCCGGGGCCGTGCCGTGCGTGCTCGGGACGAGCAGCAGCGTATGGCCGTCGGGCGCCGACTTGGCCGCGATCCCGCTGCCGATGGTGCCGCTGGCCCCGCCGCGGTTTTCCACGACCACGGCCCTGCCCAGGGACTCGGTAAGTTCCTGCGCCACCAGCCGGCCGATGACGTCCGTCGTCCCGCCCGGCGGGAACCCGACGATGATCCGCACGGTCTGCGAAGGGTAGCCCTGGGCCTGCGCCGCGAGCGAGGCCAGGGCGAGCAGGGCCCCGGCGAGTGCATTCCTGAACATGATGACTCCTCCTTTGTTTTCCAGAACCGGAAAGCGATCTGGCTGGAAACCGGCTTCTGTGGCCGGTCTTTGAAATTAAAGTAAGACTTTTATGCTAGGGGATGACGAACTCGACCAGGAACGGGCCGGGCCGCGCGCAAGCGGACCGGAACACGTCGGCGAACGCCGCCAGCGAGTCCACCCGTACCGCCTCCATGCCCATGCCGCCGGCGAGCTTGACCCAGTCGAGGTCGGGCGGGCCGAGGTCGAAGAGCTGCCGCGCGCTCTTGCCCGGCGTGGCGCCGACCGCGGTCAGTTCGCCCATCAGGATCTTGTAGCTGCGGTTGGCGAAGATCACGTTCACGACGTTGAGCTTCTCGCGGGCCTGCGTCCACAGCGCCTGCACGGTATACATGCCTCCGCCGTCGGACTGCAGGCAGACGGTCTTGCGGTCGGGGCAGGCGAGGGCCGCGCCGGTCGCGATGGGCAGGCCGCAGCCGATCGCGCCGCCGGTGTTCTGGATCCAGTCGTTGGGCGCCGCGGCGAAGGTGGGCGCGAACAGCTGGCGGCCCGAGGTCACCGCATCCTCGGCCACGATGGCGTTCTCCGGGATCAGCGCGGC
>JAFEDL010000102.1:17028-17723 GCA_018241645.1 Pseudomonadota bacterium
GGCGCTTCCGGGATGGGCGTGTCTTTCGGCGCGCCGAGTTCGTCCGCCAGCGCCTCGAGCGCGGCGACGGCATCCTCCTCGGGGCGCGCGAACAGGTGGACCGTGCAGTCCCGCGGCCAGAGTTCGCTGTCCTTGCCCGGATACGCGAAGAACCCGACCGGGGGCTTGGCGCCGACGAGCACGATGTGGGCGAGGCCGCTGAGCACCTCGCGCGCCCGGTCGACTGCGTAGGGGATCCGGTCGATCTGCGGGCGACCCCGGCCGCGCGCCATGCGGCTCACTTGCGTGGGCACGCGCAGCTTTGCGCCGGTCTTGACGGAGATGCGGTGAGCGGCACGCAGGCCTGCTTCGGACAGCGCGGCGCCGGCCAGGATCAGCATCGCCGGCGCGCCGGTGCGCAGTGCGCGCGTGACCGTCGCGAGCGTATCGGGTGCGACCGCGGAGCGCACGGGGACCGCAAGCGGCGCGGCGGGCCCGGCGCTCTCGTTCCAGGCCGTGTCGGCGGGCAGGATCAGCGTTGCGATCTGGCCCGGGGCGGTGCGCGCGGCCTGCACGGCGGCGGCCCCTGCCGCCGGCACTTCCTCCGCCTTCGTGCAGGTGCGCACCCAGTGCGACGAGGCGCGCGCGAGGCCTTCGGTGTCGGCCGTCAGGGGCGCGTCGTACGGCCGGTGGTAGGTCGCGTGGTCGCCGACCAC
>JAFEDL010000102.1:17842-29304 GCA_018241645.1 Pseudomonadota bacterium
CCCGGCACGCGGTCGAGCGCCGCGACGAAGTGCATTTCCGAGGTGCCCGGGTTGGCGAAGCAGACCTCGACGCCCGAGGCGAGGAGGGTTCGGGCAAGGCTTTCGGCGCCGTTCATGTACTGGCTTTCTCCCGCATGGTGACGAATTCCTCGGCCGCCGTGGGGTGGATGCCGATGGTCGAATCGAACTGCGCCTTGGTGGCGCCGCACTTGATCGCGATGGCGATGCCCTGGATGATCTCGCCCGCGTCCGCGCCCATCATGTGGGCGCCGAGCACCTTTTGCGTCGAGGCGTCCACGACGAGCTTCATGAAGGTCTTTTCCTCGCTCCCGGACAGCGTGTGCCGCAGCGCGCGGAACCCGGCCTTGTAGATGTCGACCAGGTGGCCGCGCTCCTTCGCCGCTTCTTCCGACAGCCCCACCGTCGCAACGTTGGGGATCGCGAAGATCGCGGTCGGGATGTTGGCGTAATCCATCTCGGTGGGTTCGCCGCGGAACAGGGTCTTCGCGAGCGCCATGCCTTCCGCGGTCGCCACCGGGGTCAGGTTGATGCGGTTGGTGACGTCGCCGATCGCGTGGATCGAGTCCACCGAGCTCTTCAGGTACTTGTCGACCTGGATCGCCCCGTCGGTCGCGAGGTTCACGCCTGCCGCCTCGAGGCCGAGGTTGCGCGTATTGGGCTTGCGGCCGGTGGCGTACATCACCGCGCCGGCGGTCAGCGTGCCGCCGTCCTTTAGCGTGGCGGTGATCCCGCCGTCCGCCGATTTTGCGAGGGCGGCGAAGTCGCTCTCGAAGCGGATCGTGATGCCTTTCTTGGCCATTTCCTCGGCCAGCTTCAGGCCGAGCTCGGCATCGAACCCGCGCAGCACGCGCTTGCCGCGGTAAACCAGGGTTGTCCTGACCCCGAGCCCGTTGAAGATCGAGGCGAACTCGACCGCGATGTATCCCCCGCCGACCACGACGATCGATTCCGGCAGCTGCGGGAGGAAGAAGGCCTCGTTGGAGGTGATCGCCAGTTCCTTGCCGGGAATGTCCGGCACCGTGGGCCAGGATCCCGTGGCGACGAGGATGTGCTTGGCCGAGTACGTCTTGCCGCCGCATTCGACGTGGTGCGGATCGATGATGGTCGCGCGGCTCTTGAGGATCGTCACGCCGGCGCCGGACAGCACGCGCTCGTACACCCCGTTCAGCCGGGCGATCTCCTTGTCCTTGTTCGCCACCAGCGTCGGCCAGTGGAAAGCGGGCTCGGGCACGGTCCAGCCGAATCCCGCGGCGTCGTGGAAGTCCTCGCGGTAGTGCGCCGCGTAGGAGAAGAGTTTCTTGGGGATGCAGCCCACGTTGACGCAGGTGCCGCCGAAGTAGCGCTCCTCGGCGATCGCCACCTTCGCGCCGTAGTTGGCGCAGACGCGGCTCGCGCGCACGCCGCCGGAGCCGGCGCCGATGGTGAACAAATCGAAGTCGTGGCGGGACACTGGCGCCTGTACCCGCGGACCGGGGTGTTAGAGGTTCTTGAGGTTGAGCTCGACCATCTCGAGCTGCGCGGTGATGCCCTGGTGCTGCGGCTTGTCGGCCAGCCACTTGAGGGCGTTGGCGATGCGCTGTTCGATCTGCGCACGCGGCATGCCCTCCACGCCGTTGAAGAGCGACGCCAGTTCGGGGAGGTTCTTCGATTGCGCCAGCGCGCGAACCTCTCCCAGCAAGCCTTCCACCCCGCTGCGGTCGAGGTTCGTCACGATCTTCATGGTCTTGTCGTTATCCATGCGGACTCCTTGGATTGTGCCTGGCCGTGGGTGGTGTCTGGCTGAGGACTGCTGTGAGCGAATCTTAGCACCCGGACGGGATATTTCCACCCGGTGCGCCGCGGCGCATCAGGCGGCGAGGCTCCAGCGTTCCGACTGCAGGCGGGCCCGGCGCTCGGCCAGCAGTTTCTCCAGGTGCGCCGAAAGCGAACGTGCCGCCACCGGGTGCAGCTTCGGCGGGACGTCCCCGTAGACCTCCGGCACCAGCTCGTCGAGCGTCGCGGCGCCGAGTTTGCGCAATGCGGCGACCACCTTCTCTTCGCGGCCCAGCCGGTGCGCGATCAGGCGCCTGACTTCCTTGTGCGGCCGGCCGATCAGGTAACCGTGGCCCGGCGCGAGGATGGCGAGGTCCTCGGCGAGCAGCATCTCCAGCGACGCGAAATAGGCAAGCATGTTGCCGTCGGGCGGATTGATGACGACCGTCGAGCCCTGCATGACGTGGTCGCCGGTGAACAGCATCCGGGTGTCCTCGAGCAGGTAACACAGGTGGTTCGAGGCATGGCCGGGCGTATGGATCACGCGCAGCGTGACCGCGCCGAGGGCGAGCCGCTCGCCGTGCCCGGGCACTCGATCCGGCGCGAAGGCCTGGTCCTGGCTCGCGCCCTTTGGCGCCGGCCGGCCCATGACGACCGCGCCGGTGGCTTCCTTGATGCGCTTCGCCGCGGGGGAATGGTCCATGTGCGTGTGCGTGCACAGCACCCACTTGATGCGTCCTGCGCCGGCGGCGAGCACCGCCTCGATGTGGCTGTCGATCGCCGGGCCGGGGTCGATCAGCGCGAGTTCGTCGCCGCCGACCAGGTAGGTGTTGGTGCCCGGGCCGGTCATCATGCCCGGGTTCGGCGCGATGATGCGCGTCACGTGGCGGTCGAGGCGCTTCGCCACGCCGGGCACCAGGTCGTAGCTCGTGTCGCCGGCTTCTTCCGGGTCGCTCCAGTGGATCTCCGCGTAGGGCGGGTCGTTGCGGCGAAAGAGCTTGCGGCCGTCCTTGCCGGTCGCCCAGCAGGAGGCGTCGGCCTCGATGTCCACCCGGCTGCTCGCGAACTCGAAGGCGGCTTCCGCGCGGTCGAACGCCGCCAGCTCGGTCAGCGAGATGCGCGTGGGATGCACCAGCTCGATTTCCCCTTTCGCGCAGCGCTCGAGCGCAACGTGCGGGCGCACCCACTCGCTCGCCACGGTTTCGCTGTCGTCGTGGGAGCCGTGCTGCCCGTGCGGGGCGCGCGCGACGAAGAACCGCGCCGAGAAGCGGCGCGGACGCCCGGGGGCGGTGATCCAGTGGCTGAAGTAGGCGATGCGCTCGGCGGGGATCGCGAGCCTCTCCCGCGCAAGCAGATCGCCGAACGCCAGCGTGCCCGCGTTCACGGCCTCGCGGTGCACGGCCAGCGCATCCGCGTGCCCCGGCTCGAGCGGTTCGCCGGACTCCCGCGTCGCAATCAGGATGCCGGCCTCCTCGAAGCACTCGCGCACGGCGGCCACCCAGTAGGCGAGGCCTCCCGCATCCACTCCCAGCCGGCGGTTGGCTTCCGCCTCGGTCAGGCCGCTGACCCGGTCCAGGGCTTTGTGGTCGGCCGCGTCCAGCCCGCCGCCCGGGAATACGTAGGCGTTCGCCACGAAGGCCGCCGAAGGGCTGCGCTTGAGCATGAATATTTCCGGTCCCGCATCGCCGTCGCGCAGCAGGATCAGGGTGGCCGCGGGACGCGGGACGATGGGTGCCATTCTGTCCTCCGGGGCTCAGGCCGTGCGGCCCGCGCGGTCCTTCTCGTTCTGCGCCTTGATCAGGGCGCGCATGCGCTCCCAGTCGGCGTCGGTGAGCTTGTCGAGCTCGGTGAACGAGCCGCCGTTCGCGAGATAGCCGCCGCCGTCGATCGCGATCGTTTCGCCGGTGAGCCATTCGCACCCGTCCGCCATCAGGAAGGTGGCCAGGTTCTGCAGCTCGGGCATCATGCCGATGCGGCGCATCGGGTTGCGGTCGTTGCCGTCCTCGAACTTGCCGTCCGGGCGCAGGCGCTTGGAAGCCCCTTCGGTGGGGAAGGCGCCCGGCGCGATCGCATTCAGGCGGATGCCGTAGCGGCCCCATTCGACCGCGAGGGATTTCGTCATCACGTGCAGCCCGGCCTTGGACATCGCCGACGGCACGACGTACGGCGAACCGGTCCACACCCAGGTCACCAGGATCGAGATCACCGAGCCCTTGTGCCCGCCCGCGATCCAGCGCTTGCCCACCGCGTGGGTCACGTAGAAGCTGCCGTGGAACACGGTGTTGGCGATGGCGTTGAAGCCGTTGGGCGTGAGGTCCTTGGTGGGGCTGATGAAATTGCCCGCCGCGTTGTTGACGAGGCCCGTCAGCGGACCCGCCTGCGTCCAGATGTGCTCGACCATCGCGTCCACCGCCTGCGCGTCGCGGATGTCGACCGGATGGGTGCGGACCGCGCCGCCGTACTCGGCCATCAATTCCTTCGCGGTCGCAGCCAGCGTCGGGCTGCGGCGGCCGGCGATCCAGACTTCGGCGCCGAGCTTCAGGTACTGCGCGGCGATCTCCCGGCCGAGGCCGGTGCCCCCGCCGGTGACGAGGATCCGTTTGTCCTTGAGCAGCCCGTCCTTGAACATGGGTTCCCTCCTCCTTCCTATACGGTCAGCACGATCTTGCCGATGTGCTGCGAGGTTTCCATCAGCTTGTGGGCCTCGGCCGCCTCGGCCAGCGGGAATGTCTTGTAGAGCACGGGCTTGATCTTTCCCGCCTCGATCAGCGGCCAGACGCGCTCGCGCAGCGATTTCGCCACCTGGCCCTTGAATTCCACCGTGCGCGGGCGCAGCGTGGAACCGGTGATCTGCAGGCGCTTGGCCATCACCACGCTGAGGTCGACTTCAGTCTTCATGCCGCGCAGGAACGCGATCATCACCAGGCGCCCTTCGTCGGCCAGGCTCTTGAGTTCCTTGGGCACGTAGTCGCCGCCCACCATGTCAAGTATGACGTTCACGCCCTTGCCGCCGGTGGCCGTCTTCAGTTCCGCCGCCCAGTCCTGGGTCTTGTAGTTGAACGCCTTTTCGGCGCCGAGCTTCACGCAGGCGGCGCACTTGTCGTCGCTGCCGGCGGTGGCGAACACGCGGTTGCCCATTGCGGCCGCCACCTGGATCGCGGTGACGCCGATCCCGGAGGAGCCGCCCTGCACGAGGAGCGTTTCACCCGCCTTGAGTCCGCCGCGGTCGAACACGTTGCTGTAGACCGTGAAGAAGGTCTCCGGCAGAGACGCCGCCTCTACGAGCGACAGTCCCTTGGGCACCGGCAGGGCCTGCACCTCCGGCGTCACGCAGTACTCGGCGTAGCCGCCGCCATGCGTCAGCGCGCACACCTGGTCGCCGACCTTCCACATCGTCACGTTCGCGCCCACCGCCGCGACGGTGCCGGCGATTTCCAGCCCGGGAAGGTCCGAAGCGTCCGGCGGGACCGCATACAAGCCCATTCGCTGCAGGATGTCGGGCCGGTTCACGCCGGCCGCAGCCACCTTGACGAGGATCTCGTGCGGCTTGGGCTGCGGCAGGGCGCGCTCCGAGGGCTTGAGCACCTCGGGTCCGCCGGGGTGGGAGATTTCGACGGCGCGCATCTTGGCTGGCAGGCTCATGGGCAGGGGATTCCGTGGGAATGGAGAGGCCGGGGGAGGCCGCCGATGATAGCGCAGCGGCCGGGGTCGCGGAACGCCTCAGCGCAACTGTTGCGCCGCCCAGCGCAGGTCCACGTTCCCTCCGGAGATGATGACGCCGACGCGCGCGCCTTTCGCCGCCAGCTTGCCTTCCAGCAGGGCGGCCGCTGCAAGTGCGCCAGTGGGTTCCACCACGATTTTCATCCGTTCCCACAGCCAGAACATCGTCCGCAGCAGCTCCGTGTCGTCCACCGTCAGCATGTCGCTCACGTAGCGCATCACCAGCGGAAACGTGACCTTGCCCATCGAGTGGGTGCGCGCTCCGTCCGCGATCGTCTCGGGGTTGTGGCAACTCTGCAGGGTCCGGGTCCTGAACGAGCGTGTTGCGTCGTCCCCGAGCGCGGGCTCCACGCCGATGGTCTTGCAGCCGGGCGAAAGCGCATGGGCGGCAATCGCGCATCCCGACAGCAGTCCGCCCCCGCCGCAACAGACCAGCAGGTAGTCGAGCCCGCCGGCTTCCTCGATCAGCTCCTTGGCCGCGGTGCCCTGGCCCGCGACCACGTGCGGGTGGTCGAACGGCGGGATCACCGCGAGGCCCCGCGACTCGGCGAGTTCGCGGGCGAAGGCCTCGCGGTCGACCTTGTGCTTGTCGTAGAGCACGACTTCGGCGCCGTAGCCGCGCGTGGCCTCGATCTTCACCGGCGGCGCATCCAGGGGCATCACGATGACCGGCTTCACGCCCAGCATGCGCCCGGCCAGCGCCACCGCCTGCGCATGGTTGCCGGACGAGTAGGCCAGCACGCCGCGCCGCTTCTCGTCGGGGGACAGCAGGGACAGCGCGTTGTACGCGCCGCGGAACTTGAACGCGCCCATGCGCTGGAAGTTCTCGCACTTGAAGAACACCTGCGCGCCGGTGCGCTCGTCCACGGTTGCGGACGTCAGTACCGGCGTGCGCCGCGCATGGCCCAGGATGCGCTGTGCTGCGCCGGCTACGTCGTCATAGGCGACCAGCAGCGGGCCGAATTCGGTCTGGTTCATGCGCAGTATTGTAAGGGAAGGCGTCTCCCACCGGCGGCGTACAATCCCGCGCACCAAAAAGCCGAGGAGACGAAATGGACTACACGCACTACAAGGACCTGCATGTGCGCATGATCGAGCCGGGCATCATGGAGATCGTGATGGGCAGCGAGGACGGCAAGCTCTCCACCGCCGGGCACCGCATGCACGCGGAGCTGGCCGACATCTGGCGGGACATCGACCGCGACCCGGACGTGCGCGTGGCGATCATCCGCGGCGCGGGGCGCGGCTTCTCCGCCGGGGGCGACCTGTCCCTCGTGCAGGACATCGCCGATGATGCGGCCGTCCGGCAGCGCGTCTGGCGCGAGGCGCGCGACATCGTCTACAACGTGATCAACTGCTCCAAGCTCGTCGTGTCGGCGATGCACGGGCCGGCGGTCGGCGCGGGGCTGGTCGTCGGGCTGCTCGCGGATATCTCGATCGCCGCGAAGAACGCGCGCATCATCGACGGGCACACCCGGCTGGGCGTGGCGGCCGGGGACCACGCGGCGATCGTCTGGCCGCTGCTGTGCGGGATGGCGAAGGCGAAGTACTACCTGCTGACCTGCGAGCAGGTCAGCGGGGAGGAGGCCGAGCGCATCGGGCTGGTGTCCCTGTGCTGCGAGGAGGCGGAGCTTCAGGCCAAGGCGCTGGAAGTTGCGAGGAAGCTGGCGGCCGGCGCGCAGAGCGCGCTGCGCTGGACCAAGTACAGCCTGAACAACTGGCTGCGCATGGCCGGCCCCACGTTCGATGCGTCCCTCGCGCTGGAATTCCTGGGATTCTCCGGGCCGGAGGTGCAGGAGGGAATCGCTTCGCACCGGGAGAAGCGCAAGCCGAACTTCCCGGACGGGACACGGGATACGAACAGGGGAACCTAGGGTTCCCCCGTTACCCCCTCCTGGGCTAGCCTTTCGGCGTCAGGTCGCTGAAGTCGAGGCCGCCGCCGGCATCGTCGGCGGCGGGCGCCGCGGCCGCCGGTGCGGCCGGCGCCGCGCCGGGCGCCGCGCACAGGCGCTCGAGGTCGCGGGCGATCGCGGCAAGGTCCGGGCCGACGCGGCCCTGGTAGGACATCAGGATCCGGACCGGCATGTCCACCAGCGAAGGATCCGGGCGGTCGCGCAGGTGTGCAGCGTTGTTCAGGGCCGGCAGGATGTGCTGGGTCTTGGTGCCGGCCATTGCGCTGTCGACGCCGTTCAGTACCGCATTTTGCGCACGGGCGATGCCCGAAAGCAGTTCTGCGAGTTGCAGTGCGGAGATTTGCAGCATGACGATGCTCCCCTGTAGGCGCCCGGATTTTCGACGATGGTAACATCGCCGCATTCGCACCGGATAGCGGCGCCCGAATGCTGAAGCGACTCCTTTTGGGTTTGGGCCTCCTGCTCGCCGGCGCGGCCGCAGGCGTTGCGCTGCATACCGCGTTTACCCAGGGAGATACCGTGTTCGCAGGCAAGCGACCTTCCAACCTCGGGGTGGCCGACGGCCGGCTCGCCCCGCCGAAGAGGACCCCCAACTGCGTCGCGAGCCAGGCCGATCCCGCGGACGCGGAACACTACATCGCCCCCATCGCCTACAGCGGCAGCCCCGGGGAGGCGATCGCGATCCTGCGCAGGATCGTCGACGGCTCTGAGCGCACGCTGGTCCTGAAACAGGACGGGAATTACCTGTACGCCGAATACAAGTCGAAACTCATGGGTTTCGTCGACGACGTGGAGTTCTACGCATCGCCGAAGGAGGGGGTGATCCACGTACGGTCCGCGTCCCGCCTCGGACGCCGCGATTTCGGCGTCAACCGGGCGCGCATCGAATCCATCCGGGCTCGATTCGGGGCCGCCACGCGCGGCACGGCCGCGGCCTGAGGCTCAGCCGAGCTCGACCATGACCGGCTGGTGGTCGGAGGCCTGGGTGTCGACGTCCACCCGCACCGACCTGAGCCGCGGCGCCAGGTCCTCGGTCGCAAAGACGAAGTCGCAGCAGTAGGGTTCCTTGGCGTACTCCTTGCCGAACACGCAGAACGTAGGCGGGTGCCGCTTCCCCGGATTGGCGTGCGCCCACGCGTCCACGAAGCGCGGCTCGCTGCCCTCGAATGGCGCGAGCATCCGCGCATAGGCCGGGTCGTCGGTCTTCATGTTGAAGTCCCCTGTGACGAGCGCGCGCCTGGGCCGCTCGAAAGGCTGGAACGGCCCGGAATCGTATTCTGCCGAAGGCTTTGCGCGCGCGTGGCCGCAGGCCTCGCGGTGGAGTTCGCGCAGGCGTTCCACCTGCGCCAGGCGCTGGCGCGCGGAGTAGTACTCCAGGTGCGTGGTGATCACGCGCACCAGGCCGAAGCGCGCCTCGACCACGGCTTCGACCGCGATGCGCGGCATGCTCGGGGTGCCGGCCTCGGCCGGCCAGGGCAGGGTGTGGCGGAAAGCCTGCCGGACGGGCAGGCGCGACAGCAGCAGGTTGCCGAACTGGCGCCGCCCGCCGGAATCGTCCGGCGCTTCCACGCCGACGCCGAACACCGCCGTGTAGCCGGGGAATTCCCGGCGCAGCAGCGCGACCTGGTCCTCGCCGCTCGACCCGGCCAGGGCCGGATAGTTGACGGCGACTTCCTGGAAACAGATCACGTCGGGGTCGGCAATCTCCCTGGCGACGCGCGCGATGCGCGCGGGATCGACCTTGCCGTCCATGCCGCAGCACCACTGGATGTTCCATTGCAGCAGCTTCATGTCTTCTTCTCCCCTTGCGCCAGAGATTCGACCTGCGCGCCGAGCGCATCGACGCGGGTGCGCAGTTCGCGCAGTTCGGCCAGGATTTCGGCTTCCCCGGTTTCGATCTTTTCCTCCTCCTCGCCCATGACCAGCGCGGACATGATTGCGATGAATGCGCCGAATACGCCGGCGCCCGCGAACATCAGGCCCACCGCAAGGATCCGCCCGCCCGTGGTCACCGGGTACAGGCGCGAGGAACTCTGGCTGCCCAGCATCTCGAACGACCACCACAGCGCGTCCTCGGCCGTGCGGATGTTGGCGTGCGGCCCGTCCTCCAGGTTCAGGATCCCGATCGCCGAGAAGATGACGATCAGGAACGAGGCCACCACCGTCGTCACGAACACGCTGGTCGCGCGCCTGGCGAACAGCATCTTGAATACGATGCGCACCGAGCGGATGGCGCGCAGGATGCGCAGGATGCGCACCACGCGCACGAGGCGCCCCCAGCGCAGCAGGTCGAGGTTGGGGATGCTCGACACCAGGTCGATCCATCCCCACTTGAGGTACTCCAGCCGGTCGCGCGCGGTGGCTACGTTGTAGAAGAAGTCCGCCAGGAACACCACGCAGATCGCGGTGTCGGCCCAGCGCAGCAGGGTGGCTACGGCCTCGGGCAGACTGAGGACGGTCTCGGCCAGCAGCGACGCGAGCACGAACAGCGACAGCACCAGCAGCACTACCTGCCACAGGGTGATGCGCTTCTCGGCGGAACTATCGGGGTTTGCAGCCACTGGCCACCTCCAATCGCATGCTATGCGGCTGCAGGCGCAGGGGATTGATCTGGCTCAAACCGGCGCCCGGGCTAGCGGATGCCCGCGCGCATGAACGACTGGACGAACTGGCGCTGGAACAGGATAAACGCCACCAGCAGCGGGCCCGAAGTCATCAGCGTCGCCGCGGTGATGATCGACCAGTCGATGCCCTGGTCGCTGGAGGAAAACACCTGCAGGCCCACGGTCAGGGGGCGCGACCCGACGGAATTGGTGATGATCAGCGGCCACAGGAAGTTGTTCCAGTGGTAGCTCACCGAGACGAGGCCGTAGGCGACGTACACCGGCTTCGCCAGCGGCACGTACACCTTCCACAGCACCTGCAGGGCGCTCGCACCCTCCACCCGCGCGGCTTCGTCGAGCTCCTTCGGCACTGTCTTGAACGTCTGGCGCAGCAGGAAGATCCCGAAGGCCGAGGCCATGTAGGGCAGGCCGATCGCGGTGATGGTGTCGGTGAGGTCGAGCATCGCCATGATGCGGTAGTTCTCCACCACCAGCACGTCCGGCATGATCATCAGCTGGACCAGCACCAGCATGAACATCACGTCCCGGCCGAAGAACGCGAACCGGGCGAATGCGTAGGCGGCCAGGGTGCACAGCACGAGCTGCGCCGCGAGCACCATGCCGACGAGGAGCGTGGTGTTGAGGAAGTAGCGCGCGAAGGGCGCCGCGTTCCATGCGTTCCTGAAGTTTTCCAGCGTCAGCGGCGCACGCGGGTCGAAGCGCGTGGCGAACTCGGCCGGGTGGAAGGCCGTCCACACCGCGTAGGCCAGCGGCAGGATCCACAGGATCGCCAGCAGCCACGCGCCGGCGGTCTCCATCGCGTGGCCGAAGCCGCGGGGCGCCGGGGCGCCGTTCGTGGATGCGCCGGCCGGCATCACTGGTAGTGCGTCCGCTTTTCGAGGAACACGAACTGCGCCACGGCCGCGGTGGCGAGGATCGCCAGCAGCACTACGGTGAGCGCCGAGGCGTACGCCGAGTCCCAGAACTTGAATCCCACCTCGTAGATGTAATAAAGGAGCAGGGAGCTTGCGTTATCCGGTCCGCCCTTGGTCATCACGATGATGTGGTCGACCAGCCGGAAGGAATTGATCACCGCATTGATCAGCACGAACAGGGTCGTCGGCATCAGCAGCGGGAACACCACGCGGCGGAAGTAATACCAGCGCCCCGCCCCCTCGATCGCCGCGGCTTCGGCCAGCGAGGGCGGGATGGCCTGCAGCGCGGCCAGGTAGAAGATCATGAAGAAGCCCGCTTCCTTCCAGACCGACACCACCATCAGGCACACCAGCGCCGTGCTTTGCGTGCCCAGCCAGTTGTGCGAGGGCAGTCCGACGAGGCCGGTGAACTGCTCGAGCAGCCCGTAGGTCGGCGTGTAGAAGAACAGCCAGATGTTGGCCACCGCGATCATCGGCAGCACCGTGGGCGTGAAGAAGGCCATGCGCAGGAAGCCGCG
>JAFEDL010000102.1:29340-40448 GCA_018241645.1 Pseudomonadota bacterium
ATCGTGCCGAGCGCAAACCACAGGTTGTTCACGAGGACCTGCCAGAACACAGGGTCCTCGACCATCCCCTGGTAATTGTCCAGCCCCACCCACACCGCGGGGCGGTCGCCCTTGGGCGTGGACAGGAAGCTGTGCCACAGCGTGGCCACCGCCGGGTAATGGGTGAACGCGGCGAGCAGCACTGCGGCCGGCAGGAACAGCAGCCAGCCGTGGATGTGGGCGCTGAAGCGGTTCAACGCCGCGTTTCCCGCTGCATTCCTCGCCGCGCCGCGCGGTTACTTGCGGTACGGGCGCAGGATGCGGTCGGCTTCCCGCTGGGCGTCCTTCATGGCCTGCTCGGGTTTCTTGGTCCCGGTGAGCGCGGCCTGCAGGCCGTCGTTCAGTGCCTTGGTCACGCGCTGGTTGTCGTGCGTGGAGAGTTCCGCCACCGAGTATTCCAGCTGGTCGCGCGCGACCGCCGCCGGCGCAAAGCCGGCCGCGTACTTGCGCATCGCCACGGTTTCCCAGGCCTGCGGGCGCACGGCCACGTAGCCGGTCTCGATGCCCCACTGCGCCGCGCGCTCGGCCGAGGTCATCCACTTCACGAACTTCAGCGCGGCCTGCTGCTGGGCCGGCGTGGATTTCTTGAACAGGTAGAAATTGCCCCCGCCCGTCGGGCTGCCGCGGCGCTTGTTGGCCGGCAGCATCGCCACGCCGAAGTCGAACTTGGCGTTGTTCTTCACGTTGGTCAGGTTGCCGGTCGTGGTCCACATCATCGCGATCTTCTTCTCGAAGAAATCCTTCGGCGTGGTGCCCCACTCGATGATGCCCGGGGGCATGACCTTGTGCTTCTGCGACAGGTCCACCCAGTACTGCAGCGCCTCGATCACGGCCGGGCTGTCGAAGTGGGTCTTGTCGCCGCTCTTGTTCATGAGGATCGCGTTGTTCGGCGTGGTGAAGCCCTGGAACAGCCAGTACGGGAAGCCGGAGGAGGGCACCTGCACGCCCCACTGCGTCACGTTGCCGGAGGCGTCGCGCCTGGTGAGCTTCTGCGCGTACTGGAGCATTTCCTTCCAGTTCTCCGGGGCCTTGTCCGGGTTGAGCCCGGCCGCCTTGAACATCTCCTTGTTCCAGTACAGCACGATGGTGGAGCGCTGGAACGGGATCCCCCAGGTCTTGCCGCCGGTCTCGCTGTTCTCCATGAAGGCCGGGTAGAAGCTCTTCAGCCAGACCTTGTCGTCGGCACTGGTGGCGAGGCCGGTCCAGTCGACGATCGCACCCTCGTCGATCAGCGTGAACATGTCGGTCGACAGCAGCACCGAGAGCACCGGCGGCTCGCCCGATTTCATCGCGGTGAGCGCCTTCACGATCGATTCCTGGTAGGTGCCGGAGTAGATCGGCTTCATCTTGATGCCGGGGTTCTCCTTCTCGAAATCGGCGGTCATGCTGTCGACGAGCTTCGTGATCGGCCCGCCCACCGCTACCGGGTAGTAGAACGAGACTTCGGTCGTCTGCGCCCCGGCGAGCAGGGGCACGAGGGCGGCGGCTGCGGTGGCGGCAAACCTTTTCAGTGGCGTAAACATCGGCATTCCTCCTTGATGAATCAGGCTGCGAGCGGCGCCGCCGCGGCGCTGCGTTCGACACGCAGGCCGCTGGCGGCATCGAATAAATGGATTGCGTCGGGGTCCCAGGCGAGCCTGGCCTCTGCGCCGCGCTCGAGCGCAACCTGCCCGGGCAGCCGGGCGGTCAGCAGCTCGGTGCCGGCCCGGCAGGCGACGAGCGAGTCGGCGCCCAGGTATTCCACCGATTCGATGCGCACGGCCACGCCCGGGTCCGTCGCGCCGGCGCCGAGCCGCACATGCTCCGGCCGCACGCCGAGCAGCAGGCCTGCGCCGGTCAGCGCCGGCAGCGACACCACGTTCATCGGCGGCGTGCCGATGAAGCGCGCCGCGAATACGCTCGCCGGCCGCGCATAGAGCTCCGCCGGGCTCGCGTTCTGCACGATGCGGCCGTCCTGCATGAGCACCACCTGGTCGGCCATGCTCATGGCCTCGGTCTGGTCGTGGGTGACGTAGACCATCGTGATGCCGAGCGCCTGCTGCAGCGAGCGGATCTCGCGCCGCATGTCGTGGCGCAGCTGGGCGTCGAGGTTCGACAGCGGCTCGTCCATCAGGCACACCGCGGCCTCGGCGATGATGGCGCGGCCGAGGGCCACGCGCTGCTGCTGGCCGCCGGAAATCTGCGAGGGCTTGCGCGCGAGGAGCTTGTCCAGGCCGAGCAGCCCGGCGACGCGCTGCAGCCGCCTGGCCTGTTCGGCCGGGGGCACGCCGCGGACCTTTAGGCCGAAGAGGATGTTCTCGGCCACCGAAAGGTGCGGAAACAGCGCGTAGGACTGGAACACCATCGAGATGCGGCGCGCCGCCGGCGGCAGCGCGGTGACGTCCTGCCCGCCGATCAGGACGCGGCCGCTGCTCACCTGCTCCAGTCCCGCGATGAGGCGCAGCGTGGTCGACTTCCCGCACCCGGACGGGCCCAGCAGCACCGCGAACTGCCCGGCCGCGGTCTCGAAGCTGACGCGGTCGACGGCGCGCGCCTCTCCCCATGCCTTGGTGACGTCCTGCAGGCAGATTGCGGACAACGGTGGTCTCCTCCGGGAGAAAGCGCGAACTGCGGTTGCGGCAGTTTATTGCCGTTTTGTTTCAGCCACGTTAACGGAAAGCCCGAAGCAGTGTCAAAACCGGCGTGCCCGGGACTGGCAGGCTGCCCGGCTCAGGTCTAGAGTTGACGATATGCCGTTCCCGAGCCTGCGGAGATCCCCATGAATGCTGCGCTGCGACTGCTGTTGTACGCGCTGGCCCTGTGTTTTGCGCCCGCCCAGGCCCAGGACAAGCCCCGCGAAGAAAGTTCCGAGACGCTGTCGGCGGTGGTGCGGGTCAAGGCGCGCATCCTGCCCAATGCCCGGTCCGCCGAAACCCTGGGGACCCAGCGCGAGGGCAACGGCGTGCTCGTCCGCGACAACTACGTGCTGACCATCGGCTATCTCGTGATCGAAGCCGAGGGCATCGAGGTGATTTCGGTAGAGGGCAAGGCGGTGCCCGCCACGCTCGCGGGCTACGACCACGCGAGCGGGCTCGGCGTGCTCAGGCTGGTGGCCCCGATCAGCGCCAAGCCGATCCCGCTGGGCAACTCCAGTTCCCTCGCGGAGCGCGAGCCGGTGATGGTGGCCGCGTACGGCGGGCGCGAGGGCATCAGCCTCGCCTACGTCGTGTCCCGCCGCCAGTTCGCGGGCAGCTGGGAGTACATGCTCGACTCGGCGATCTTCACCTACCCGCCGGTGATGAACTGGTCGGGCGCCGCGCTGATCGGGCCCGGCGGCGACCTGCTCGGGATCGGCTCGCTGATCGTCGCCGACGCGATCAGCCCCGGCACGCAGTCGCCCGGCAACATGTTCGTGCCGGTGGACCTCATCAAGCCGATCCTCAACGAGCTCATCGACAAGGGCCGCGCCGGGCCGGCGCGGCCGTGGCTGGGCATGGCCACGGAGGAATTCCGCGGGCGCCTGTTCGTGTCCCGCCTGTCGCCGGACGGACCGGCCGAGCGCGCCGGGGTGCACCGGGGCGACATCCTGATCGGCGTGGGCGGCGAGGAAGTCGCGTCGCTGGCCGATTTCTACCGGAAGATCTGGGCGCGCGGCACCGCCGGCATCGAGGTGCCCCTGCGCGTGCTGCAGGGGACGCAGATCCGCGACCTGAACGTGCGCTCGATCGACCGGGTCGACTACTTCCGCGCCAAGCCCACGCTCTAGCGCGGATCGCCCGCTCCCCTTTCCACTGCCGCCCACTCCGGCTAGGATGGCCGGCCATGGGCAACATCGCGCTCACCGACGAGGAACGCACCGAGATCGAGCAGCGCATCCGCGAGCTCGAGGTCGAGCATGGCGACCTCAACGACATCATCGCGCGGCTCGCCGTGACCCCGACGCAGGACCAGCTGCAGCTGCGCCGGCTGAAGAAGCGCAAGCTCTTCCTCAAGGACCTGATCGCGCGGCTGCGCGACCGCCTGATCCCCGACATCCTCGCGTGATCGCCCTCATCCAGCGCGTTTCCGAAGCCCGGGTGGTGGCCGACGGCGCGCTCGCCGGGGAGATCGGCCCGGGCATCCTCGCGCTGGTCGGCGTGGAGAAGGGCGATACCGAGACCCAGGCCCGCAGGCTGCTCGAGCGCGTGCTCGGCTACCGGATCTTCCCGGATGCCGAAGGCAAGATGAACCGTTCGCTCGCGGACACGGCCGGCGCCCTGCTGCTGGTGCCCCAGTTCACGCTGGCGGCCGACACCCACAAGGGGACCCGGCCGAGCTTTTCGTCCGCGGCGCCGCCGGAGGAGGGCGAGCGGCTGTTCGACCTGTTCGTGGCGCTCGCCCTGGCGCAGCACCCGACGGTGGAAACCGGGCGCTTCGGCGCCGACATGAAGGTCAGCCTCGTCAACGACGGGCCTGTGACCTTCTGGCTGCAGGTGAAGCCGGGCTAGGTCGCGAGCGTTTTGAAATTCGCCGGCGCGACGATCTCGATCATCTCCACGTCCTTCGAATGCGCGATCTCGCGGTGGCGGATGTTGGGCGGCTGCTGGAAGCAGGTGCCCTTCTTCATCGTGATGACGCCCACGCCCTCGTACTCGAACCGGATCCAGCCCTTCAGCACGTAGACGAACTGCAGGTTGCAGTCGTGCCGATGCCATTCCCCTTCGGGCGACTTGCCGGGGCGCGCGCGGATCACGTGCGCCACCACCTTGCCCTTCGAGGCTTTTTCGATGCCGAGGTCCCGGTATTCGAAATAGGCGCGCAGGCCGCGCCTGACGAACTTCGAATCGGCCGCGTGGCTGACCGTAAACGCCTTCGCGCGCTTGCCTGCCGCCGCAGTGGTTGCCTGGGTGATCGCCTTCATGAAACCTCCTTGAGCATGGGTGCGTCCCGGAAAATGCGTTCGTCCATCAGTTTGAGGTCCGCCGCCACCGGCACCGGTGCGGCGAGCTGGTCCAGCACGTCGCGCTGCAGGTCGATTCCCGGCGCGATCTCGCACAGCGTGAGCCGGCCGTCGCGCAGGTCGAACACCGCGCGCTCGGTCACGTACAGCACCCTGGTGCCCTTGCCCACCGTGTAGGGGCCGTTGAAGGACAAGTGCTCCACCTTGTGCACGACCTTCTTTACCGTGCCTTCCTTCAGGATCGTGAGCCTGCCGCCTGCGGCCTTCACGTGCACGCCCTTGGCGGTGAGCGAGCCCATGAACACCACCTCCTTGGCGGTCTGGGTGATGTTGATGAAGCCGCCCACGCCGGCCACGCGGTCGCCGAACTTGGAGACGTTCACGTTGCCGTGCAGGTCCATCTCGGCCAGTCCCAGGAACGCGATGTCCAGCCCCCCGCCGTCGTAGAAATCGAACTGCTCGGCGTGCGACACGATGGCGTCGGGGTTGGCCGAGGCGCCGAAGGAGGGCGGCTGAGCCGGCGTGCCGCCGATGGGGCCCGACTCCACCGTCATGACGAAGTCCGAGAGCCCCTCCTCGCGCGCCACCTGCCCCACGCCCGCGGGCATGCCGGTGCCGAGGTTCACGATCGGCCGTTTCCATTTCTGCAGCTCGAACATCGCCCGGCGCTGCACGACCTTGCGCAGTTCCAGCGGCAGGATCTTCACCTCGTGCGGCTGCTCGCGGCGGTCGCCCGTGTAGGCCGGGTTGTAGTCCTCGCCGTAGGTCTGCCAGTGGTCTTCCGGGTGCTCGGCCACGCACACGTAGTCCACCAGGATCCCGGGCACGCGCACGAGGTGCGGGTGGATCGAGTGCCTGCCCACCATCCGCTTCACCTGCACGATCACGATCCCGCCGGAATTGTGCGCGGCCTGCGCGAGGGACAGCACGTCGTTGTGGAATACCTCGTGCTCCATGCTGATGTTGCCGTCCGGGTCGCTCGATGTGCCGCGCAGGATGGCGCAGTGTAGCGGCATGGCCGGGTAGAACAGGCACTCCTCGCCTTTCAACATGAGCAGCTGCACCAGTTCCTCGGTAGTGCGCGCATTCAGCTTCCCGCCGTCGTAGCGCGGGTCGACGAAGGTGTGCAGCCCGATCGGCGAGATGACCCCCGGCTTCTTGCCAGCGATGGCGCGGAACATCTGCGCCATCACGCCCTGCGGCCAGTTGTAGGCCTCGACCTTGTTGGCCACCGCCAGCGCGCCCAGGCGCGGCGCCGCGCCCCAGTGCCCGCCGATGATGCGCCGGACCAGGCCCTCGTGGCCGAAGCGCCCGGTGCCGCGCGTCGCGCGGTCGCCCTGGCCGGCCGCATAGAGCAGGGTCAGGTCGCGCGGGCGGCCGGTGTCGAGGAAGCGCTTCTCGATTGCGGTGGACAGGCCCTCGGGGTGGCCGGACCCGGTGAACCCGGAAGTCGACACCGTCCAGCCGTCCTGCACCAGGGCCGCGGCTTCAGCGTAGGAAATGAGTTTCATGGCCGCGGGATTCTAGCGGTTCGCCGGCGCCCGGAGCGAACCGCGTTGGCACCGCAGGGCGAAACGGCGTAAGCTTTCCGGATAACAATTACACGCCTGCGGGCCTCCGCCCGCACCCCCAAAAGCATGTTTGACCAGTTCGTCGGCACCAAGCCGGTCGAAGTGCGCCACCGGCTCGATACTGCGCGGCTCGACGCGTACATGCGCTCGAATGTCGAGGGCTATTCGGGCACGCTCGAAGTGGCCCAGTTCAAGGGCGGGCAGTCGAACCCTACCTACCGGCTCTCCGCCGGCGGGCGCAACTACGTGCTGCGCAAGAAGCCGCCCGGCAAGCTGCTGCCCTCGGCCCATGCGGTGGATCGCGAATACCGGGTCATCACGGCCCTGCACAAGGCGGGCTTCCCGGCCCCGCGCACGTACGCGCTGTGCGAGGACGAGGCGGTGATCGGCACGGCGTTCTACATCATGGACTGCGTCGAGGGCCGCGTGCTGTGGGACCAGGCGCTGCCCGGGATGACGAAGGCGGAGCGCTTCGCGATCTGGGACGAGCTGAACCGCGTCATCGCGCTGCTGCACACGATCGACTACAAGGCCGCCGGGCTGGAAACGTTCGGCAAGCCGGGCAACTACCTCGAGCGCCAGATCGCGCGCTGGACCAAGCAGTACCAGGCCTCGGAGACGCAGAAGATCGAGGCGATGGACAACCTGATCGAGTGGCTGCCCAGGCACATCCCGCCGGGCGACGAGACGACCGTGGTGCACGGCGATTTCCGCCTGGACAACACGATCTTCCACCCGACCGAGCCGCGCATCCTCGCGGTGCTCGACTGGGAACTGTCCACGCTCGGCCACCCGATCGCGGACTTCTCGTACCACTGCATGAGCTGGCACATCCCGGCGGGCAAGTTCCGCGGCATCGCGGGCATGCCCTACGAGGAACTGGGCATCCCGACCGAGCAGCAGTACATCGACATGTACTGCAAGCGCACCGGGCGGGACGGGATCGATCCCTCCACCTGGGATTTCAACATGGCCTACAACCTGTTCCGCATCGCGGGGATCACGCAGGGCATCGCCAAGCGCGTGCTCGACGGCACCGCCGCGAGCGCGCATGCGGTGGAGGCCGGTTCCAAGGCGCCGCTGCTGGCCGAGCTCGGCTGGCAGCAGGTGGAAAAAATCTTGAAGAGAAGCGGCCGGGCCGCATAGGAGAAGGACATGGATTTCGAATACTCACCCCGCGTGCAGGACCTCCGCAAGCGCCTCATCGCGTTCATGGACGAGCACATCTACCCGAACGAGGCCAAGTACTACGCCCACGTGCGCAGCGACAAGCGCTGGGAGCCGGTGCCGATCATCGAGGAACTCAAGCCCAAGGCGCGCGCCGCCGGGCTGTGGAACCTCTTCCTGCCGCACTCGAAGCGCGTGCCCGAGGGCCTGTCGAACCTGGAATACGCGCCGCTGTGCGAGATCATGGGCCGCGTGACCTGGGCGCCCGAGGTGTTCAACTGCTCGGCGCCCGACACCGGCAACATGGAGACGATCGAACGCTACGGCACCGAGGAGCACAAGCGCCAGTGGCTCGACCCGCTCTTGCGCGGCGAGATCCGCTCGGCCTTCCTGATGACCGAGCCGGCCGTGGCCAGCTCGGACGCGACCAACATCCAGTGCCGCATCAAGCGCGAGGGCGACAACTACGTCATCAACGGCACCAAGTGGTGGTCGTCGGGCGCCGGCGACCCGCGCTGCAAGGTCTACATCGTGATGGGCAAGACCGACCCGGACAACGCGTCGCGCCACAGCCAGCAGTCGATGATCCTCGTGCCCGCCAACACGCCGGGCGTGAAGATCCTGCGCTACCTGCCGGTGTTCGGCTACGACGACGCGCCGCACGGCCACATGGAAATCGAGCTCAAGGACGTCAAGGTCCCGGCCTCCAACATCCTGCTGGGCGAGGGGCGCGGCTTCGAGATCGCGCAGGGGCGCCTCGGGCCGGGCCGCATCCACCACTGCATGCGCCTCATCGGCCAGGCCGAGCGCGCGCTGGAGAAGATGTGCAAGCGCGCCACCGCGCGCGTCGCGTTCGGCCGCACGGTGGCCGAGCAGGGCGTGACGCGCGAGCGCATCGCGGAATCGCGCATCATGATCGACTCGACGCGCTTCATGGTGCTGCACGCCGCGTGGAAGATGGACGTAGCCGGCAACAAGGTCGCCAAGCAGGAGATCGCGATGATCAAGGTGCTCGCGCCGACCATGGCCTGCCAGGTGATCGACTGGGCCATGCAGGTGCACGGCGGCGGCGGCGTGTCGGACGACTACGGCCTCGCCAACGCCTACGCCCATGCGCGCACGCTGCGCTTCGCGGACGGCCCGGACGAGGTGCACCGCAACGCGATCGCCAAGCAGGAGATCGCCAACCAGACCTCGGTCGCCGAGGCCCTGGCCGGCAAGAAGCACTAAGGGAGGCACTGCGCCTTGGACATCCGCGGCAAGGTAGCCGTCGTCACCGGCGCGGCCAGCGGCATCGGCCGCGCCACCGCGCGCCGGTTTGCGGCGGGCGGGGCGGCAGGGGTGGTAGTCGCCGACCTCAACCTCGAGGGCGCACAGGCGGTCGCAACGGAGATTGGCGGGCATGCGGTGCGCTGCGACGTCAGCCGCGAGGCGGACATCCAGGCCCTCGTGGCTTCGGCCGAGGCGAAATACGGCCGCGTCGACGTGTACTTCTCCAATGCCGGGGTCGTGATGCGCGGCGGCATCGAGACGCCCGACGAGATCTGGGAGAAGAACTGGAAGATCCACTGCATGGCCCATGTATGGGCGGCGCGCGCGGTGGCCGAAAAGATGGCGGCGCGCGGCGAGGGCTATTTCCTCGTCACCGCTTCGGCCGCGGGCCTGCTGAACATCGTGGAGTCGGCCTCCTACGGCGTGACCAAGCACGGTGCGGTGGCCTTCGCCGAGTGGATGGCGATTGCCTATGGCCGCAAGGGGGTGCACGTGTCGTGCCTGTGCCCGCAGGCCGTGCTAACGGGCATGTACACGGGGCAGGGCGGCTCGGCCGGAGTGGACGGCGCGCTCAGCGCGGAGCAGGTCGCGGAGGAGATCGTGAAGGTCATGGATGCGGAGACGTTCCTGATCCTGCCGCACGCCACCGTGCTCGACTACATGCGCGCGAAGACCGCGAACTACGACCGCTGGCTCGGCGGAATGCAGAAGCTCTACCTCAAGCACCAGGAAGGCGGCTGAGCGGCAGCTTGGCGCCTGCGAAAACGCACCATATACGGGAGTTCCCATGCTCAAGCTTTGCGGTTTCCACGTCAGCAACTACCACAACAAGGTGCGCCTCGCGCTGCTCGAGAAGGGCATCGCGTTCGAGGAGGACGCCAACTGCCGCCCCTCGCAGAAAGACGAATGGCTGGCGCGCTCGCCGCTGGGGAAAGTGCCGGCCATTGAAGTGGACGGCGTGTCGCTGGTCGAGTCGCAGGTGATCTGCGACTACCTCGAGGACGCCTATCCGCAGGTCCCGCTGTACCCGAAGGATCCGCTGGCCAAGGCCAAGGTCCGGGAACTGATCGCCGTGATCGAGCTGCACATGGAGCTCGTGGCGCGCCGGCTGTACGGCGGCCTGTTCTTCGGCGGGGCCTTCTCCGACGAGACGAAGAAGGAAGTCGAGCGCGACCTCGCCAAGGGCGTGCGCGCCTTTTCGAAGCTGGTGAAATTCGACCCATATATCGCCGGGAAGGAGCTCACGCTGGCGGATTGTTCGGCCTTCGTGAACCTGCCGCTGGTCTCGATGGCTTCCAAGCTGGCCTTCGGCAAGGACGCGTTCGAAGGCATGCCCCAGGTGAAGCCCTACCTGAAGATGCTCGGCGAGCGGCCGCATTTCGCGAAAGTGAACGCGGACCGCAAAGCCGCTTCGGAAGCGGCCGCGGCCGCGGCAGCCGCCAAAAAAGCAGGTTGAAGCTCCATACCCTCGGCACCGGCGGTCCCCGCCCGGATCCCGCGCGCACGTCGGCCTGCCATGTGCTGGAGGTAGGGCCGGAACGGCTGATGTTCGACATCGGCCGCGGTGCGATCCAGCACGTGGCGCAGAAGGGCTTCCCGATGGCCGGGATCGGCCCGCTGTTCGTGTCGCACCTGCACGTCGACCATATCGGCGAACTGGCCAACTACCTGATCACCAGCTGGCTCGCCGGGCGCAGGAAGCCCCTGCGCGTGTTCGGCCCGCCGGGCATCGCGGGCATCGTCGAAGTGCTCACCAAGTCGGTCTACGAGCTCGACATCGCTTTCCGCACCCAGGGCGAGACCGCGTTCGGCCCCTTCATCGGGGCGGAAGTCACCGAGGTGCGCGCAGGCCCGGTGCTCGACGCCGGAAGCTACAAGGTGAGCTGCGCCGAGATGGAGCATGGCCACGGCCTGCCGTTCGGGCCGCTGTTCCGGCAGCGCTGGATCTGCCTTGCCTACCGGGTGGAGGCGGAAGGCAAGGTCTTCACCTTCAGCGGCGACGCGGTCATGTGCGATCCGCTGGTGGCGATCGCGCAGGGCTCGGACCTGCACCTGCAGTGCTGCTACATGGCGTCCTCGGAGATGGTGAGCGAGCACTTCAAGGGGGTCGGGAAATACACGCTCGCGTGTTCCGACACCGC
>JAFEDL010000103.1 GCA_018241645.1 Pseudomonadota bacterium
CACGATCAACGGCGACCAGTGCGCGCTGGGAAACTCCGGCTCGAGCGACGGCAATACGGCCGACTGGGGCGAGCCGCCCTACTTCGCCGCCAAGTTCAACCAGATCTACTACAACCCGGACATCACCTACAGCCCGGGGCTGACTTCCGCAGGTGCGACCATGGGCAATATCACCCCCACGGCCGCCTACAAGGACAAGTACCTCGATGGCGCGTTCACCAACCTGATCACCGGCTCTCCGGCTGTCGCGCCGAACATCTATTACTGCAATACGCCCACGCCGACGTCCACCAACCTGACCTCCAGCTCCAAGTGCCGCAAGGCGTACGACCTGACCTCGACCTATCCGGAGATCTACTACTGCAACACCACGTCGCCGTCCACCGCCGACCTGTCGGACACGACCAAGTGCCGCCGCAACGGCATCGACAACGTTTCGGGCGGCTATTTCATCTACTTCTCGAACAGCACGACCAACGGCGGATACCCGATCCAGACCGGCAGCTCCACGACCTCCTTCAATAACCGGATCGTGAAGAACACCGGGCATCCCTATTACTTCACGATCACGCCACAGGAGTACTGCAGCGACTCCAACCTGACCCTCTGCCAGCTCGCCAACGCGGACGGCTCGGCGCCTTCCGGCTTCACCATTCCCGCGCCGGTCCGCTACTGCAAGACCACCACCGACTCGGCCGCGACGACCGCGGTGTCCGGCAACTCGGGCGGGAACGCGCGCTGCCAGAAGAAGTTCGACCAGAGCAACTACCCTTATCCGCGCTACGGGCGCTTTACGCGCACCGACATCGTCCCCACCACGACGACCTACGCCAAGAGCGCCACCGCTGTGCGCACGGACTGCGCGAGCGCCACCTACTGCACCTACGCGGAGGAACTGCAGAACTTCGCCAACTGGTGGGGCTACTACCGCACACGCATGCAGACCATGAAGACCGCCACGGGGCGCGCCTTCCTTTCGGTGGACGACCGCTACCGCGTGGGGTTCATCACCATCAACCCCAACAACCCGGTCACTTCGAGCAAGTACCTGGCCCTCAATACCTTCGACGCCACCCAGAAGAGCTCCTGGTATACGCTGCTCTACCAGCAGACCAACAACGGCAGCACCCCGCTGCGCCAGGCGCTGTCGCGAGTCGGCCGGCACTACGCCAACGTGCAGACCGGCATCAACTCCGGGATGGGATCCACTGATCCGGTCCAGTACTCCTGCCAGCAGAACTTCGCGCTGCTTACGACCGACGGCTACTACAACGACTCGGACACTGACGCAGTCAAGCTCACGGATACGTCGCCAGCCAACCAGATCGGCAACCAGGACAACGTCGAGGACACCGTCGACCCGAAATACGTCAGCCGCGCCGGAGGCACGCTGGACGGCAACGGCCAGCAGTCGACCGTAGCCACGCCGACTGTGACCTCGGAGCAGTTCAAGTGCGTGGGCAGCGCCGCCACCGCATTCAGCGGATCGCCGCAGCGCACGGGCGGCTGCGGCTGCACGGGCAGCCAGACCCGCATCTGGCAGCGGGACAGCACCGTCACGACCACCGTCACCCTGCTGGAAGGCTCGCAGACGGGCAGCTCGAACACAACCACGACCACCTTTACAGATGTCACCAACGTGGCGAACCCGAGCGTGGCGGCCAACGGCTGCCAGACCCCGCTGATCGTGACCACGGTCACCAACACCACGCGCGACGAGGACGCCTTCTGCCAGGACAACAACGCCGCGGGCCAGGCCAACTTCACGACCCCTGCCGGAACCCAGCTGTGCGGCTGCCCCGTCGGCCAGCACCAGATCCTGACCCGCCGGACCTCGTTCAACACCACCACGGTCACGACTGACGGTGTGGCAGGCACCCCCACGGTGGGCGCTAACTCCTTCAGCTATACCGGCAGCGGGTGCACGGCTTCGGTAATCCAGACCGACACCCGCAACGATACGCAGACCGAGCAGTCGCTCTGCACCTTCGGTTCGGCCACGGCGTTCAGCATCGCCCCGAACGTAACCTGCAATGCGGCGTTCAACGGCGGAACCACGGCCCCGGCCGGCAGCGTCGCCCTGGTCCGCGTGACCAAGACCATCCCGAACACACGCGTCACCACCAACGGGGTGGCGGGCTCGTTTACGGCCGGCACGCCGACCTATAGCTATGCCATCGTCACGGCATTCACGGGTCCGCAGCTGCGCACAGACACGGTGACCTACGAACAGACCGAGAAGAAGGTCTGCTCTGCGAGCAGCACGATCACGTTCACCGACGGGTCCACCTTCACCTGCTCCTGCTCCTCCTCGCGCAAGACACTCGTCACCCACAAGCAGCGAGCCACGCAGCAGCAGTTCTTTACCAACAGCACGCAGACGGGTGCGTCGCCGTCGAGCCTGTCGCAGTCGAATTTCAGCAGCTTCAGCAACTCGCCATCGTCCTGCGTGTCGAGCCCCGGATCGGCGACCAGCCTGAGCCCGGCCCTGCCCGGGACCCTGGTCTCGACCGTTACCGGCACGAGCTCTCCGGCCTCAATGCCGACCGTCACGCAATCGCCGAATCCTTCGGCGCTGGCCACCGGCACAGTCAACCTCGGCTCGGCCTCGGGCACCGCGCTCACCATCACGCGCAGCCCGAACCCCTCGGTGCCCGCGACCACGACGACCTCGACCACTGACAACTCGGCGTCCGGCGGCATCAACCTGGTGCGCTCGATCACCAACCCGGTCACGGTGGGCGGCACGAGCACGACCACGGTGACGGCTGGCGGCACGGCCAACACGCTGGCCGACGTGGCGATGTTCTACTACAAGACCGACCTGCGCCCCTGTCCCGGCGGCACGCCGGCGAGCGGCGTGTGCGGCACCGACGCCAAGGCCACGGACAACGTGCCGAACACGTCCAAGGACTTCGCGATCACCCAGCACATGACGACCTTCACGCTGGGCCTGGGGCTGCAGGGCCTCATGGACTACACGGCCGACTACGAGACCAACGCCCAGTCGGATCTCGGCAAGATCAAGTCGGCCAGCACCGGCTGCTCGTTCAGCACCGGCGTGTGCGACTGGCCGACCCCGGCGGCCGGCACGCCGACCACGCTAGACGACCTGTGGCACGCCGCGGTCAACGGCCGCGGCGTGTACTACAGCGCCTCCGACCCGAACTCGCTGGCCGACGGCCTGTCGAGCGCGCTTGCCGCCCTGAACATCCAGACCGCGGCCGCGTCGGCCTCTGCGACCAGCAGCCCGAACATCACGCAGACCGATAACTACATCTTCAGTTCGACCTTCCGCACGGTCAAATGGGACGGCGAGGTCGTGGCCCAGCAAATCGACACCACGACCGGCGCGGTGATCCCGGCGATCGTCTGGTCGGCCCAGGCCCAGCTCGACCTCAAGGTCACGGCGAGCTCCGACACGCGCACGATCTACAAATTCGACCCGGCGGCGACCACCAAGCTCTCGACATTCACGTTCGCCAACCTCACCAGCGCGGCGGCCGGGGGCATCGCGGCGGAGCAGCCGTACTTCACGAACAAGGGCGTCTCCATGTCCCAGTTCGGCCTGCTGGCCTCGGGCGACCAGACGGCGTCGAACGACGGCACGAACCTGGTCAACTACCTGCGCGGCTGGACCGGGCTGCAGGGCACCGCGTTCCGCGCCCGCGACCACGTCCTCGGCGACCCGGTCAACGCCACCCCGGCGTTCGTGAAGGCGCCGACCTACAGCTTCATCGACGCGGTCTCCCCGACGTACGCCACCTTCAAGACGGCCAACGCGGCGCGCACCGGCGTGCTGTACATCGCCGCCAACGACGGGATGCTGCACGCCTTCAACGGCAACACCGGCGACGAGATGTGGGCCTACGTGCCGCGCATGGTGATGCCGAACATGTACAAGCTGGCCACCTACAACTGGGACGTGAACCACACCTACCTGGTGGACGGCTCACCCCAGATCACGGACGTGTACGACAACCGGACCGACCCCGCGCACCCGGCGTGGAAGACCATCATCGTTGCCGGCCTGAACAAGGGCGGCAAGGGCTTCTTCGCACTCGACATCACCGACCCGAGCACACCCAAGGGCTTGTGGAACATCTGCGCCGACAGCACCCTGTGCGAGGTCAGCGACCCCGACTTCGGCTACAGCTTCGGCAACCCGGTCATCACCAAGAGAAAGAGCGACGGCCGCTGGGTGGTGATCGTGACCTCGGGCATCGACAACGTGCAGGCCGGAGCCACCGGCAGGGGCTTCCTGTATGTGCTGGATGCTTTCACGGGCGCTATCCTGCAGAAGGTGGATACCGGCGTCGGCGACACCACGACCCCGGCGGGCCTGTCGAAGATCAGCGCGTTCGCCACCAACTTCAACTCGGACAACACCGCGCTCTACGTCTACGGCGGCGACCTGCTCGGCAACGTCTGGCGCTTCGACATGAGCGTGGATCCGCCCACCAAGCTGCTCATGGCCACGCTGAAGGACAGCGGGGGCAAGCCGCAGTCGATCACCTCCAGGCCGGAACTCGGCGTGATCTCGGGCAACCGCGTGGTATTTGTCGGCACCGGACGGTACCTCGGCGCCAACGACCTGCCTGACCCGGCCTCGGTCGGCCTGCAGTGGGCCTACACCCAGTCCATCTACGCCTTGAAGGACAAGGGCACTGCGTACGGCGACCCCCGCACCTCGACGCCGGGCCTCGTGACGCAGACCCTGACCGACACCGGTACGGCCTCGCGCACGGCGTCCAGCAACCTGGTCAACTGGGTCTCCAAGGACGGCTGGTACGTGGACCTCAACCCGGGCGGCTCCTCGCCGGGCGAGCGCGTCAACCTCGACCCGCAGCTGATCCAGGGCACGCTGCTGGTGGTGACCAACGTGCCGAACAACACGGCCTGCACGGTAGGCGGCGACAGCTTCACCTACCAGTTCGACTACACCACCGGCAAGGCGGTCTCCTCGTCCGCCGGCGGCGTGGTCGGCCAGAAGACCATCGGCCAGATCACGGTGGGCGTGGTGGTCTTCCGCAGGCCGAGCGGGGTGTTCACCGGTGTCAACACGGGTGCGACGGGCGTGAAGACGCCATTCGGCATCAACGTCGGCGGCTCCGGCGGCGGCGGCCGGCGCATCTCGTACCGCGAACTGGTGCGCTGACCGTGGCCGCGCCAAGGGGAGTTGCGATGAAAGCTATCGGACGACTGGCACTCGCGGCCGGGCTCTGCGCGTTGATTTCCGGCGCGCTGGCGCAGGCCCCGCAGAAGCCCGCCGCACAGAAGCCGGCGGCTGCAAAGCCGCCGGCCCGGGTCTACTACGACGCCTACCAGCCGCTCCAGCGGCCGCGCCTGAAGCGCGAATCCTGCATGAAGACCGAGGAGTCGGTCGGCGCCTATTGCGTGAAGAAGTGCAACCCGAGCTATGTGCTGAAGAGCGACGTGCGCCCGATGGTCTGCCAGGGCACCAACCCGCTGCCGCCCGGCGTGCTGCCCGGCCCCATGCGGGCGGAAACCGGGGTGCAGCCGATGCCGCCCGTTCCCGAAAACCCGCCCAAGCCCAAGCCCGGCGCCTGACCGGGGCTTCGACTCAGCCCGGCTGCGCCGTCAACGCGCGCGGCAGCGAAAACACCACGTCTTCCTCGATGCCGGGCAGCGATGTGACGCGCCGCGCGCCGAGCTCCTTCAGCCGGGCGATCACCGCCTCGACCAGGACTTCAGGCGCGGACGCGCCGGCCGTGACGCCGATGCGCTTCCTGCCCGCCACCCATTCGGGGCGCAACTCACCCGCGTTGTCCACCATGTAGGCCTCGGTGCCGCGGCTCTGCGCCACTTCCCGCAGGCGGTTGGAATTGGAACTGTTGGGCGAGCCGACCACGATCACCAGGTCGCACTGCGGCGCCATGAACTTGACCGCGTCCTGGCGGTTCTGGGTCGCATAGCAGATGTCGTCCTTCTTCGGGCCGAGGATCGCCGGGAACCGCTCGCGCAGCGCCGCCACGATCATCTGCGCGTCGTCGACCGAAAGCGTGGTCTGCGTCACGTAGGCGAGCTTTACCGGGTCGCGCACCCGGAGCCCGGCCACGTCGGCGAGCGTCTCGACGAGGTGCATCCCGGAACCGGCCTGGCCCATCGTGCCTTCGGCCTCCGGATGGCCGCGATGGCCGATCATGACGATCTCGTGGCCGCTCCTGAGCAGCTTGGCGACCTGCACGTGCACCTTGGTGACGAGCGGGCAGGTTGCGTCGAAGACGTTGAGCCCGCGTGATTCGGCCTCGCGGCGCACCTCCTGCGAAACGCCGTGCGCGCTGAAGATCACCGTGCTGCCGGCGGGCACCTCGGCCAGCTCCTCGACGAAAACCGCCCCCTTGTCGCGCAGGTCGGCCACGACGAACTTGTTGTGCACGATTTCGTGGCGCACGTAGATCGGGCGCCCGTACTGGGCAAGCGCCCGCTCGACGATCTCGATCGCGCGCTCCACGCCGGCGCAGAAACCGCGCGGGTTGGCCAGCAGCACTTCGGCGCCGGCCGGGTCAGGGGTCATTTGATCCATGTGTTTATGGTGCCATGTTTGGCCGCGGGCTGGGTCCGTTACAGGACCGCCAGAATCTCGACCTCGAACCGGATCGGCCGGCCGGCGAGCGGGTGGTTGAAGTCCACCAGCGCCTCCCCGCCGTCGAACTCCTTGACCAGCCCGGCAAGGCGCGCGCCGTCGGGCGCGGTGAATTCGATCACCTGGCCCGGCTCGACCGCCAGGCTGTCGGGAAACGCGTCGGCCGGCACGCGCTGCAGCAGTTCGTCGCGATAGCGGCCGAACGCATCCTCGGGCTGGAGCATGAACACGTGCGGCACGCCGCTCGACGCGCCGATCAGGCAGCGCTCGAGGGACGGCGCGAGCTCGCCGCTGCCGAGCACCAGCGTGGCCGGATTGCCGCCGAACGTGGAGAGCACCTCCGCCTGCGGGCCCTCGGCAAGCGCGATCCGGTAGTGCAGCGTGAGGTGGCTGCCCGGGCCGACGTTCATGCGCGCCCCTTGGCCGGCTCGTGCGCCATGAAGCTCTCGATGATCAGGATCGCGGCGCCCGCGGTGATCGCCGAATCGGCGAGGTTGAAGGCGGGGTAGCTCCAGCCGTACGCGTGGAACAGCAGGAAATCGACCACCTTGCCGTATGCGAGGCGGTCGACGAGGTTCCCGACCGCGCCGCCGAGGATAAGTGTGAGTCCTGCGTCGAGGAGCCGGCGCGAAGGGTTGCGCCAGAGCATGGTGCCGACGATGCCGATGGCGACCAGGGAAATCGTGATCAGCAGCGGCGTCTGCCACCCCCCGGCCTTGGCGAGGAAGCTGAACGCGGCGCCCTTGTTGTATACCAGCACGAGGTCGAAGAAGAACGTGACCGGCAGCGACTCACCCGGCGCGAATCGGGCGAGCACCAGCAGCTTGGTCGCCTGGTCGGCCAGCACGATCGCCAATGCGCCTCCCAGCCACGGGAAGATGCGCCGCAGCCTGCCCCCGGCAGTCGTCGCGTCAGGCGTAGACACGCTTCTCGTCCGCGCCCGACAGGTTGCCTGCGCAGCGTCCGCAGATCGTCGGGTGCTTCGGGACCGCGCCCACGTCCGCGCGGAAATGCCAGCAGCGCTCGCACTTCGCGTGCGTGCTCGGGGTAACTTCGACGCGCGCAGCGTCCGCCGCATGCACCCGCGCGGCCGAAGTCAGCAGCACGAACCGCAGGTCCTCGCCGAAACTGGCGAGGAACGCCGCGCGATCCGCATCGGCGTGGAAATCGACTTCCGCGGCGAGGGACGACCCGATCCGGCCGGCGGCGCGCAGCTCCTCGAGCTGCCTGCGCACGTCGGCCCGGATCGCGCGCATCCGCTCCCAGCGGGACAGCAGCGCCGGCGCTTCCGCCACGGCAGGCAGCGCGTGAAGGGTCTGGAAAAAGACGCTGTCGTCCTTCCTGCCGTTGAACACCGCCCAGAGCTCCTCGGCGGTGAACGACAGGATGGGCGCCATCAGCCGCACGAGGCTGGAGGTGATGTGCCACAGCGCGGTCTGCGCCGAGCGCCGCGCGTGCGAGCCCGGGGCCGCCGTGTAGAGCCGGTCCTTCAGGATGTCGAGGTAGAAGGCGCCCAGGTCCTCGGAGCAGAAGGTCTGCAGCCGCTGCGCGACCAGGTGGAACTGGTAGCGCGCGTAATCCGCGGCCATCTCCTCCTGCAGCTTCGCCGTCAGGGCGAGCGCATAGCGGTCGATCTCGACCATGTCCGCGACCGGCACCGCATCCTTCGCGATGTCGAAGTCGGACGTGTTGGCGAGCAGGAAGCGCAGCGTGTTGCGGATGCGCCGGTAGCCTTCCACCACCCGCTTGAGGATCTCGTTGGAGATCGACAGCTCCCCCGAGTAGTCGGTGCTCGCCACCCACAGCCGCAGGATTTCGGCGCCGAGCGTGCCGGACACTTCCTGCGGCACCACCGTGTTGCCCTTGGACTTCGACATCTTCTTGCCTTCGCCGTCCACCGCGAAGCCGTGCGTCAGCAGCGCCTTGTAGGGCGGCACGCCGTTCATCATGCACGACACCAGCAGCGACGAATGGAACCAGCCGCGGTGCTGGTCGGAGCCCTCGAGGTAGAGGTCGGCCGGGAACGTGGATTCGCTCGCGTGCGAGTGCTTCAGCACCGTGTAGTGCGTGGAGCCCGAGTCGAACCAGACGTCGAGCGTGTCGCGGCTCTTTTCGTACTGCGCGGCCTCCGCTCCCAGCAGGTCCTCGGCCCTGATGTCCTGCCACGCCTCGATGCCTTCCTTCTCCACGCGCTGCGCGACCTGCTCGAGCAGCTCCGGGGTGCGCGGATGCAGCTGACCGGTCTCGCGGTGGATGAAGAACGGCATCGGCACGCCCCACTGCCGCTGGCGCGACAGCGTCCAGTCCGGCCGGTTGGCGATCATGCCGTGCAGCCGCGCCTGGCCCCAGGCCGGGAAGAACTGCGTGTTCTCCACGCCGCGCAACGCGGTGGCGCGCAGGGGCTCGGCCGGCTTCACGCCGTTCCATCCGGGCACCTTCTCCATGCCGGCGAACCACTGGATGGTGGCGCGCAGGATCACCGGCGTCTTGTGGCGCCAGCAATGCATGTAGCTGTGCACGTAAGACTCGCTCGCGAACAGCGCGCCGCGCTGCTGCAGTTCCTCCACCACCTTGGGATTCGCCTTCCAGATCATCATGCCGCCGAAGAGCGGCAGCGTGGACGCGTACTTCCCGTCGCCCATCACCGGCGTGAGGATCTCGTCGTCCTTCAGGCCGTTGCGGCGGCAGGAGTCGAAGTCCTCCACGCCGTAGGCCGGCGAGGAATGGACGATGCCGGTGCCGGTATCGAGCGTCACGTAGTCGCCGAGGTACACCGGGGACAGGCGGTCGTAGAACGGGTGGCGGAACGCGATGTGGTCGAGCGCCGCGCCCTTGCAGGACGCGAGCTTCGTGCCGGTGAGCTTGTAACGCGCGAGGCACTTCTCCTGCAGCTCGGCCGCGAGGATGAGCAGGCCCTTTTCCGTCTCGACCAGGTTGTAGTCGAACTCCGGGTGCACGTTCAGGGCCTGGTTCGCGGGCAGCGTCCACGGCGTGGTGGTCCAGATCACCACGTGGCCGGGCCTGTCCGGCAGCGCCGGCAGGCCGAAGGCCCGGGCGAGCTTGTCCGGCTCGGCGAACGCGAACCCGACATCGACCGCGATGTCCTTGCGGTCCTCGTATTCGACCTCGGCCTCGGCCAGCGCCGAACCGCAGTCGAAGCACCAGTTCACCGGCTTCAGGCCGCGAAAGACGTAGCCCTTCTGCAGCAGGATGCCGAGCGTGCGGATCTCGTCCGCCTCGTTGCCCGGCGCCATCGTCAGGTAGGGGTTGTCCCAGTCGCCCAGCACGCCCAGGCGCTGGAAGTCCTTCTTCTGGCGCTCGACCTGCTCGGCCGCGTAGGCGCGGCACAGCTTCAGCGTTTCGGCCGTCGAAAGGTTGCGGCCGTGCACCTTCTCGATCTGCGCCTCGATCGGCATGCCGTGGCAGTCCCAGCCGGGCACGTACGGCGCATCGAACCCCGCGAGGAGCTTGGACTTGACGATGACGTCCTTCAGGATCTTGTTGACCGCGTGCCCGATGTGGATGTCGCCGTTGGCGTATGGCGGCCCGTCGTGCAGCACGAAGCGCGGCCGCCCGCGCGATACGTCCCGCAGGCGCTTGTACAGCCCCTTGTCCTGCCATTCCTTCACCCACAGCGGCTCGCGCCTGGCGAGGTCGCCCTTCATGGGGAACGGCGTGTCGGGCAGGTTCAGTGTCTTCTTGTAGTCAGCC
This sequence comes from Pseudomonadota bacterium, assembly GCA_018241645.1. Taxonomy (GTDB): domain Bacteria; phylum Pseudomonadota; class Gammaproteobacteria; order Burkholderiales; family SG8-39; genus SZAS-79. The sequence goes on from JAFEDL010000103.1 coordinate 10,319, forward strand.
ATGGCTCTTCGCAGCAAAAAATTCCCGGGCGTCCGCGGCATCGCGCGCGATCGCCTCCTTGAGCGCTTCGAGGCCGGGATACTTCTCCTCGTCGCGCAGCTTGTGCAGAAACTTCACCTCGATGCGGCGGCCGTACAGGTCCGCGTCGAAATCGAACAGGTGCGCCTCCAGCAGCGGCACCGCGTCTTCCTTGACCGTCGGCCGCACCCCTATGCTCGCCACCCCGGGCCAGGCCTTGCCGCCCGCCTGGGGGACGCCCAGCACCTCGACCACGAAGATGCCGGCCAGCGGCGGCTTGTGCGGCAGGCGGATGTTCGCCGTGGCAAACCCGAGTTCGCGCCCCAGCTTGTCGCCGTGCGCCACCCGCCCCGCGATCGAGTACAGGCGGCCGAGCAGCGCGCTGGCGCCTTCCAGGTCGCCCCCCTCAAGCGCAGCGCGCACGCCCGAGCTCGAGATGCGCTCGCCTGCGTTCGTCACTTCGGGCATGGCCTCCAGCTGGAACCCTTCGCGCATCGCCGCCTCTTCGAGCAGCGCGAAATCCCCTGCGCGCTTCGCGCCAAAGCGGAAGTCCCGCCCGACCAGCAGCCACGCGCATCCCAGCCCGTTCACCAGCACGTCCTCGATGAACCGTTCCGGCGCCTGCGCCGCAAATTTCCGGTCGAAGCGCGCCACGTGCACCCGGTCCACCCCCGCGTCGCGCAGCACGGCAAGCTTGGAGGCCAGCCGCGTCAGCCGGGCCGGCGCGGTGTGCGGGCTGAACAGTTCCCGCGGATGCGGCTCGAACGTCAGCACGCAGGAGGGCACGCCGAGTTCGGCTGCCTTCACCTTCATGCGCTCGAGCATCGCCCGGTGCCCGCGGTGCACACCGTCGAAATTGCCGACCGTGACCGCCAGCCGTTCCGGACGCGGCGCAGCAAATGCGCGCGCGGGGGCTGCGGTTAACGCCGGCAGGTGTCCATGCGTGACGAGCATGCAGAGGAGATGTAAAATTATGAATTATAGCGGATTTCACCTATCTCCCGACCCTGCCCAGCGGAGGAAAAGGCGTGAAAACACTCGAAGACCAGATGTCCTTCTATGCGGCCTACCACCAGGACGCGCGCAACAAGCT
>JAFEDL010000104.1:0-7185 GCA_018241645.1 Pseudomonadota bacterium
GTACGCCACGCGCGAGCTGATGAAACCGAAGTTCGTGATCCCGATGCATTACGGGACCAACCCCCTCAACAAGGGCACGCCGCAGGAGTACATGCAGGCGCTGGGCAATACCCCGACGAAAGTGCTCGCGCTGAAGCCCGGCGAGAAGGCAGAATTCTGAGAACCCGTATCCTGGAGCGTATGCATGATCATTGATTGCCACGGTCACTACACGACCGCGCCGAAGCAGCTGCAGGACTACCGCGACGGCCAGATCGCCGGGGCGAAGGACCCGGCCTACGTCCCGGCGCGCGGCAGCCTCGGCATCACCGACGACCAGATCCGCCAGAGCCTGGAGGGCGCGCAGTTGAGGATCCAGCGCGAGCGCGGCACCAGCCTGACGGTCTTCTCGCCGCGCGCGATGGGCATGGGCCACCATATCGGCAACGAGCTTACCAGCCGGTACTGGTCCGAGCAGTGCAACGAGCTGATCCACCGCGTCTGCACCCTGTATCCAAACAACTTTGTCGGCGTGTGCCAGCTGCCGCAGACGCCCGGCGTCAACCCGAAGAACTGCATCCCCGAGCTGGAAAGATGCGTGAAGGAGTTCGGCTTCATCGGCTGCAACCTGAACCCGGACCCTTCCGGCGGCTACTGGACCGATCCGCCGCTGACCGACAAGTGGTGGTACCCGCTGTACGAGAAGATTGTCGAGCTGGACGTGCCGGCCATGATCCACGTGAGCGGCTCGTGCAACCCCAACTTCCACGCCACCGGCGCGCACTACATCAACGGCGATACGACTGCGTTCATGCAGTTGATCGAGAAGAACCTGTTCAAGGACTTCCCGACGCTGAAGTTCATCATCCCGCACGGCGGCGGCGCGGTGCCCTACCACTGGGGACGCTACCGCGGCCTCGCGCAGGACATGGGCCTGCCGCCGCTGAAAGAGTTGCTGCTGAACAACGTGTTCTTCGACACCTGCGTCTACCACCAGGCGGGCATCGACTGCCTGCTGAAGGTGATCCCCGCGGACAACATCCTGTTCGCGTCCGAGGTGGTGGGCGCGGTGCGCGGCATCGATCCCGAGACCGGGCACTATTACGACGACACGAAGCGCTACATCGACAACGCGGGCTGGCTCACCGGAGCAGACCGGGAAAAGATCTTCAGCGGAAACGCGAAGCGCGTTTACGGGCGCTTCGCCCGGCACTGCCCCGACTGCTGAGGCGGCCTAGCCGCCCTTGCGGCTGCCGTAGCTGAGGATCGCTTCGCGCGGCTTGGGCGGATGCGCGCGCATCGCCGCCTCGTTCGGCTCCGTGCCCCAGCCGGGCCGGTCGGGCAGGACGAGGTGGCCGTCGACGAACTCGGGCACGTGGGTGAACAGCTCGTGGTCCCAGGCGATGCGGTCGATGTCGGTCTCCATGATGCGCAGGTTCGGCACCGCCGCCGAGAAATGCGCGTTCATCATCGTGCACAGGTGCCCGTAGAAGTTGTGCGGGGCCACGTTGACCTCGTGCGCGGCGGCGGCGGCCGCGATCTTCATCGACTGCCACACCCCGTTCCAGGGCGTGTCGACGATCGCCACGTCCATGGCCTGCTCGCGGAAGTAGGGCAGGAACTCCCCGAGCCCCAGCAGGGTCTCGCAGGAGCTGATCGGGTGGCGGCTGTGGTCGCGGATGTAGGCCAGGGCCTGCGGGTTGAAGGTGTCGATCTCCACCCAGAACATGTCCAGGTGTTCGATTGCGCGCAGGATTCTGAGGTAGCCCTCGGTCTTGGCGTTGAAGTTCAAGTCCAGCAGGATGTCCACGTCCGGCCCGGTGCCCTCGCGCAGGGCCTCGAGGTGCATGACGATGTTCCTGAGCACCGCGCGGTCGATGTTGAGCTCGGGCGTGAACGGCACGCCGAACCCGGGCCGGTAGCCGCGCGGGTTCTTCTTGTGCTCGTCGTAGATGAAGATGTTGGTCTTGCAGGCGGTAAAGCCCTTTTCGCGCACTTCGCGGCCGAGGGACTTCACGCCTTCGAGGTCGGTGATCGCAGGGGTGTAGTGGGTGGGATGGTTGATGCGCCACGTGCAGCAGTGCGACCAGTACACCCGGATGCGGTCGCGCACCTTGCCGCCGAGCAGGGAATACACGGGCACGCCCAGGCCCTTGGCCTTGGCGTCGAGCAGGGCGTTCTCGATGGCGCCCATGGCCAGCGCGACGATGCCGCCCGAGGCCGGGCGGGTGGCGCTGTTCAGGTCGGCGTAGATGCGCTCGTGCTCGTCCACGGACTTGCCCACCACGCGCGCCGCAAGCCGCTCGATCACCGCGCCCACGCCCGGCGCGCCGAAACCCTCGTCGTATTCGCTCCAGCCGACGATGCCGCTGTCGGTGGTGACCTTGACGAAGTGGTAGTTGCGCCAGCCCGCGTCGCAGGCCAGGGTCTCGATGCTCCGGACGTTCGTGCCCGCCACCTCAGAACCCTTCCAGCACGACCTTGCCGATCGACTTGCCGCTCTCGATCAGCGCGTGCGCGCGCTTGAGGTTGGTGGCGTTGATGATCCCCAGGTTCTGCGTGAGCGTCGTGCGCAGCGTGCGCGCGTCCACCAGCGCCGACACCTCGTCGAGCAGGTCGTGCTGCAGGATGATGTCGTCGGTGGTGAACATGGAGCGCGTGAACATCGCCTCCCAGTGCACGGAATTGCATTTGCGCTTGAACGGCATGATGTCGAGCACGCCCGGGTCGTCGATCACCCCGAGCTTGCCCTGCGGCGCGAGGATGGCCGGGTACGCCGGCAGGTGCCTGGCCGTGGCGGTGAGTCCGGCGATGTAGTCCACCTCGGGGATCCCGAGGCGCTTGAGCTCGTCGGCCAGCGGCCGGGTATGGTCGATCACGTGGTGCGCGCCGTACGAGAGGCACCAGTCGACCGTCTCCGGACGCGAGGCCGTGGCGATGACGGTGAGGTGCGTGAGCCGGCTGGCGAGCTGGATCATCATCGAACCCACGCCGCCCGCGCCGCCCATCACCAGCAGGCTCCCGCTGGTATTGCGCGTCACGCCGAACCGGTCGAACAGCAGCTCCCACGCGGTGATCGAGGTGAGGGGCATGGCAGCCGCCTCCGCGAACGAGACCTGCTGGGGCTTCGAGCCGACGATGCGCTCGTCCACCAGGTGCAGCTGGGCATTGGTGCCGGGGCGGATGTTGGAGCCGGCGTAGTACACCTGGTCGCCCGCCTTGAACAACGTCACGTCCTTGCCCACGTCCCGGACCACGCCTGCGGCATCGAACCCCAGCACCACTGTCTGGCCGGGCGGGGCGCCGCGCATGCGCATCTTGGTGTCGACCGGGTTGACCGATACCGCCTTCACCTCGACCAGCAGGTCGCGCGGGCCGGGCACCGGGTCGGGAAGCTCGAGGTCGAGGAGCGAATCGCGCTCGGTGATCGGCAGGCTTTGCTTGAAACCGACGGCTTTCATGTGGATTCCTCCTCTCTAACCGGCCAGCGCCGGGCGCTGCTTTGCGATCCCGGTGGCTTCCTCGAAGGCGTGCGCAAGCTGGAGCACGCCGAAGTCGTCCCGGTACCGGCCGACGAGCTGCAGGCCCACCGGCAGCGGGACCGGGTCGTTCGTGAACCCCGCCGGGACGGAGATGGCCGGGTGGCTGGTGATGGTCACGTAGTAGCAGGTCTTCATCCAGTCGAGGTAGTTCCCCATCTTCGTGCCGGCGATCTCGCGCGGGTAGTCGAGGTCCACCGGGAACGGCGGCAGCTGGTTCACCGGGCCGGCGAGGAACTCGTACTTCTCGAGGAATGCCCGCATGCGCTGGAACAGCTGCGTGCGCAGGGCGTCGGCCCGGCCGTACTGCTCGCCGGTCACGGCCAGGCCCTGCTCGATGTTCCAGATCACGGTGTCCTTGAGCAGGTGGCGGTGGGTCTTGAGGAGGGGGGCGTACTTCATCGAGAACGACACCGCGCGGATGGTCTCGAAGGCTTCCTTGGCGCCGCTGAAGTCCGGGCAGGCGTCCTCCACGATGCAGCCCAGCGACTCGAGCACCTTCCTCTGCGCGTCGATCACCCTGAGCACGCGCGGGTCCATGGGCACGCCGCCGAAGTCGCGCGTGAAGGCGACCCGCACTTTCTTGAACTTGCGCCCCAGCGGCTTGGCGAAGAGGCTGCCCGGCTCGCTGAATGTGACCGGCGCGCGCGGGTCCTGCCCGGCCATCGCGGCAAACAGGAACGCGGCGTCCTCGACCGAGCGGGCCATGGGCCCGAGCGTGGATTGCGTATCCCATGCGTTGGCGTTGGGCCAGTTCGCCACGCGCCCCGGAGTCGGGCGGAAACCGACGATGTTGCAGTAGTTGCCGGGATTCCTGAGGCTCGCGGCGAGGTCGGAGCCGTCGGCGAACGGCAGCATGCCGCAGGCCACGGCCACGCCGCCGCCGCCTGAGGACCCGCCGCAGGTCTTGGTGAGGTCGTAGGGGTTTTTGGTCGCGCCGAACACCGCGTTGAAGGTCTGCGAGCCCGCGCCGAATTCGGGTGTATTGGTCTTGCCGAGCGTGATCGCGCCGGCCGCGGAGAGCCGCTCCACGAGGGCGCTGTCGGTGTCGGGGACGTTGTCCTTGTAGACCGGCGAGCCGAAGGTGGTGCGGATGCCCTTGGTGGACACCAGGTCCTTGTAGGCGATCGGCAGGCCGGTGAGCGGGCCGAACCCGGTCACGGTCTTTGCCCGCGCGAGCTTCGCGTCGAGCTTCTTCGCCTCCTTGAGGGCGGCCTCGGGCAGGAAGGTGACGATGGCGTTCACCTGCGGGTTGACCTTCTCGACCTGGGCAATGTGCGCCTTCATGACCTCGACGGCGGAGAGCTTGCGCGTGCGGATCAGGCGGGCGAGCTTTTTGGCGCTCTGGAAAACGATGTCGTTCATGGCATTCCTACATTAAGACGATGTCGAATTGTTCCTGGGTGTAGCTGCTCTCGACCTGCATCGAGATCGGCTTGCCGATGAAATCGGAGAGCATCGCGAGCGACTGCGACTCCTCCTCCTCGAAGAGGTCGATCACCGGCCGGCCGGCGAGGATGCGGAACTCGCGCGCGTTGAACGCGCGCGCCTCGCGCAGGATCTCGCGCAGGATCTCGTAGCACACGGTGCGCGCGGTCTTGACCTCGCCGCGGCCGCCGCAGGTGGGGCAGGTCTCGCACAGCACGTGCGCGAGCGACTCGCGCGTGCGCTTGCGCGTCATCTCCACCAGGCCGAGCTGGGTGAAGCCGTTCACCGTCATGCGCGTGCGGTCGCGGGACAGGGCCTTCCTCAGCTCCTCCAGCACCGCGGCGCGGTGCTCCTCGTTGTCCATGTCGATGAAGTCGAGCACGATGATGCCGCCCAGGTTCCTGAGGCGCAGCTGGCGGGCGAGGGCCTGCGCCGCCTCGAGGTTGGTCTTGAAGATCGTGTCGTCGAAGTTGCGCGTCCCCACGAACCCGCCGGTGTTCACGTCGATGGTGGTCATCGCCTCGGTCTGGTCGATGATCAGGTAGCCGCCCGACTTGAGGTCCACGCGCCGGGCGAGCGCCTTCTCGATCTCCTTTTCGACGTTGTAGACGTCGAACAGGGGCCGCTCGCCGGTGTAGTGGTCGAGCTTGGGCCGCACCTGGGGCGTGTAGGTCTCGGCGAACGCGGCGAGCTTCTGGAAATTCTCGCGCGAGTCGATCATCACGCGGTCGGTGTCGCCGAGCACCATGTCGCGCAGCACGCGCTGGGCCAGGGACAGGTCCTCGTAGATGAGTTCGGTGGGCTGCGCGGCGATGGCGCGCTCGCGCAGGGTGTTCCACAGGTGGCGCAGGTACTGGATGTCCGCGGAAAGCTCGTCCGCGGTCGCGGACTCCGCGATGGTGCGCACGATGAAGCCGCCTTTCTCGTCGGCCGGCATCACCTGCTGCAGGCGCTCCTTCAGTGCGGCCCGCTCGGCCTCGTCGCCGATGCGCTGCGAGATGCCGATGTGCGGGTCCTGCGGCAGGTAGACCAGCAGGCGGCCGGCGATCGAGATCTGCGTGGACAGCCGCGCGCCCTTGGTGCCGATCGGGTCCTTCACGACCTGTACGACGATGGGCTGGCCCTCGGCGAGGATCTTCTCGATCGGCGGGGCGGGCGTGGCGGAGCCTTCCCTGGGCCGGTGCTCCCAGATGTCGGCCACGTGCAGGAAGGCGGCGCGCTCGAGCCCGATCTCGACGAACGCCGACTGCATGCCGGGGAGCACGCGCGCTACGCGGCCCTTGTAGATGTTGCCCACGCGCCCGCGGCTGGCCGAGCGCTCCACGAGGAGTTCCTGCGCGACGCCGTTCTGCATCACGGCCACGCGCGTCTCCTGCGGGGTGACGTTAATTAATATTTCTTCGTTCATAGGAACAGGTGGGGCTACACCCCCCCCGTACCCCCCCGTCTATCGTGCACCGCGCCGATCTTCTCGATGAGCTGCGCGGTCTCGTACAGCGGCAGGCCCATCACGCCCGAGTAGCTGCCGCGGATCTCGACGATGAACTGCCCGGCGCGCCCCTGGATGGCGTACGCGCCGGCCTTGTCGTCGGCCTCCCCCGTGGCGACGTACTGGCGGATCTCCTCGGCGCCGAGCGTGCGGAACTCGACCTCGGTGCGCGACACGGCGAGTTCCACGCGCTCGTCGAATTTCAGGGCCACCGCGGTGAGCACCTCGTGGCGGCGCCCGGACAGGGATTCGAGCATCTCGGCGGCTTCGCGCCGGTCGGCGGGCTTGGCGAGGATGCGGTTGTCGACCGCGACGGTGGTGTCCGCAGCCAGCACCGGGCTCCTCGGCAGGCTGCGCTGCTGCATGCGTTTCCAGCCGGCCTCGGCCTTGATGCGGCAGACGCGCACCACGTAGTCGTGCGGCGTTTCGCCGGGGATCGTGTCCTCGTTCACCTCGGGGTCGGCCTGCGGCAGGTCGCGAAACAGCAGCAGGTGGAACTTCACCCCGATCTGGGCAAGCAGTTCCCTGCGCCGCGGGCTGCGCGAGGCGAGGTAGATGCTGCGGTCCTGGGAGGTGATCATGGCGGCAATGGGGTTGCCGTCGAGTGTAGCAGAGGGTCGGCGCTAGTCCCTGTGGTACGGATGGCCGGTCAGCAATGACGCGGCGCGATACAGCTGCTCGGCGAATACCGCGCGCGCCAGCGCGTGCGGCAGGGTAAAGCTCGACAGGCGCAGCAGCAGTTCGCACTCG
>JAFEDL010000104.1:7279-10274 GCA_018241645.1 Pseudomonadota bacterium
CGCTCGTCGAGCGCCACGAGGCGCACGCCCTTGGGCAGGGCCGCGCGCAGGCGCTGCGCTTCGGCGGCCATCATCTGCGGAACGCTCTTGCCGGAGGTGCGTGGTTCGGCGCGGACTTCGAACAGCAGGGCTTCGAATCCGCGCGGCAACCGCTTGAGGTATTCGTCGCAAGCCTCGTTGGCCCAGCCCGGCAGCTTGTCGCCCACCGCGACGACGTAGAGTCGGGGCAAGGCTCAGGCCCGGCGTTTTGCCGGTTTCTTCTTCTTGGCCGGGGCTTTGCGCGGCCTGGCCGCGGTTTTCCTGGCGGGGGCTTTTGCCTTTGCCTTTGCCTTGGGTTTGGCTTTGGGCTTGGCCTTCGCTTTGGCTTTGGCGGCTGCCTTCGGCTTGGGCGCAACGCGCGCCGTGGGCTCGGGTTCGCGCTTGATCTTCACGTCCTTGCCGCCCCACAGCTCTTCGAGGTTGTACGTGAGCCGCGTGGTGGGGTGCATGACGTGCACGACGATGTCGCCGAGGTCGACCAGCACCCACTCGCCCGTGTCGCCGCCCTCGGTGCCGTGCACCCGCGCGCCCAGTTTCTTGAGCTGCTCCTGCACGTTGTCTGCCAGCGCCTTGACCTGGCGCGTGGAATCGCCGGTCGCGATGACCACCCGCTCGAAGTAAGGCGACAGGCGCTCGGTGTTGTACACGACGATGTCGCGGCCCTTGATGTCTTCGAGCGCGTCGACCACCGCGCGCTGCTTTTTACGGATATCCATTAACGGGTTCTGCGCTCCGGTGAAGAGTAAAGGCGGTTGGTTTGAATATAGTCGAGAACCGCGTCGGGCAGCAATCCGCGCGGCGGGTCGCCGGCGGCGATGCGCGCGCGGATCGCAGTGGAGGAAATGTCGAGCGGGGACATCGGGACGACCGTCACTCGCTGCGCCCCGGCAAGGGTTTCCCCGGGCCGGGCGAACACCGCTATGCGGGACAGGCCGAACAGGTCCTGCCAGCGATGCCAGGTCTCGAGCCGCGCGTACTGGTCCGCGCCGATCAGCAGCACGAGGTCGGCGTCCGTGCCGAGCTCCGCGCGCAGGTCCTCGAGCGTCTCCACCGTGTACCCGGGCGAGGTCTTGCGGATCTCGCGCAGGTCCAGTTCGAAGCGCGGCTCGCCGCGGATGGCGAGCGCAACCATGGCGGCGCGATGCGCGCCCGAGGCGAGCGGCGCCTCGCGGTGCGGCGGTGTGCCGCCCGGAATCCAGAGGACTTTCGCGAGGCCGAGCCCGGCCAGGGCGGCCCGGGCGATCGCAATGTGCGCGTTGTGGACCGGGTCGAACGAGCCGCCGAGTATGCCGATCCCCGCCCCGGTGCCGCCTGCCCTCAAGTGCGCACTTCGCCGTGGCCCAGGACGACGAACTTCTGCGAGGTCAGGCCCTCGAGGCCCACCGGCCCGCGCGCGTGCAGCTTGTCGGTGGAGATGCCGATTTCGGCCCCCAGCCCGAACTCGAACCCGTCGGCGAAGCGGGTGGAGGCGTTGACCATCACCGAGGCGGAATCGACCTCGCGCAGGAACCGGTCGGCGCGCGCGCGGTCCTCGGTGACGATCGCGTCGGTGTGCTGCGAGCCGTACTTGGCGATGTGGTCGATGGCCTCGTCCAGCCCCTTGACCACCCGGATCGCCGCGATCGGCGCGAGGTACTCGGCGTACCAGTCGTCCTCGGACGCGGGCTTCGCGTCCGGCACGATGCGGCGCGTGGCGTCGTCGCCGCGCATTTCCACGCCCTTGGCGCGGTAGATCGCCGCGATCTCGGGCAGCACCCGGGCCGCGATGCCCTCGGCCACCAGCAGCGTCTCGAGCGTGTTGCAGGTGCCGTAGCGCTGGGTCTTGGCGTTGTCGGCGATGTTCACCGCCATCACCGCGTCGGCCTTGTCGTCGATGTAGACGTGGCACACGCCGTCGAGGTGCTTGATCATCGGGATCTTCGATTCGCGCATCAGGCGCGCGATCAGGTCCTTGCCGCCGCGCGGCACGATGATGTCTACGTACTCGGGCATGGTGATGAGCTCGCCCACGGCCGCGCGGTCGGGCGTTTCCACGACCTGCACTGCGGCCTTCGGCAGCCCGGCCGCCGCGAGTCCCGCCTGGATGCAGGCGGCGATTGCGCGGTTGGAGCGGATCGCCTCCGAGCCGCCGCGCAGGATGCACGCGTTGCCCGCCTTGAGGCACAGCGCGGCCGCATCCACGGTCACGTTGGGCCGGGATTCGTAGATGATGCCGATCACGCCGAGCGGCACGCGCATGCGGCCGACCTCGATGCCGGTGGGGCGCTTTTCGAGCGCGGTGATCTCGCCGACCGGGTCGGGCAGGGCGGCCACCTGCTCCACGCCCCGCGCCATCTGCTCGACGCCTTTCGCGCCCAGCGTGAGGCGGTCGACGAACGCGTTGTCGCGCCCTTCGGACTTCGCCCGCTCCACGTCGCGCAGGTTTTCGGCGATGAGCCCGGCGGACTTGCCGCGGATCTCGGCCGCGATCGCGAGCAGCGCGCGGTTCTTGGTCACCGTGCTGGCGCGCGCGACTTCGCGCGCCGCGGCCCGCGCCGCGCGCCCGAGTCCCTGCATATAGCTTCTTACGTCAGTGTCAGCGTCCATGCCGCAATGTTAAACCCAGTTTCAGGAACTCATCCCAGGCGTTGCCCCGGGCGATGCCCTTGATCACGCGGTCGATCAGCGCCGCGTGCGACAGCGCCGCGTCCACCGTCTCCTGCCGGAACCGGCGCAGGGCGGCCTTCATCGGGGCCTCCTTGTTGCGCCAGACGCGGTTTTCGCGGAACAGCTGCTCCATCGGCCGGCCGGCGGAGATGCCCGAAAGGATCCGCGACACGGCGCGCAGTTCCTCGGACACCGCCCACAGCACGAAGGTGGGGGCTTCGCCCTCGCCCTTCAGGCCTTCGAGCACGCGCGCGTACCGCGCGGTGTCTCCGGCGAGCATCGCCTCGGCGAGCGCCTGCACGTCGTAGCG
>JAFEDL010000105.1:0-15205 GCA_018241645.1 Pseudomonadota bacterium
GGCGAGCGCCTGCACGTCGTAGCGTGCTACGTTGGAGACCGCGTCCTGCGCATCGTCGAGTGTGATCTCGCCGGCAGGCAGCAGCAGGGCCAGCTTCTGCACTTCCTGGTGGGCGGCGAGGAGGTTGCCTTCCACGCGGTCGGCGAGGAATTCCAGCGCCTCGCGCCCGGCCCGCTGACCGTTGCGCGCCAGGCGCTGCCCGATCCATTCCGGCAGACGCGCGCGTTCCACCTTGTAGACGTCGATCACGACCCCTGCCCCGGACAGCGCGGTAAACCAGGCCGAATTCTGCCCCGCCTTGTCCAGCCGCGGCGTCGACACCAGCGTTAGGCAGTCCGGATTCAGGTTTCCGCAGTAACGCTCGATCGCCTTCGCGCCCTCGGTGCCGGGCTTGCCGGTGGGCAGGCGCAGCTCGACGATCTTCTTGTCCCCGAACAGGGACAGGCTGGCGCCGGCCTGGAACAGCTCGCCCCAGTCGAAGCCGCGCTCGGCGATGAAGAGGTCCCGCTCGGAGTGGCCTTGCCTGCGGGCGGCTGCGCGGATCGCGTCCGCGGCCTCGAGCGCAATGAGCGCCTCGTCGCCGTGGACGACGTAGAGGGGCGCGAGGGTCTTCTTCAGGTGCGCCTCGAGCTGGTCGGCGCGAAGTTGCATCGGGTTACTGGACGACGGGCTTGGCCGGCTGCGCGGCTGAAAGGCGCCGCAGGATCTGCTGCACGAGGTCGGCCTGCACCTCGCGATAGATGTTCGCTTCCTCGACTTCCTTCGACAGCACGTCGGTGTCGCTGTAGGTCAGGTCGCGGGTGATCGCGAACGGGGTCATCGGCAGGAATTCCCCGCCCTTGCCGTCGTGGACGCGCAGGTTCACGCGATACACCAGCTGCAGCTCGCGGACCCGGCCGGCGCCCGACAGCGAGAGGATGTTCCTCTGCCTGGATTCGCCGCTGAGCTCGAGGATGGCCTGGGCCGACTTCGGGTCGCTCACGACGATGGTCTTGGTGCCGCCCTGGATGTAGCGCTTGAGGTCGAGCGCGAGGCCGGCCGTGGCGCCGGGAATGTACAGCGTATCGAACGGCAGGTTCGACACGCCGCGCAGCTGGAAGCCGCAGGCCGACAGCGACAGCGCGACAACGACAAGCAGGATTCTCAAGCGAGGCTCCCGTTCACACCACGATGTTGATCAGCCGGCCCGGGACGATGACGATCTTGCGGATCGCCTGGCCTGCGACGTACTTTTGCACGAGCGCGCTGGCCGTGGCAAGCGCTTCGAGCGCGGCCCGGTCGGCCGACTTGGGCGCGCGCAGGTTGCCGCGCGTCTTGCCGCCGACCTGCACCACGTATTCGATCTCGTCCTGCTCCAGGGCAGCGGGGTCCGGCTCGGGCCAGGGCGCGGCCAGCACGTCGGCGCCGAACCCGAGCTCGCGCCAGAGGTGGTGGCAGATGTGCGGCGTGATCGGCGAGAGCAGGCGCAGCAGGATCGACAGGCCTTCCCTGGCCTCGTCGCTGGCCGAGTCCTGCAGCTTTTCGAGCGCGTTCAGGATCTTCATCGCGGCCGAGGCCACGGTGTTGAACTGGTGCTTGCCGAGGTCGTAGGTCGCCTGCTTCAACACCGTATGGATCTCGAAGCGCGTGGCCTTGAGCAGTGCCGGGGCCGGTCGTGCCGCGCCGGCGCGGCCGAAATTCGCCGCATAGGCCCACACCCGCTTCAGGAACCGGAACGAGCCTTCCACGCCTTCGTCCGACCATTCCAGCGACTGCGTGGGCGGGGAGGCGAAGATGATGAAGAAGCGCGCCGTGTCGGCGCCGTACTTCTCGATCAGGGCCTGCGGGTCCACGCCGTTGTTCTTGGACTTGGACATCGTGCCGATGCCGGCGGCCACCACCGCGGCGCCGTCGGAGGCGCGCTTCGCTGCCACCGGGCGCCCCTTGGCGTCGCGCTCCACCGTCACGTCGGCCGGGTTGATCCATTCGCGCCGGCCCTCGGCGCTGTCGTGGTAGTACAGCTCGGCCAGCACCATGCCCTGCGTGAGCAGGTTGGTGAAAGGTTCGCTGATGTCGAGCAGGCTTTCGTCCCGCATCACGCGCGCGAAGAAGCGCGAATACAAGAGGTGCAGGATCGCGTGCTCGATGCCGCCGATGTACTGGTCGACCGGCATCCAGTACCTCGCGCGGTCGTCGACCATCGCCCCGCTGTTGTCGGGGCAGGCGTAGCGCGAGAAGTACCAGGACGAGTCGACGAACGTGTCCATGGTGTCGGTCTCGCGCCGCGCGGGCTTGCCGCACGACGGGCACATGCATTCGTAGAAGGAAGGGAGCTTGGCGAGCGGGTTGCCCGTGCCGTCGGGCACGAGGTCCTCGGGCAGCACCACGGGCAGGTCCTTTTCGGGGACGGGGACGTCGCCGCAGTCCTTGCAGTGGATGATCGGCACCGGGCAGCCCCAGTAGCGCTGGCGCGAGATGCCCCAGTCGCGCAGCCGCCACTGCACGTGCTTGTCGCCGAGGCCCTTCGCCTTCAGGTCCGCCGCGACCGCGCTGACCGCCGCCTTGAAGTCCAGGCCGTCGTACTTGCCCGAGTTGATGCAGGTGCCGTACTCGGCGTACTCCGGCTTCCACGGAGCCGGGACGGTGTCACCTGCGGGGTGGCGGATGACGGGCCTGATCGCGAGGCCGTACTTCTGCGCGAACTCGTAGTCGCGCTCGTCGTGCGCCGGCACGCCCATGACCGCGCCGTCGCCGTAGCTCATCAGCACGTAGTTGCCCACCCACACCGGCACCTGCTCGCCCGACAGCGGGTGCGTGACGGTGAGGCCGGTGGCCATGCCCTTCTTTTCCTGCTGGGCCATCTCGGCTTCGATCACCGCTCCCTGCCTGCATTCCTCGATGAATGCGGCCAGCTTCGGGTTGCCCTTGGCCGCATGCAGCGCGAGCGGGTGTTCGGCGGCGACCGCGCAGAACGTCACGCCCATGATGGTGTCGGCGCGCGTGGTGAAGACATTCAGCAGCTTCTTCTCGCCCGCCAGTTCGTACGGGAAGCCGAAGCGCACGCCCTCGGACTTGCCGATCCAGTTCTTCTGCATCAGCTTGACCTGCTCGGGCCAGCCGCCCATGCCGTCCAGGGCCGACAGCAGCTCCTCGGCGTAGGCCGAGATGCGCAGGAAGTACATCGGGATCTCGCGCTTTTCCACCACCGCGCCGGTGCGCCAGCCGCGGCCGTCGATCACCTGCTCGTTGGCAAGCACGGTCTGGTCGACCGGGTCCCAGTTCACGACGCCGGTCTTCTTGTACGCGAGGCCCTTCTTGAACAGGCGCACGAACAGCCACTGGTTCCACTTGTAATACTGCGGCGAGCAGGTGGCGAGTTCGCGCGTCCAGTCGATCGCGAAGCCGAGGCTCTTCAGCTGCGAGCGCATGTACGCGATGTTGTCGTAGGTCCACTTCGCCGGCGGCACCTTGTTGGCCATTGCGGCGTTTTCCGCCGGCAGGCCGAACGCGTCCCAGCCCATGGGCTGCAGCACGTTGTAGCCGCGCATCCGGTAAAAGCGCGTGAGCACGTCGCCGATGGTGTAGTTGCGGACGTGCCCCATGTGCAGTTTCCCCGACGGGTAGGGGAACATCGACAGGCAGTAGTACTTCGGGCGGGCGGGGTCTTCCGTGACGCGGAACGACCCGGAGCCGTCCCAGTAGCCCTGGGCGTCTCGTTCTACCGACTGCGGGGTGTAGCGCTCTTGCATAAAAGCTCGCAAAATCAGGGCCGAACTGAAAATTATAGCTGAATCCACCATGTTCCCCTGAGGCAGAATCAGCCATGAAAGCTCTCCACAGCCTGTTTCTCGCCGCCGGCCTAGCGCTGGCCGCCGCGCACCCTGCCGCCATCGCCGCCCCGGCTGCGGCGGTGGAGGCCGTCCAGATGCCCGCCTGGGTGGAGCGCGGCGACGGCCGCAAGGCGCCGCTCTCGCCCGGGATGGAACTGAATGCGGGGGATCGCGTGCGCACCGGGAGCAATTCGCGCCTCCTGCTGAAGCTGTCCGAGGGCAGCCTCGTGAAGCTCGGGGAGAACGGCGTGCTCAAGATCGACGAACTCAGGCCGGACGAGGGCGGGATATTCAAGGCGGTCCTCAAGGTCGCGGAAGGCGCGTTCCGGTTCACCACCGATGCGCTGATGAAGCACCGCCGACGCCTGGTGAACATCAGCGTGGCCAACGTGACCACCGGCATCCGCGGCACCGACCTGTGGGGCAAGGCCGCCTCCAACGACCGCCAGGTGGTCTGCCTGATCGAAGGCAGCATCGAGGTCGCGGCCGAGGGGGAGAAGCCCGTGCTGCTCGACCAGCCGCGCCAGTTCTACCAGCGCAACCAGGGCGAGACCGCGCCCGTGGGAATGATCGACCCGGCCCTCCTCGCCCAATGGGCGCAGGAAACCGAGATCGCGGTGGGCCAGGGCGCGGCGCGCGCGGGCGGGAAATGGAAAGTCTTGCTGCTGTCGGCGGCCAGCCAGGAAGGCGCGCTCGCCGTCTATGCCGAGGTGCGCGCCAACGGCTACGCGGCCGAAATCCATCCGGCGAAAGCCGGGGACAGGCGCGTCTACAACGTGGTGATCGGCCACCTGCCGTCGAAGGGCGAGGCCGAGGCGCTGGCCGCGCAGCTGAAGGGTAAGATGGGCGTGGCGACGCCGCGGGTTTCCAGTTGATGTAGCGATCGTCGCATCGCCTCCCCCGGTCTGGCCGGGCTCGTCACTCACGGAGCGACCCGATGGCCGAACACTTTGATGCAATCGTCGTTGGCGCCGGACAGGCCGGACCCGCCCTTGCAGCCCGGCTGGGCGCCGAGGGACTCAGGACCGCGATCGTTGAGAGGAAGCTGATGGGCGGCACCTGCGTCAACGTCGGGTGCATCCCCACCAAGACCCTGGTCGCGTCCGCGCGCGCGGTGCACACCGCGCGGCGCGGCGTGGAATACGGCTTTACCGCAGGCGAAGTGCGTCTCGACATGAAGGCGGTGAAGGCGCGCAAGGACGGTGTCGTGAAACATTCGTCCGACGGCGTGACCAACTGGGTCGCGAGCATGAAGAACGTGAACCTGATCCGGGGGCATGCGCGCTTTACGGCGCCGCGCACGCTGGATGTGGCGGGTCGTGCGTTGCATGCAGACAAGATCTTCCTCAACGTCGGCGGTCGCGCGCTGGTGCCGGACATCCCGGGCATCCGGGACGTGCCTTTCCTCACCAACAGCACGATGCTCGATCTGGACCACGTGCCCGAGCACCTGGTCATCATCGGCGGCAGCTACATCGGCCTGGAATTCGCGCAGGTCTACCGCCGCTTCGGTGCGAAGGTGACGGTCGTTGAGAAATCCGGCACCCTGCTGCCGCGGGAGGACCCGGACGTCGTTGCGGAAATTCGCGCGATCCTCGAACGCGAAGGAATCGTGATCCGTACCGGCGCCGAATGCATGGAGTTGAAGAAGCGAGGCGATCGCGTTGTCGTGGGGATGAACTGCCGGAGCGGCGAGCCGCTCGCCGAAGGCAGCCACCTGCTGCTGGCCGTCGGCCGGCTGCCCAATACGCACGACCTCGGGCTGAAGGAAGCAGGCATCAATGCGGATGCGCGCGGATACATCACGGTGGACGACCAGTGCCGGACCAGCGCCGAAGGCGTGTGGTGCGTGGGCGACGCCAATGGCAAGGGCGCATTCACCCATACGTCGTGGAACGACTACGAGATCGTCGCCGCCAACCTCTTCGACGGCGATCCGCGCCGAATTTCAGACCGCATCCCGTGTTATGCCCTGTTCATCGATCCGCCCCTGGGCCGCGTCGGCATGAACGAGGCGGAGGCGAAAAAGAGCGGCCGCAGGCTGCTGGCCGGAAAGATGCCAATGACCCGCGTCGGCCGCGCGCGCGAGGCGGGCGAGATGCAGGGCTTCATGAAGGTGCTGGTGGACGCGGACAGCGAGGAGCTGCTGGGCGCCGCGATCCTCGGCCTGAACGGCGACGAGGTCGTGCATTCGATTCTCGACGTGATGTACGCAAAACAGCCCTATACCGACCTGCAGCGCGCCGTCCACATCCATCCGACGGTCACCGAGCTGGTCCCGACCTTGCTCGGCACCCTGAAGCCGCTCGCCGCGTAAGCGGGTGCGCGGTTGCTATAATCCGCGCGCTTTGTCCCTCCACCTCGAACACCTGAATCCCGAGCAGCTTGCGGCGGTCACGATTCCCGACCGGCAGCACGCGCTCATCCTTGCCGGGGCCGGCAGCGGGAAGACACGCGTGCTCACGACGCGCATCGCCTGGCTGATCAAGAACGGCCTGGTGTCCCCGGCGGGGCTGCTCGCGGTGACGTTCACCAACAAGGCGGCGCGCGAGATGCTGACGCGCCTCACCGCGATGCTTCCGGTGAACCCGCGCGGGATGTGGATCGGCACCTTCCACGGCTTGTGCAACCGCATGCTGCGCATGCACCACCGCGACGCCGGCCTGCCGCAGACCTTCCAGATCCTCGACACGGCCGACCAGCTCGCGGTGGTGAAGCGATTGCTGAAGGCCATGGACGTCGACGACGACCGCTTCCCGCCGCGCGAGGTGCAGTGGTTCATCAACGCAAGGAAGGAAGAGGGCCTGCGCTCCACGGGCGTGCAGCCCACCGACGACCTTTCGCGCCGCTACATCGAGATCTACGCGGCCTACGACGCCCAGTGCCAGCGCGAGGGGGTGGCCGACTTCCCGGAGCTGCTGCTGCGCAGCTTCGAGCTGCTGTCGCGAAACGAGCTCCTGCGCGCTCACTACGCGCAGCGGTTCCGCCACATCCTTGTGGACGAGTTCCAGGACACCAACCGGCTGCAGTACCGCTGGCTGAAGCTGCTCGCCGGGCCGGAGACCGCGATCTTCGCCGTCGGCGACGACGACCAGTCGATCTACGCCTTCCGCGGCGCCAACGTCGGCAACATGGCCGACTTCGAACGGGACTTCAGGGTCGAGAAGGTGATCCGCCTGGAGCAGAACTACCGCTCGCACGGCAACATCCTCGACGCGGCCAACGCGCTGATCGCCAACAACGCCAACCGCCTGGGCAAGAACCTGTGGACTGCCGCCGGGTCCGGGGAGCCGATCCGCGTGTTCGAGGGCGAGTCGGACATGGACGAGGCGCGCTGGATCGTCGAGGAGGTGCAGGGCCTCGCGCGCGACGGCGCGCGCTACCAGGACATGGCGATCCTGTACCGCTCGAACGCGCAGTCGCGCGTACTGGAACACGCGTTGTTTTCCGCCGGGGTCTCGTACCGCGTCTACGGCGGCCTGCGCTTCTTCGAGCGGGCCGAGATCAAGCACGCGCTGGCCTACCTGCGCCTGGTGGAGAACCCCGAAGACGACAACGCGTTCCTGCGCATCGCGAATTTTCCGCCGCGCGGCATCGGGGCCCGTTCCATGGAGGCGCTGCAGGACGCGGCCAGGGCGGCAAATATTCCCTTGTACGCGGCAATCGGCTCGCTGGCGGGCGGCAAGGCGGGCAATTCGCTCGCCGCGTTCCGCGCGCTGGTCGAGGAAATGAAGGCCGAGACGCGGGGCCTGCCGCTGGCCGAGGTGGTGGACCACGTGATCGCCAAGAGCGGGCTGGTGCAGCACTACCAGACCGAGCGCGAAGGGGCCGACCGGATCGAGAACCTCGGCGAACTCGTCAACGCCGCGGCGGCCTTCAATGCCGACGAAACGATAGTCGACATTTCCACCGGGGAGACCACCGACCCCACGGTCATGGACCCGCTCACCGCATTCCTCGCGCACGCGGCGCTCGAGGCCGGCGAGCACCAGGCAGGCGAAGGCCAGGACGCGCTGCAGATGATGACCGTGCATTCGGCCAAGGGCCTCGAATTCTCCGCGGTATTCATCACCGGCCTCGAGGAGGGGCTGTTCCCGCACGAGCAGAGCCTCAACGTCAAGGACGGCCTCGAGGAAGAGCGGCGCCTCGCCTACGTCGCGATCACGCGCGCGCGGGAGCGCCTGTACCTGTCGTTCGCCCAGACGCGCATGCTGCACGGCCAGACCCGCTACAACCTGCCTTCGCGGTTCTTCGACGAGCTGCCCGAAGGCCTGCTCAAGTGGCTCACGCCCAAGCTCGCCGACCGGCGCGCGCAGATGCAGGCTGCTTCGTCGTTCGGCACCTGGAACCGCGCGCGCGGTCCCACGGCGCGCGAAGCCGCGCAGCCGAAGGGGTTCGGGCAATCCGGTGCCCACGGGGGCAGCAGCTCGGCCGGCGGGTTCCGCGTGGGGCAGAGCGTGCAGCATCCCAAATTCGGCAGCGGGGTGATCGTCGACGCGGAAGGCCAGGGCAACGACGCGCGCGTGCAGGTGAATTTCGGCCGCCAGGGGGTGAAGTGGCTGGCCGTGGCCGTGGCAAAATTGCAGGCCGCCTGACCGGCGGACACCAAGGAGACCCGAATGAAAACAACAAAGCTTGCCGCCATTGCCGCCTGCCTGCTGTCGCTGGCCCTTCCCGCGCACGCCCAGCAGCTCAAGGGCGACGTGCATTTCCTCAACGGCTTCCCGCCGGGCGGCACCTCCGACCTCCTCGGGCGCCTGCTGGCCGAGGCCCTCGGCCCGGTGGTCGGGCAGAAGGTCATCGTCGAGCAGAAGACCGGCGCGAGCGGCTTCATCGCGGCCGAAGCCTGCGCCCACGCCCCGGCGGACGGGCAGACGATCTTCCTCGCGCCCATGGGCGTGATGGCCGTCGCGCCCGTGATGCCCGGGCAGAAGCTCACCATCGACGTGGACAAGGAGCTCACCCCGATCTCCAACGTGGGCGGTGTCTACAACATCCTCGTGGTCGGCAGCGTCTCGCCCTACAAGACCGTCGCCGAGGTCATCGACTTCGCGAAGAAGAACCCCGGCAAGCTGACCTACGCGTCATCGGGCAACGGCACTTCGCAGCACCTGTCCGGCGAGCTGTTCAAGAAGCTGGCCGGCGTGGACATCCTGCACGTGCCCTATCGCGGCGGCGCGCCGGCGATCCTCGACATGGTGGGCGGGCGCACGACCATGATGTTCGGCAACATGCCCGAGTTCCTCGGCCAGATCCGCGGCGGCGGGTTGCGGGCGGTGGCGTTCGGGGCCGCGAAGGCCTCGCCGCTGTTCCCGAACCTGCCGGTGATCAGCTCCACCCTGCCCGACTTCAAGATCGCCAACTGGTTCGGGGTCGTCGGCCCGTCCGGGCTGTCGCCCGAGTGGGTGGGCTTCTGGAACCGCGCGATCCAGACCGTCGCCAAGCAGCCGAAGTTCATCCAGCTGATGACCGACAACGGCATGGAGATCCTCGCGGGCCCGCCGGACGAGTTCAAGGCCACCATCCTTGCCGACCGCAAGAAGTGGAGCGACGTGATCCAGTCGGCGAAGATCCGGGTGGATTGAGTTACGGGCTGAATTACATCAGCGCGCCCTGGGCCACCACCCAGTAGCGCAGCAGGCGCCCGGCCACCATGAACGCCGTGCAGGCGGCCCAGCTGAGGCGCAGCCAGCCCGCGCCCACGCAGAGCGCGTCGCCCACCAGCGGCAGCCACGCGAAGAAGGTGAGCGGGCTGCCGTAGCGCCTGAGCCTGTCTAGCGCGCGCGGGTCGAGCTTCTGCTGGACCCGCGCCGGCAGCAGGCGGCCGACGGCGTAGGAGGTGAGCCCCCCGAGCGTATTGCCGAGCGTGGCAAGGATCAGCGCGGGGACCAGTTCCTCCGGGTGCAGCTTCAGGAAGCCGAACAGCGCGGCCTCCGAGGACAGCGGGAAGATGGTCGACGCGACGAAGCTGGCGGCGAACAGGCCCGCCAGGCCGTTTTCAGCGCTCAGGATGCCGCTCAAGCGGCTTGCCCCGCGTTTTTGATACCCTTACACCCCTTTTCGCCTGTCGGCGCCGATCATGCCCCGCGATTATCTGCAGAAAATCCTCACCGCGCGCGTCTATGACGTGGCGATCGAGTCCCCGCTCGAGGTCGCGCCCAACCTGTCGGCCCGGACCGGGAACACCATGCTGCTCAAGCGCGAGGACATGCAACCCGTATTCTCGTTCAAGCTGCGCGGCGCCTACAACAAGATGGCGGGACTGCCGAAGGACCAGCTCAGGCGGGGCGTGATCACGGCCTCGGCGGGCAACCATGCCCAGGGCGTGGCGCTCGCCGCGCAGAGGCTGGGCTGCAAGGCGGTGATCGTGATGCCCGTCACCACGCCGCGCATCAAGATCGACGCCGTTGCGGCGCGCGGCGCCGAGGTCGTCCTGATGGGCGACTCGTACAGCGATGCGTCCGAGCACGCGAGGATCCTCGAGAAAAAGCGCAAGCTGACGTTCGTGCACCCGTACGACGATCCCGACGTGATCGCCGGGCAGGGCACGATAGGCATGGAGATCCTGCGCCAGCACACCAAGCCCATCCACGCGATCTTCGTCGCGGTGGGCGGCGGCGGCCTGATCTCGGGCATCGCCGCATACGTGAAGAGCGTGCGCCCGGACATCAAGATCATCGGCGTCCAGCCGGTCGACTCGGATGCGATGACGCGTTCGCTGCAGGCCGGCAAGCGCGTGACGCTCGCGAACGTCGGCCTGTTCGCCGACGGCGTGGCGGTCAAGAAGGTGGGCGAGGAGACCTTCCGCCTCGCGAGGAAGTACGTCGACGAGATGATCCTCGTCGACACCGATGCGATGTGCGCGGCGATCAAGGACGTGTTCGAGGACAATCGTTCCATCCTCGAGCCCGCCGGCGCCCTGTCGGTGGCGGGCGCCAAGGCCTACGCGGAGCGGACCGGCATCCGGGGCGAGACGCTGGTCGCGATCGCCTGCGGCGCGAACACCAACTTCGACCGCCTGCGCTTCGTCGCCGAGCGCGCCGAGGTCGGCGAGCACCGCGAAGCGATCCTCGCGGTGACGATTCCCGAGCAGCCCGGCAGCTTCAAGCGCTTCTGCGCCACGCTCGGGGCCCGCAACATCACCGAATTCAACTACCGCATCGCCGACCCGAAGGCGGCGCACGTGTTCGTCGGCGTGCAGGTGGCCGGGACGGGGGAGACATCCCGGCTGGTGCGCACGCTCACCCGGCACGGCCTGAAGACGCTGGACCTGTCGGAGAACGAGATGGCCAAGCTGCACGTGCGCCACCTGGTCGGCGGACATGCGGCCTTGGCCAAGGACGAGTTGCTCTACCGGTTCGAATTCCCCGAGCGGCCGGGCGCGCTGATGAAGTTCCTCGACAGCATGCGCACCGACTGGAACATCAGCCTGTTCCACTACCGCAACCACGGCGCCGACTACGGCCGCGTGCTGGTGGGCATGCAGGTGCCGAAAAAGGAAATGGCCGCGTTCCGCAAGTTCCTGGCCGCGCTCGGTTATCCGTACGCGGACGAGACGAACAACCCCGCCTACCGTTTGTTCCTGGGCTAGGGGAGGTCTGAGGAGGGGCGCAGCCCCTCTTCTCGTCTAGTCTTTTTCGCCGAAATAGCCCGGCGCAATCTCGTGCGCAAGGCACGCCGGCGAGCTGTAGCCGGGGACCTTGTGCTCTCCCGCGGGGGCTTCGAGCAATACCAGCTTCCCGTCGATGCGCTCGTACACGCCGCGTTCGGTGGCCACGTAGTCCATCGGGATGTCGTAGGACTGCGGATGGATGGTCTCCATGCGCGCGAGTTCGTAGGTCACGCCTATCGCCACCGGTCGTTTCGGGTCGCTGGCGCGCAAGTGTGCGAGGGTGCGGTCGAAGAAGCCGCCGCCGTAGCCGAGGCGGTAGCCGCCCGCGTCGAACCCGTTCATCGGGACCAGCGCGTAATCGGGCACCACGGGGTCGCCAGAGGCCGGGTAGGGAATGTCGTAGACGCCCTTGGCCAGCGGATCGCCCGGTTTCCATGCGCGGAAAATCAGCGGCTGGCGGGGCGCCACCACCACGGGCAGCGCGGTATGCGCGCCGCGCTCGCGCAGCCGGTGCGCGAGGAAGCGGGGATCGTATTCGTTCTTGAACGGCCAGCAGATGGCGAGGGTCCCGTGCGCGAGGCCCGGGAACGCACGCTCGAGGTGCGTGTCAATCTCAATGCGGAATGCGTGCAGGGCCTCCGGGCCGAGCGCAAGCCGGGCCGCCACCAGGCGTTCGCGCTCCTGCTTGCGCCATTGCCTCAGCGCGTCGGGATCCATGTCCGTGCAGCTGAGGGCAAGTCTCGCTGTGCTATTCTTTGTCTATGATTTCGAAGCATTTTTATACTATAGCACTGGCTGCATCGCTGGTCTGCGGACCGGCGCTTGCCGCGCCGTCGCGCGCGGTCGGCGCCGACGAGGCGATCCTCGCCGCGCACGCCGCGTTCCGCGCCGGAGACCCGGTCAAGCTCGCCCGCTACGCCGCGGCCCTCGAGGGCCATGTGCTGCAGCCGTATGTCGAGTACTGGCAGCTCAAGGTCCGGCTCGACGAGATGCCTTCAACCGAAGTGCGCGCTTACCTAGCCAAGTATCCCGGCAGCTACCTGGCCGACCGGTTGCGCTCCGACTGGCTGAAGGAACTGGGCAAGCGCCGCGACTGGCAGACCTTCGACCTCGAGTTCGCCGCGCTCAGCGTGGACGATGCCGACACCCGGTGCTACGCGCTCGCCTCCCGGCTTTCGCGCGGCGACGAGAGCACGCTGACCGAGGTCAGCCGCTACTGGCACGAGCCGAAGGAACTCCCGGAAGGCTGCGTCGGCGTGGCGGAAGAGGCCATTGCGCGCGGCAAGTTCACGGCCAAGCATGTCTGGCGGCGGGTGAGATTGCTGCTGGAGGCCGGCCAGATGACCGCCGCCCGGCGCGCCATGGAATACCTGCCTGCGGCCGAGCGCCCGGACGAGCGGCTGCTCACCCAGGCAGCCACGAGCGCCGCCAAGCTGGTTGCGCGTCCCCCGGAAGACCTGTCCGGGCGGGGAACGCGGGAGATGGTGCTCTTTGCCATCGTGCGGCTCGCGCGTTCAGATCCGCGCCTCGCCGCAGAGTTCGTCAACTCCGGGCTCGGGCAGAAGCTGCCGGCCGCGGACCGGTCCTACCTGTGGGGCCGCGTCGCGTTCGAGGCGGCCAAGCGCCTGCTGCCTGAAGCCGCCGAATGGTACGCAAAGGCGGGCGATGCGGATTTCTCCGACGATCAACTCGCGTGGAAGGCCCGCGCCGCGCTGCGCGCGGGCAACTGGGCCATGGTGACCGAGGCCATCGACGCGATGACGGTTGCGGCGCACGCCGACCCGGCGTGGACGTACTGGTACGCCCGCGGGCTTGCCGCGCAAGGCAAGGCCGACGGCGCGCGCGCGTACTACCTGCGCATTGCCGGCCAGCCGGACTTCTACGGGCTGCTGGCCAGCGAGGAACTCGGCCAGCCGGTGACGGTGCCCGCGCCCGCGCCGCAGCCTACCGAGGAGCAGGTCGCGAGGGCGAAGGCCCTGCCGGGGCTTACCCGGGCGCTGGAATTGTTCCGCCTGAACCTGCGTACCGAGGGGGTGCGCGAGTGGGTGTATTCGATCCGCGGCCTTGACGACTCCCAGCTCCTCGCCGCCGCCGAGCTCGCGCGCCGCGCGGAACTCTACGACCGGGCGATCAACACCGCCGACCGGACCACCGGCGTGCACGACTACAAGGTGCGGTTCCTCGCGCCGTTCCGCGAGACGTTCCGCGCGCAGTCGCAGGCGTTCGGAGTCGAGGAGGCCTGGCTGTACGGCCTGACCCGCCAGGAAAGCCGGTTCATCGCCAACGCGAGGTCCTCCGCCGGCGCGCAGGGGCTCATGCAGCTGATGCCCACCACGGCGCGCTGGGTGGCGCGCAAGATCGGCCTCACCATCAGCCCGTCCCGGGTGATCGAGGTCGATACCAACGTGACCCTGGGCGCGCGCTACGTGAAGCTCGTCCTCGACGACCTGGGCCACCCGGTGATGGCTTCGGCGGCCTACAACGCCGGGCCGGGGCGGGCGCGCCGCTGGCGGGACGTGAAGCCCCTGGAAGGCGCGATCTACGCCGAGAGCATCCCGTTCAACGAGACGCGCGATTACGTGAAGAAGGTCATGGCCAACACCTACTGGTACGCGTTGCTCATGGAAGGCACGAGCGTCCCGCTCAAATCCCGGCTCGGCACCATGCCGGCCAAGGCGGCCGGCGACAAATTCAACGAAGACCTGCCATAATTTCGGCATGAAGATCCAAACCGTCCTGGTCATCGGCGGGTCCGGGTTCGTCGGCCGCCACGTCGTCAGCCTGCTCGCCGCGCGCGGCCTGCGCGTCACCGTCCCCACGCGCCGCCGCGAGGACGCCAAGCACCTGATCCTGCTGCCCACCGTCGAAGTGGTCGAGGCCGATGTGAACGCGCACGGCGTGCTCGACGGCCTCGTCCGCGGATGCGATGCGGTAATCAACCTTGCCGGCGTCCTGCACAGCCGGCCCGCCGGCCCCGCGAGCGACGGCGGCAACCGTTACGGCCAGGACTTCTTCGAAACACACGTGGAGCTGGCGCAGCGCATCGTCACAGCGTGCCGCGCGGCGGGCGTGAAGCGCCTCGTGCACATGAGCGCGCTGGGCGCCTCGCGCGATGCGCCGAGCGAATACCTGCGCTCCAAGGGCGCGGGTGAGGAGGCGGTGCTCGCCGCCGACGACCTCGCCGTCACCGTGTTCCGGCCGTCGGTGGTGTTCGGCCCGGAGGACCGTTTCCTCAACCTGTTCGCGACGCTCGCCGCGCTGACCCCGGTGCTGTGGCTGGCCTGCCCGGATGCGCGCTTCCAGCCGGTGTATGTCGGCGACGTCGCGCAGGCGGTAGTGCAGTCGCTGGAAGAGCGCGATGCCGCCGGCAAGCGCTACGACCTGTGCGGCCCGCGCGAGTACTCGCTGCGCGAGCTCGTGCAGTACGTATGCCGCGCCACCGGGCGCCGGCGCCTGGTGATCGGCCTGGGTCCCGCGCTCTCCTGGATGCAGGCCTGGGTACTGGAAAAGCTCCCCGGGCGGCTCGTCACGCGCGACAACCTGCTCTCGATGCAGGTGCCCAGCGTGTCGGCCGCGTCGCTGCCCTTCGGGATCGTCGCGACCTCGCTCGACGCCGTCGTGCCGCTGTACCTCGCGCACGCCGCCCCGCGCGAGCGCTATGGTGACTTGCGCCACCGTGCTCACAGATAGGTTTTCGTGAGCGAGCTGAAACTCGTCATCGGGAACAAGAACTACTCGTCCTGGTCCCTGCGTCCCTGGCTTGCGATGAAGGTCGCCGGCATCG
>JAFEDL010000105.1:15289-24730 GCA_018241645.1 Pseudomonadota bacterium
CTCGCGATCTGCGAGTACCTGGCCGAGAAGCATCCGGGCCTGTGGCCGCAGGACCCTGCGGCGCGCGCGGTGGCGCGCTCGATCTCGGCGGAGATGCACTCGGGGTTCCCGAACCTGCGCACCCACATGAGCATGAACATCCGCAAGCGTTATCCGGACAAGGGCCGCACGCCCGAATCCCTTGCGGACGTCGCGCGCATCGTCGCGATGTGGTCCGACTGCCGCGCCCGCCATGGCAAGGAAGGTCCGTACCTGTTCGGGAAGTTCTCGATCGCCGATGCGATGTATGCGCCGGTGGTGCTGCGCTTCCGCACCTACGCGGTGGAACTGCCGCCCGACTGCCGCGCCTACGCCGACGCCATTCTCGCGCTGCCCGCGATGCAGGCCTGGATTGCGGCCGCGGAGGCGGAGACCGAATCCCTCCCGCAATTCGAGCTGTACGGCTGAGCGCCATGCAGGCGTACGTAGTCGGCGGCGCGGTGCGCGACAAGCTGCTCGGCCTGCCGGTCGTCGATCGCGACTGGGTGGTGGTCGGCGCGACCCCCGAGGAAATGGTCGCGCTCGGCTACACGCCGGTGGGCCGCGATTTCCCGGTGTTCCTGCACCCGGTCACGCACGAGGAGCATGCCCTCGCGCGCACCGAGAGGAAGAGCGGCCGCGGCTACAAGGGCTTCACCGTCTATGCCGCCCCGGACGTCACGCTCGAGGAAGACCTCGCGCGCCGCGACCTCACGATCAACGCGATGGCCCTCGGCCCGGACGGGAAGATCGTCGACCCGTTCGGCGGCGAGGCCGACCTGCGCGCCGGCGTGCTGCGCCACGTGGGCGAGGCGTTCCACGAGGACCCGGTGCGCATCCTGCGCGTGGGAAGGTTCGCGGCGCGGTTCCAGTTCCGCGTCAGCGAGGAGACCATGCGACTGATGACCAGCATGGTCGGAGCCGGGGAAGTGGACCACCTCGTGGCCGAGCGCGTGTGGCAGGAGTTCGAGCGCGGGTTGTCCGAGCCGCACCCGAAGGAAATGCTGCTCGTGCTGGAGAAGTGCGGCGCGCTGGCCCACCTGGCACCGGAACTCCAGGCGATCCTGGCCGGCGCTTCCCGCGAGGCGGTGTTCGAGGCGCTGGCGCGCGCCGTCCATGAAAAATGTCCCACGCACGTGCGCTTCGCCACGTTTGCCTGGTTTGCAGCGGGCAGCTGCGAGGCCGGGTTCAACGCATTGTGCAAACGGATGCGCGCGCCGAACGACGTGCACGAACTCGCGGTGCTGGTGTGCCGCTGCCGCGCGGACATTGCCGGGTCGACGCAGGCCGATGCGGCCGGGCTGCTGCGGCTGCTGAAACAATCCGACGCCTTCCGGCGCAGGGCCCGCTTCGAGGAGCTCCTGTGGGCGGCGCAGGTGGCCGCGTCGTCCCTGCTCGTAGACGCCGGCATCGCGCGCGCGCGCGTCGCCTTGGGCGCGGCGGCCGCAATCGACGGCGGCGCGGTAGCCGCGACCACCCGCACGGCGGCAGAGATCCCCGCGGCCATCGACGCCGCGCGGCTCGAGGCCATCCGCAAGGCGCTTGGAACCTAGATGAAGGAACGTTTCTTCTCGGGCCTGCTGCGCAACGTCTCGGCCGGCACCCGGCTCGCGCTGTTCCTGCCCGTGCGCTGGCTGCATTTTCGCGCTTCGCCCGGGCAATACGCGCTGCTGGCCGCGTTCAACCTCTGCGTGTGGGTCGTGTCCAACACGCTGCAGGCCGACGGCGGCACGCTCAACCTCCAGGCCGTCGCGGTGTACCTCGCGCAGATCCCGCTGCTGCTGCTGGCCTGCCTTGCGATCGCATCGATCCACGGCAACGCCTCGCTCGCCACACTGCTCGCGGTGGCGCTCTCGGCGAGCGACCTCGCGTTCGAGCTGGCCGGGGTCGCCGTGTTCGGCTCCGGCCTCGGCCCCGGCGCGCAGCTGGCGGGCTGGGCCGGGTTCCTGCTGTGGGGATGGCTGGTCGCCGTGCGCGCCACCGTGATCTGCACGGGCGCGCGCTGGCGGCAGCGGCAGACGGCCTGGTCGGCGGGCGTGATCGCCCTGCTGATGGCGTTCTCGGTGCTGGTGCTGCCGCGCGCGGACCTGTGGACGCAGGACGCCGAGGACGAGGAGGAGCCGTCCGGGCTCGTGCGCGAGGAGGTGTTCCACTCGCAGGGCGACCTGATCGAGCGGCAGCTCGCGGCGATCGCGCCGGGACGCGCAGGCGTGACCGAGCTGTACTTCGTCGGGTTCGCGCCCGACGGCAGCCAGGACGTGTTCCGCCGCGAGATGCGCTCGGTGAAGAAGCTCGTCGAGGACGGCTTCGGCGCGGCGCGCCGCTCGATCACGCTGGTCAACAATGCCGCCACGGTCGAGGAGTTCCCGCTCGCCACGGCGACCAACCTGCGCAGGACGCTTGCGCAGGTCGCGGCTCGCATGAACCCGGACGAGGACGTGCTGCTCCTGTACGTGACGGCGCACGGCGACGAGGGCTTCGCTCTCTCGGGCTACGCGCCGCCGCTGGACCTCGCGCCGGTGAACCCCACCGTGCTCGCGCGCGCGCTGAACGACGCCGGCATCAAGTGGCGGGTGCTGGTGATCTCGGCCTGCTATTCGGGCGGGTTCATCGAGCCGCTCAAGGACGACAACACGCTGATCATCACGGCCTCGGCCGCGGACCGCAAGTCGTTCGGCTGCGAGAACGGCAACGACTGGACCTATTTCGGCGAGGCCTATTTCAGGGACGCCTTCCCGCGCGCGAACTCGTTCATCGAGGCGTTCCCGGTCGCCGCGCAGGCCGTGGCGCAGCGCGAACTGGCCGAGGGGCTCGCGCCTTCGTCCAACCCGCAGATGCAGGTCGGCCGGTCGATCTCCGAGAAACTGCGCCACCTCCAGGCCGCCCGGTAACGCGCGCGCCCGGGCCGGCCGCACCGGCTAAATCAGCCGGCCAATGAGCCAGGCGAGGAACGACAGGATCAGCGTGCTGGTGAGCGGCAGGAGGTACGGCCGCCCGCGCACCGTGAAGCGCAGGTCGCCCGGCATGTGGCCGATGCCGAAGCGGCGCGCGAGCCAGGGCATCGCCGCGGTCAGGACCACGAGCGCGATTGCCGTGGTGAGGATCCATTTGAGCATCGGTTCAGGATAAACTGCCTCTCCCTCCACAGCAAACCGGAAGACGCGCGACCATGATCGACTTGTACACGTGGACCACCCCCAACGGCCGCAAGGTCTCGGTGATGCTCGAGGAGTGCGGCCTGGCCTACACCGCGCACAAGGTGAACATCGGCCAGAACGAGCAGTTCAGGCCCGAGTTCCTCGCGATCAGCCCGAACAACCGCATCCCGGCGATCGTCGATTCCGACGGCCCCGACGGGAAGCCCTTCCACCTGTTCGAATCGGGCGCGA
Source organism: Pseudomonadota bacterium (assembly GCA_018241645.1). Classification (GTDB taxonomy): domain Bacteria; phylum Pseudomonadota; class Gammaproteobacteria; order Burkholderiales; family SG8-39; genus SZAS-79. The sequence goes on from JAFEDL010000105.1 coordinate 18,697, forward strand.
TCCTCGTCTACCTTGCGGGCAAGACGGGGAAGTTCCTGCCGGCGTCGGCACGCGGCAAGTACGAGGCGCTGCAGTGGCTGATGTGGCAGATGGGCGGCGTGGGGCCGATGTTCGGCCAGGCGCACCACTTCCTGCGCGCGGCGCCCGAGCAGGTGCCGTACGGCATCAAGCGCTACACCGACGAGGCGCGGCGCCTGTACGGCGTGCTCGACCGGAGGCTGGCCGAGGCGGCCTACATGGCGGGCGAATACTCGATCGCCGACATCGCGACCTACCCGTGGATCGCGCGCCACGAATGGCACAAGGTGGACCTCGCGGAATTCCCCAACGTAAAGCGCTGGTACGACGCCATCGGCCGCCGGCCGGCCGTGGCCCGCGGCATGGCGGTGCCGGCCTGAGTTGTCGTTTTCGGCATACACATTGGCTTTGGAGCGGCGCCTGCGGCCAGAGTACGGAGAGTAATGTTTAAGATTTAGTAGGACTTCCTCGCGTACCGGGCGAGGAAGGCGTTGATGTCCTCGACGCGCAGCTGGGGCTCGCCCCGTGCGGGCTGCGAGCCGACCACGCGGTTCATCCACTCCATGTTCTTCTGCATGCGCGCCACCACCGCGGGCCACTCCCCGGCGGTGTGGCGCTGCGGGTCCGGCAGCACGTGGCACTGGCTGCAGGCGACGCGGAACGGCTCGCCGGAGGGCGCGTTCACTTCGGGGATCTTCTTCGCGTCGAGCGGCTTTTGCGCGTTCGAGCGCAGGTAGCCGGCCAGCACGCGCGCTTCCTCCGGGCCCGGGGCCGTGACGCCGGCCATCATCTCGGACATCAATTTCCCCATGTTGCCCCTGCCCTGCATGCGCACGACCATGCGCTCAAACACCGCAGGCCACTTCTGCGCGTGGTGCATTGCGGGGTTGGGCAGGTTGTGGCATTGCACGCAGTAGCGTTGCATCAGCTGCGCGCCGCGCGAGGCGGGCTGCGGCAGCATGGCGGGCTCGAATCCGGGCGGAAGGATGCGCTCGAGCATCGGGCCGTAGGGGCTGTCCTCCCAGCGCTTGCGGGCCGCGGCCGCCTCGTCGGCGGCGTGCGCCGCGGTCGTGAACAGAAGGAGGAGTGCGAGCGCCCGGGCCATGCCTAGAGCGTATGCGAACGCTCGCCGCGCGCAAAGCCCGCCAGGCCCGGCGCGATGCCGCGCCCGAGGCACAGCACCTTGAACAATTCCCCCATCTCGGCCGGCGAAAGGAGCTTCTGCGCCGTGGCTGCAAGCGGCGCGTAGCGGCGCACGTCTGCGGGGTCGGCGCGACCGAGGACCTCGGTGATCCCGCAATTGACGAGGAAGTTCGATTGCGTGGCGTAGCCGAGGAGGTCCAGCCCGGCCTGGGTGCCGCTCGCGGCCAGCGCGCTGAAGTCGACGTGGGCCGTGATGTCCTGCAACCCGGGATACAGGAACGGGTCGGAATGGGCGTAGTGCCGGTAGTGGCACATCAGCGTGCCGGTCGCGCGCTGCGGATGGTAGTACTCGCGCGCCGGGAACCCGTAATCGATGACCAGCAGCGCGCCGTGCGCGAGGCACCCGGCCACCGAGCGCATCCACGCGCTTGCCGCAAGGCACAGCTCGCTCACGTACGGGGCGGGCACAGCGATCTGCCTTGCGGTGGAGAGGACCTCTCCCGCGGCCGGCCGCTCGGCCCAGGCGAACCGGCCGGCCTCGACGCAGACGCCGCGCTCGTAAACGCCGTCCTCGCGCCAGGCGACCACGTGCACCGGCATCGCGTCGGCCACTTCGTTCGCGAGCATCACGCCGCGGAAATGCTCAGGCAGCCGATCGATCCACGCCACCCGTCCGGAGGATCCCGGCGCCAGTTTCGCGATCGTGGCGCGCTGGCGGTCCGCGAGCCCCGCGCCGGGTTCGAGGATCGAATAGCGCCCGGCCGGGCATCCCAGGCGCTCGAGTTCGGCGAGCAATTCCCCGGCGAGCTCGCCGCCGCCGGCGCCGAATTCGAGGATGTCCGGCGCGTCCGGCCGCAGCAGTCCGGCCACCTGGCGCGCCAGCGTCTGCGCAAACAACGGCCCGAGCGAGGGGGCGGTGACGAAGTCGCCGGCCGGGCCGAACTTCGCGGAACCGCCGGTGTAGTAGCCCAGGCCCGGGGTGTAGAGGGCGAGCTGCATGTACTCGGCAAAGGTGATCCAGCCGCCGGCCGCCGCGATGGCCGCTTCGATGCGCGCGACGAGCGCGTGGCTCGCTTCGAGCGCATCGGGGTCGGGCAGGGGCAACCGCGGGGAGGGGCGCTGCATGGGGCGGGGCGCAAAGATGGGCGGGCATCCTCCCCCATTTGGGTAAAATCCGCAATCNNCCCACTGCGCACCGCCTCCCATGCAGGACCTGAAGGACACAGTCGCCCTGGTCACCGGCGCCGCGCGCCGCGTGGGGGCCGCGATCGCGCGCAAGCTCCACGCCCATGGCGCGACGGTGCTGCTGCACTATCGCGGGTCCGAGCCGGAGGCGATCGCGCTCGAGGCCGAACTCAACGCCCTGCGCGCCGGCAGCGCGGTGCGCATCAAGGCCGACCTGCTCGCGCACAGCGCGCCCGAACTGCTGGTGCGCACCGCCGTCGAGCGCTTCGGCCGGCTGGACCTGCTCGTCAACAACGCGTCGAGCTTCTTTCCCACCGCGGTGGGCGAGGTCGACGACAGGAGCTGGGACGACCTGGTGGGCGCCAACGTCAAGGCGCCGCTGCTGCTCTCGCAGGCCGCCGCGCCGGTACTTGCAAGATCGCGCGGCTCGATCGTGAACATCGTCGATATCCATGCCGACCGGCCCCTGAAGGGCTACGTCGTGTACTCGATCGCCAAGGCGGGCCTGGCGGCGATGACCCGCTCGCTGGCGATGGAGCTCGCGCCGGACGTGCGCGTGAACGGCGTGTCCCCGGGCGCGATCGCGTGGCCCGAGGACGGTCAGTTCCCGCCCGAGGTCCGCAGGCACATCATCGACGACACGCTGCTCAAGCGGCTCGGCGATCCAGACGACATTGCGCGCGCGGTGCATTTCCTCGCGGCGGGCGCGCCCTACGTCACCGGCCAGATCCTCGCCGTCGACGGCGGGCGCAGCGTGAATATCTGAGCACGCCATGAGCCAGCCGATCAGCATCGTCCCGCGCCGCGATCCGAGAAGGTCCGAGCACGAGGCCAACAAGCTCGCGAAACGCCTGCGCCGCATGGTCGGGGATGCGATCGTCGACTACGGCATGATCGGCGAAGGCGACCGCGTGATGGTCTGCCTCTCGGGCGGCAAGGACAGCTACGGCATGCTCGACGTGCTGATGGCGCTGCAGGAGAAGGCTCCCGTGCGCTTCGAGCTGATCGCGGTGAACCTCGACCAGAAACAGCCGGGATTCCCGGAAGACGTGCTGCCGGCGTACCTGGAAGCGCGCGGCGTGCCGTTCCGCATCGTCGAGCAGGACACCTATTCGATCGTGAAGCGCGTGATCCCCGAGGGCAAGACCATGTGCTCGCTGTGCTCGCGGCTGCGGCGCGGCGTGCTCTACCGGGTGGCCGGCGAGCTCGGCGCGACGAAGATCGCGCTGGGCCATCACCGCGACGACATCCTCGCGACCTTCTTCCTGAACCTGTTCTACGCGGGCAAGCTCAAGGCCATGCCGCCCAAGCTCGTCTCGGACGACGGCAAGCACGTCGTGATCCGGCCGCTCGCGTACGTGCCCGAGGCGGACCTCGCGGCCTACGCGGAACTGAAGGCGTTCCCGATCATCCCGTGCACGCTGTGCGGCTCGCAGTCCAACCTGCAGCGCCAGGTGGTGGGCGGCATGCTGCGGGAGTGGCAGAAGAGATTCCCCGGGCGCATCGAGTCGATCCTGCGCGCGCTGACCGACGTGCGCGCCTCGCACCTGATGGACCGCAAGCTGTTCGATTTTGCCGGGCTGGCGCCCACCGGGATTGCAAGCGAGGACGGCGACCGGGCATTCGATCCCGAGTCGTTCAGGGAGCCGGCCTTCGCGGAACCCGGCGCAGGCATCGATTGAGGTTCTTCATACTGTACCGAGCACGGTCGCGATAATCTCCAGCCCGGCCGGTTCCTGACGCGGACTTTCGCATCCGCCGCAGCCCAACCGGTCTTTCGGGAGGTTCCATGCTCGTACGTATCGCCGCGCTGGCAGCCTTGGCTGCGGGCGCGCCGTGGGCCGTTGCCGCCGAGCCGCTCGGCCTGCGCGAAGTGCTCCGCTATGTCGAGGCCGCCAGCCCGGAGCTGGCTGCGGCCGGGCAGTTGCGCGCCGGCGCCGAAGCCGAAACGCTTACCGCGCGCGCCTACCCCAACCCGGACCTCGACCTCGGCGCAGGTCCGTGGCGCTCGCGTATTGGCGGCGCAACCGGCACGGCCGGCAGCGTCGGGATCAGCCAGCTGATCGAGCTGCCTTCGGTCCGGGGCGCGCGCACCGAGGCGTCGGCGGCCGGGTTGTCTGCGGCCTCGGCGCATGTCGATTCCGTGCGCCTGGCGGTCGGTTACCAGGCACGCGCGGCGTTCTTCGAGATGCTCCGCCGCCAGGAGGAGGAGCGCCTCGCTGCGGAAAGCGTGCGCCTGCTGGCCGACATCCGGGGCAAGGTGCAGACGCGCGTCGAGGTGGGCGAAGCGCCGCGCTTCGAGCTCGTGCGCGCCGAATCCGAGGCCCTCGCCGCCCAGAATGCGGCCGCGGCGGCGGCGCTGCGCGTCGACGAAGCGCGCGCGGTGCTGCGCCGGCTCGGCGGCGATGCGCTGCCCTCCGTGTTCGTCGCGCGCGGCACGCTGCCCCCGCTTCCCGAAGCCCCGCCGCTTGCCACGCTCGTTCCGCAGGTGCTGGCCGCGCACCCGCAGCTCAGGGTGGCCTCGGCCGAGGCGGAGCGGGCGCGTTCGCGGCTGCAGCTCGAGCGGTCGCTGCGCAACCCGCAGCCGACGCTGCGCGCCATCGGTTCCTCCGACCCGGAATCCCGCCAGGCGATGGTCGGCATCTCGATCCCGCTGCCGCTGTGGAACCGGCGCGAGGGCCCGATCGCGCAGGCGCAGGCTTCGATCGGCTATGCCACCGCGCAGGTCGAGGCCCAGCGCGCCCAGCTGCTGCGCGAACTCGATTCGGCGTACGCGCGCCTCGGGGTTTCGCAGCGGCAGATCTCGACCTTCGAGAACGGCCTGCTGCGCACGGCTGAAGCCGGCCTGTTCGCGGCCGAGGAAGCCTACCGGGCGGGCGAGCGCAGCTTCCTCGAAGTGCTCGACGCCCAGCGAACCCTGCGGTCCGTGCGCGCCGATTACAACCAGGCGCGCTTCGACCGCAATGCAGCCTGGATGGACATCGAACGACTCACCGCGCGCGACCCGTTCCGCGCGGCCGACTGAAAGGGAACGCATGAGGATGAACGCGAAACGTCCCGCGCTGGCGCTGGCCTGCGCGGCGCTGCTCGGCGCGGGGTGCGGCGACAGGGAAGCCGCCAGGCCGGCCGCCGCGCCGGCGACGCCGGACCCGTGGTCGATCACGGTGACGGCGGAACTGGCCGCGCGCGCGGCCACCGGGACGGTGGGCTGGGCCGAGGTGCGCGAGACGCTGCGCGCGCCGGGCCGCATCGAAGTCGACGAGACGCGCATGGCGCGAATCGGCTCGCCGGTCGCGGGCCGCGTCACCGACCTTGAGGCGACGGTCGGCCAGCAGGTGCGCCGCGGCCAGGTGCTGGCCACGCTGAACAGCACGGAACTGTCCACCGCGCAGCTCGGCTTCCTCAAGGCGCAGTCGATCCGGCTGCAGGCGCAGCGCGCCACCGAGCGCGCGCAGCGCCTGCTCGCGGCCGACGTGATCGGCACGGCCGAGGTGCAGAGGCGGCAGAGCGAACTGACCCAGGCCGAGGCCGAGCTGAATGCGGCCAGCGACCAGTTGAAGGTGCTCGGGATGTCGTCCGCCGCGGTCGACCGGCTGGCCGAGACCGGCACCATCACCTCGCGCACGCAGATCGCCGCGAGCATCAGCGGCACGGTGATCGAGCGCCGCGTCACGGAGGGCCAGATGGT
>JAFEDL010000105.1:24841-26197 GCA_018241645.1 Pseudomonadota bacterium
CGGCTCACCTTCGTGAGCCCGACGGTGAATCCCGAGACCCGCACGGTGCGCGCGCGCATGGAGCTGTCGAACGGCGAGCGCCTGTTCAAGCCGGCGATGCTCGCCAACGTGCTGATCGACGGGCGGCCGCAGCGGCGGCTCGTGGTCCCTGCGGCCGCCGTGGTCCGCGAGGACAACCGCGACTACGTGTTCGTGCAGGCCGCGAAGGACGCGTACCGCCTGCGGCCCGTGTCGCTCGGCGCGGAGTTCGACGGCCGGCGCGCGGTCTCGGAAGGCCTCGCCGAGGGCGACACCATCGTGGTCGAGGGGGCCTTCCACCTGAACAACGAGCGCAAGCGCCGCGCGCAGGGGGGCGGCTAGCCCATGCTCGACGCCATCGTACGCGCGGCGCTCGCACAGCGCCTCGTGGTGCTCGTACTCGCCGCGGCGCTGCTCGCGTTCGGCTACGGGGCCGCGAGGAAACTCTCCGTGGACGCGTTCCCGGACGTGACCAACGTGCAGGTGCAGATCGCGACCGAGGCGCCCGGCCGCTCGCCCGAGGAGGTGGAGCGCTTCGTGACGGCGCCGATCGAGATCGCGATGACCGGCCTGCCGGCGCTGACCGAAATGCGCTCGCTCAACAAGCCGGGTCTGTCCCTGATCACGCTGGTGTTCAGCGACGCGACCGACGTGTACTTTGCCCGGCAGCTGGTGCTGGAGCGGCTGATCGAGATCGGCGGCAGGCTGCCGGTGGGCGTGACGCCGGTGCTGGGCCCGGTGTCGACCGCCCTGGGCGAGGTCTACCAGTACACGCTGGAGCGGCCCGACGACGGCCGCCGCGAACTGACGAAGGCCGAACTGACCGAGCGCCGCACGGCGCAGGACTGGGTGGTGCGCCCGCTGCTGCGCTCGATCCCGGGCGTGGCCGAAATCAACTCCACGGGCGGGCACGTCAAGCAGTACCAGGTGCTGGTCGAGCCCGACCGGCTGCGCTACTACAAGGTGTCGATCCAGGACGTCTGGCAGGCGCTGGCCCGCAACAATGCCAATTCCGGCGGCGGCGTGCTTCCGCAGCGCGCCGAGCAGTACCTGGTGCGCGGCATCGGCCTGGTCCGGAACGTCGGCGACATCAAGGACATCGTGCTGAAGGAGGTCGGCGGCACCCCGGTCTATGTGCGCGACGTGGCCGAGGTCACGCTCGGCGAGGAGGTCCGTTACGGCGCCATGGTCAAGGACGGCCACACCGAGGCGGTCGGCGGCGTGGTGATGATGATCCGCGCCGGCAACGCCAAGGAGGTCGTCGGCCGCGTGAAGGCGCGGGTGGCGGAGATCAACGCGCGCGGCATGGTGCCGGGGGGGCTGAAGATCGTGCCCTAC
>JAFEDL010000106.1:0-850 GCA_018241645.1 Pseudomonadota bacterium
GCTGGCCGCCCGACAGCTGGCGCGGGTAGCGCGCGAGGTAGTCCTTGAGGCCGAGGATCGAGGCCGCCTCGTCCACGCGGCGCTTGATCGCCTCCGGCGGCTCGCCCGCCAGTTTCAGGCTGAACGCCATGTTGTCCTGCACCGTCATGTGCGGGTACAGNNGAACACCATCGCGATGTCGCGTTCCTTGGGCGCCACGTTGTTGACGACGCGCTCGCCGATGCGGATCTCGCCGCCGGTGATCTCCTCCAGCCCGGCGATCATGCGCAGCAGGGTCGACTTGCCGCAGCCCGAAGGCCCGACCAGGACGCAGAACTCGCCGTCCTCGATCGAGATGTCCACTCCGTGCACGACGCGGGTCGAACCGAAGGCCTTCCTGACTGCGCTGAGGGTTACTGCGGCCATTTCATTGCTCCACCTTCCAGTCCTTGCTGTAGCGCTTCATGGTCATGTCCATGTGCTGGTGCATGGCGCGGCGCGCGGCGCGCGCGTCGTGCCGGGCGATCGCCGCCACGATCGCCTTGTGCTCGCGGATCGTGTCGGAGGCCATCATCGGGTATTCGAGCTTGCGCTCCAGGGTCCGGTACAGCGGGCCCATGCGCTGGTCCCACAGGGTCTGCACCACGAGCACCAGCGCGCTGTTGCCGCCGGCCTCCGCGATGCGCACGTGGAAGAGGCGGTCGGCATCGAGCGGGTTGTGGTCGCGCTTGGACTCCTCGACGACCGCGGCGTGGGCATCGCGCACGGCGCGCATCTGCGCGGGCGTCGCGGCCTTGGCGGCAAGGGCCGCGCATTCGCCTTCGATCAGGCGGCGGGCGCGAATCACTTCGAACGGCCCCGAGGCGCCCGC
>JAFEDL010000106.1:898-7995 GCA_018241645.1 Pseudomonadota bacterium
CGAGCGCGATCAGCGCCTCGCGCAGGCTCGGGCGCGACACGCCGAGCTGCTTGGCGAGGTCGCGCTCCGGCGGCAGGCGCTCGCCGGGCGTGAACTCGCCCTCGGCGATCAGCGCGCGTATCTGGTCTGCGATCTGCCGGTACAGGCGACGCGGTTCTACGGCTTGGATGGGCATTGTCTCGTGCGCCGGATTTATGGTTTGGACTGCGGACTTCCGGCGGGCGAGGCAGACTAGCAACGGCGACCGGGCTGGTCAAGTGGTCAGGCCAATTTCGGCAAGGCCGAAATTGGAAAGCGCGACGAGAAGAGGGGCTGCGCCCCTCCTCAAACCTCCCCGCGACTTCGCGCTCGCGCTCCCACGCGCTTTCGTGGTGCGGCGCAGCGCGGAAGCGCGTTGTTATAATCCGCGTTCCCCGCTGCACCGCATACCGCGCAGCACGCACACACCGGGAGAGCACGTGTCAGGCAGACTCGCAGGCAAGGTCGCGGTGATCACCGCGGCAGGACAGGGCATCGGCCGCGCGGCGGCGGAGGCGTTCGCCCGGGAAGGGGCCACGGTCTGGGCGACGGACGTGAACCCCAAGACGCTCGCCGAACTCCCTGGCACGCCCGGGATCAAGACCCGCATCCTCGACGTGATGGACGAGGCCGCGATCAACGCTGCGGCCAAGGAGATCGGCGCGATCGACATCCTGTTCAACTGCGCGGGCTATGTCCACCAGGGCACGATCTTCGATTGCACGCCCAAGGACTGGGAGTTCAGCTTCAACCTGAACGTGCGCTCCATGTACTACACCTGCCGCGCGTTCCTGCCGGCCATGCTCGCCAAGGGCGGCGGCTCGATCATCAACATGTCCTCGATCGCCTCCAGCGTCAAGGGCCTGCCGAACCGCGTCGTGTACGGCGCCTCCAAGGCCGCGGTGATCGGCCTGACCAAGGCCATCGCCGCCGACTACGTGAAGCAGGGCATCCGCTGCAACGCCATCGGGCCGGGCACGGTGGACACGCCCTCGCTGCACGACCGCATCAACGCGTTCGCCGACCCGGTGCAGGCGCGCAAGGACTTCATCGCGCGCCAGCCGATGGGGCGCCTCGGCACCCCGGAAGACATCACCGGGATCATCGTGTTCCTCGCATCCGACGAATCGAAATTCGCCACCGGCAACATGTATTCGGTCGATGGCGGAATGACTATCTAGAATCAACGGGAGACGTGAATGAAACTGTGTCGTTATGGAAAGAACGGGTTCGAGAAGCCGGGCATGATCGACGCGGACGGCAAGCTCCGCGACCTGTCCAAGGTCGTGGGCAACATCGGGCCGAACGAGATCTCGCCGCGCGGCCTGAAGAACCTCGCGCGAATCAAGCCCGAGACCCTGCCGGTCGTCGCCGGCAACCCGCGCATGGGCGTGCCCTACGTGGGCATCGGCAAGTTCGTGGCCATCGGCCTCAACTACTCGGACCACGCCAAGGAGGCAGGCATGGCCATCCCGAGCGAGCCGATCATCTTCATGAAGGCCACCACCTGCATCAACGGGCCGGACGACGACGTCATCCAGCCCCCCGCGTCGACCAAGCTCGACTGGGAATGCGAGCTGGGCATCGTGATCGGCACCACGGCCCGGCACGTCTCGCAGGAGAAGGCCCTCGAACACGTCGCCGGCTACTGCGTGGTGAACGACGTTTCCGAGCGCGCGTTCCAGCTGCAGTCCTCGCAGTGGGACAAGGGCAAGGGCTACGACACGTTCGGGCCGATCGGCCCCTGGCTGGTCACCACCGACGAGATCCCCGATCCGCAGGTGCTGGACATGTTCCTCGACGTCAACGGCAAGCGCATGCAGAGCGGCAACACGCGCACCATGATCTTCGGCTGCGCGCACCTGGTGTCGTACGTGAGCCAGTACATGACGCTGCTGCCGGGCGACATCATCACCACCGGCACGCCCCCGGGCGTCGGGATGGGCATAAAGCCCAATCCGGTGTTCCTCAAGCCCGGCGACGTGATGACCCTGGGCATCCAGGGCCTGGGCCAGCAAAAGCAGAAAGTGGTGCCGTACTCCGGGTAAGCGTCCGGGAAACGCGCGAAAAAAAGCCCGGCATGCCGGGCTTTTTCTTTGGGGCGCTGCGGGCGCTCAGGAGCCCGGCTTGGTCTCTTCCGCGGCGGGCGGCTGGCCCTCGGCCGCCTCCGGCTCGCCCGCGGCCTTCGCGGCGAGTTTCTTCAGGCGCTTTTCTTCCTGCTTCTTCTTCTTGGCGAGTTCCTTCTGGCGCTTTTCGTACTGGAAATTTGGCTTGGCCAATTCGACGTACTCCTTGAGGGTGGGTCGGCGATCCCGGACGGCACAGGCCCAAGAATAGCCCAAACCCGAAATGTAGGTATTCCGGGGGTCAGTAGCTCATGCTCGCCGCGCTCAGGATCCCGGCCCCGACCGACAGCGCGGCGAGGAAAATGCCCGAAGCGACCTTCCCCGCCGGGATGTCCCGCCCGATGCCGGGCAGGACGAGCCGGGCCGCCCCGTACACCAGGAGCTGCACGACCAGCGCGATCGTCGCCCAGATGGCCAGGTCGTAGGCATTGACGCTGTGCTCGACGGCCGAGGCCAGCGGCAGCACGAAGCCGATGAGCGCCCCCGACAGGCTGGCCGCGGCGGCGCTGTTGCCTTCGCGGATCAGCGCGATCTCGCGATAGGGCGTGACCCGCACGTAGATCGCCAGGAACAGCGCCACGAAGACGATGCAAAGCCCGAAATAGCCCAGGAACTCGTCCAGGCCCTCGAGAGACAGTTTCAGGAATTCCATCTGCGCGTCCTCCTCATTCGAAATAGTGCGGCACGAACCGGCTGGTGTTCTTCGTGATCGGCGAGTCGTCCTCGCGGATGCCCATCCCGGCGGCGGCATCGCCGACGATCCAGGAGCCGATCACGGCATACCGCCTGCCCCCGGGCGTTTCGTAGCCGGGGAGGGGGGCGTAGCCCTGGTACACCCACCCTTCGGCGCCGTAGCCGCCCGGTTCGCGGACCACGCCCAGGCGCCGGTTCAGCGTCACGTTCGCGCCTTCGCGCGAGAGCAGCGGCTTCTTGACGTACTCCCCCGCGAACCGGGCAGGCGTGAAATAGGCCGGCAGCAGGTTCGGGTGGCCGTAGTTCAGTTCCCACAGCACCGCGAGCAGCGCCTTGTTGGACAGGAGCATCTTCCATGCGGGCTCGATCCAGTGCGCAGTCTGGAGGAGCAGGTGCGGCGCAAACGCCTCGCGCACCATCCACTCCCAGGGGTAGAGCTTGAAGATGCGCTCCACGGCAGCGTCATCGAGGTCGACGAACCTCTGCGTCGCGGCATCCCAGCCGAGGTCCTCGATCCACAGCGCGCGCGCGTCCCAGCCGGCCTGCAGCGCGGTGTCGCGCAGGTACTCGGTGTTGCCGAAGTCCTCCTCGTTGTCCCGTACGCAGGCGAACCACAGCGGGCGCGCGGGACCGGGGCCCTTCAGCGCGCGCCACCGCTCGATCAGCTTTTCGTGCAGCGAGTTGAACTGGTCGGATCCCGGGCGCACGTCCTCGAGCCAGTGCCACTGGACCACGCTGGCCTCGAGCAGCGCGGTCGGGGTGTCGGCGTTGTACTCCAGCATCTTCGGGTCGCCTTCGCCGTCCCAGCTGAAGTCGAACCGGCCGTAGAGGCTGGGGTCGCGGCGCCGCCAGGATTCGGCGACGAGCGCATGGAAGGGCTCGGGAATGGCGAATTGCGCCATGCGCCTTTCCTTCACCACCACGTCGACCGCGGCGAGGCACAGCCGGTGCAGGTCCTCGGTCACGGCCTCCAGGCGGTCGACCTGCCCGGCGCTGAACGCGTAGCAGGCCGATTCGTCCCAGTAGGTGCCGTCCATGGAATGGAAGGAAAAGCCCGCATCCTCGCAGCGCGCCTTCCAGTTGGCCCGCGGGGCGGAGGCCTCGCGCCGCATCTCAGCCCCCGCCCGAGGCGGCGCGGGCGCTGGAGCCGAACCCGCTGCGGCTGACCGTGCTCGTGTTATGGGCGTAGATGCCGCCCGACCCGGAACCGGACGTCGCGCGCGCCAGCTGGGTCACCCCGCCGCGCCCCGCATACGCGGCCTCGAGCGCGTTCGGGCTCGGCCGCGGCCGGCCGCTCGGGAAGCTCGCCCCGTAATAGCGCGGGCCGTAGAAGTAGGTGTTGGAGTACTTGCCGTCGCGCACCGGCTCGCACTGGGCCGGGTTGCCCCAGTCCTTCGAGCAGTCGTCGAGCTTGGTATAGACGTCGCGCTGGGATTCGGGCTCGCCGCAGCCCGAAAGGGCCGCGCTGCCGGCCAGGACCAGCGTGATGGCTGCACTGCGCTTGCGCGTCGTTCGCATGGTGTTCCCCTCCCCGGGCGCACGCCGCAATATTACATGCAGGACGCTCCGCTAATATGGCGGGGGTTCGAATCCGGGCGAAATCATGGCAAGCGACAACGCAATGGCAGTGCGGCGGGATTTCATGGTCCGGCGGGATGACCTGCGCACCTGCAGGTTCGTGGCCGCCGCGGAGCCGCAGTCGTTGCATCCCGGGGAAGTGCTGCTGCGCGTCGACGAGTTCGCGTTTACCTCCAACAACGTGACCTACGCCGCGTTTGGCGAAGCGATGTCCTATTGGAATTTCTTCCCGGCGCCGGAGGGATGGGGCCGGATCCCGGTGTGGGGATTCGGCACCGTGCTCAAGTCCACCGTCGACGGGATCAGGCCCGGCGAGCGGTTCTACGGCTACTACCCGATGTCCGGCTGGGTGGTCGTGCAGCCGGAGCGTACGAGCGAGGCCGGGTTCTTCGACGGCGCCGCGCACAGGAAGCCCCTGCACGCCGTGTACAACCAGTACCTGCGCACGGCCACCGACCCGGGGTACGACCCCGCGCGCGAAGCCGAACAGATGCTGCTGCGGCCGCTGTTCGTCACCTCCTTCCTGATCGACGACTTCCTCGCCGACAACGCGTTCTTCGGCGCGCAGTCCATCGTGCTCTCCAGCGCTTCGAGCAAGACCGCGTACGGCACGGCGTTCCAGCTCGCGCAGCGCGGCGCGCGGGGGCGGCGCCCGGAGATCGTCGGCCTGACCTCGCCTTCCAATCGGGCTTTCGTCGAAGGTCTTGGTTGCTACGACCGGGTGCTCGCCTACGACCAGGTCGAGTCCCTGCCGCGCGAAACGGCGACGGCCTACGTGGACATGTCGGGCGACGGTGCCGTGCGCGGCGCGGTCCACCGGCATTTCGGCGACCACCTCAAGTACAGCTGTGCGGTGGGCGGCACCCACTGGGATGCCCTATCGGGAGCGGGTGGGCTTCCCGGGCCGCGCCCGGCGCTGTTCTTCGCGCCTGCGCAGATCAAGAAGCGCATGGCCGACTGGGGCCCGGCCGAACTGCAGAAGCGGCTGGCGGCGGCATGGAAGGCATTCCTCGGTTCGGTCTCCTCGCCGTCGCACGGCTGGATGAAGGTCGTGCGCGGCAAGGGCGCCGCGGACATCGAGCGGGTGTACCTCGCCATGCTCGACGGGCGCGCGCAGCCGGACGAGGGCCACGTGCTGTCTCCCTGAGCCATGGCCAAGCCGCCCGCAATCCAGGACTTTCAATCCGGGAAGTCCAGCACTGGAGCCGCTGTGCAGCCAATTGATGTACCGGTACCAGTACATTCGGCATCCTCCGGGCTGGACGTGTCGGCGTTCGCCAACCGGCTGCGCAAGAACCTGGCCCACTGGCAGAAGTGGGCGCGGCGGCGCGGCATCACCTGCTACCGGATCTACGACCGCGACGTGCCGCAGTTCCCGTTCGCGATCGACTGGTACGAGACCGTCGCGCCCCGCTCCGAAGTGCACCTGCACGTGCAGGAGATCGATACCGGCTGGAAACGCAGCGACGCCGAGTACACGGCCTGGCTGATAGCGGTGTGCGACGCGATCTGCGCGGCGTGCGCACTGCCTGCGGCGCAACTGCACCTGAAGCGCCGCGAGCGCCAGCGCGGCACTTCGCAGTACGAAAAGCTCGACGCCGCCGCCGAGCCGTCCGTCGTGGAGGAAGGCGGGCACCGGTTCGAGGTCAACTTCGACACCTACCTCGACACGGGACTGTTCCTCGACCACCGGCCGGCGCGCGGCATGGTGGCCGAGACCATTGCCGCGCGCGCGGGTGCCGGCGCCGGCACCCGCTTCCTGAACCTGTTTGCCTACACCGGCAGTTTCACGGTGTATGCGGCATGCGCCGGGTCGGGTTCGTCGGTCACTGTAGACCTGTCCAACACCTACCAGGCGTGGACCGCGCGCAATTTCACGCTCAACGGCATCGATCCCGGACGGCACGCGCTGGTGCGCGCCGACGTGCTCGCCTGGCTGCAGGAGGCGGCCGGCGGGGCGCAGCGCTTCGACGTGATCGTCCTCGACCCGCCGTCCTTCTCGAACTCCAAGAAGATGCAGGGTGTGCTCGACGTGCAGCGCGACCACGTCCTGCTGGTGCGGCAGTGCCACGCGCTGCTTGCCGCGGGCGGGGAATTGTTCTTTTCCACCAACCTGCGGTCCTTTGCGATCGACCCGCAGCTGGCGCACGAGCTTGGCCTGCGCGGGATCACGCACCGCAGCGTGCCCGAGGACTACCGGCGGCCCAGCCGCCCGCCGCCGCACCAGGCCTGGCATGCGATAAAGTGAGCGCCATGACTGAAGACGCATCCCGGCCCGACTCCGCACCGGCGGAGGGGACGCCGCTGCCGTTCGCGGCGCCCTGCCACCAGCTGCCCGCGGGCGCGCCGTTCCGGTGGGTCAGGGCGGGCTGGCAGGATTTTCGGCGCGCTCCCCGGCAAAGCCTGGGCTACGGGATCGCCATCGCGCTGCTGTCCTGGCTGGTGACCGGGATCGGGCTCAGGCTCGGCAGCTACTGGGCCGTCCTGGTGCTCCTGTCCGGCTTCGTCTTTGTCGCGCCGGTACTGGCGCTCGGCCTGTATTCGATCAGCCGCCAGCTGGAGCGGGGCCTTGCGCCAACCCTGGGGAGTTGCCTCACCGAGCAGCGCAAGACCCTGGGCACCGTCATGGTGTTCGCGCTGGCCCTGCTGGTCGTGTTCCTGGTCTGGGCGCGGGCCGGTTCG
>JAFEDL010000106.1:8079-10861 GCA_018241645.1 Pseudomonadota bacterium
TCGCTGCCCATGATCTGCGACCGCGAAGCCGATGCGATCACGGCCATCGTCACCAGCGTGAACGCGGTGCTGCGCAACAAGCCTGCGATGGCCGTCTGGGTGATGCTGATTGTCGGCCTGACCGCGCTGGGCTTTGCCACGGCCCTGGTCGGGCTCGCCGTGACGATCCCGCTGCTCGGATACGCCACCTGGCACGGCTACCGGGAAACCATAGACGCCAGCGCCTGGCCGGCCAACGAACTAGGCTGACCGGAGCCCGGGAGAAACCATGCAACTCGTTCCCGGAGGCCAGTCGCTCGGCGCGACCGTCGAGGGCCTCGATCTCGCCGAAGGCGTGGCGCGAGCCCCTCTTCCCGCCTAGCCCGGCCAGGCGCGCGCGAGCAGCGCGCCGAAGTCCGTCGAGGCGGGCAGCGAACCGAACGCGCCGCCGGCAAAAGGCGCATCCGCGGCCAGGCGCGACGCGCAGAACGCATCGGCGACGAAGTCCGGCGCGTGCTGCAGGAGCAGCGCACCCTGCATGGCAAGCGCAATGCCCTGCGTGAGGCCCCGGGCGCGCGCCTCGAGGTCGGCGGTATTGCCGAATTCCTTCTTGAGCCGCGCGGCGTACGCGTCGAAATGCCGGTTGCGCCCCAGGGCCGGCCCGATCTCCGCGGCGAACACCTCGAGGCAGCGCGGATGCCGCCCCGCCGCGCGCAGCACATCCAGGCACATCACGTTGCCCGAGCCTTCCCAGATGGAGTTGAGCGGCATCTGCCGGTAGATGCGCGCCATGGCGCCTTCCTCCACGTAGCCGTTGCCGCCGAGCACCTCCATCGCCTCGCCCGCGACCGCCGGGCCGCGCTTGCAGATCCAGTACTTGGCCGCCGGCGTGAGCACGCGCCGCAGCAGCGACTCCGCCTCGTCCGTCTGCGCATCGAACGCGCGCGCGAGGCGCAGCGACAGCGCGGTGGCCGCCTCCGACTCGAGCGCCAGGTCGGCGAGCACGTTGCGCATGAGCGGCTGCTCGATGAGCCGCTTGCCGAATGCAGAGCGGTGCGCGGCGTGGTGCGCGGCCTGCGTGAGCGAGGCGCGGATCAGGCCCGTGGTGCCCAGCGCGCAGTCGAGGCGGCAGTAGGTGCCCATCTCGAGGATGATCGGGATGCCGCGGCCTTCCTCGCCTACCAGCCAGGCCCGCGCGCCCCAGAACTCGACCTCGGATCCCGCGTTGGAGCGGTCGCCGAGCTTGTCCTTGAGGCGCTGGATGCGGATGTCGTTGAGTTTCCCGTCCGGGGTCCAGCGCGGCAGGAAAAAGCAGGACAGGCCGCCCGGCGCCTGCGCGAGGATCAGGAACGCATCGCACATGGGGGCGGAGAAGAACCACTTGTGGCCGACGATGCTGTACTCGCGCCCGCCCACGGGCTCGGCGCGCGTGGTGTTGGCGCGCACGTCCGAGCCGCCCTGCTTCTCGGTCATGCCCATGCCCAGGGTAACGCCGCGCTTGCCCGCCGCAGGCATGAAGCGACGGTCGTACTCCTGCGAATAGATGCGCGGCAGCCACTCGGCGGCGAGCGCCGGGTCGCGCGAGATCGACGGCACCACCGCATAGGTCATCGTGGTCGGGCAGAGCGTCCCGTCCTCCACTTCGGCGTACATCATGTAGAACGCCGCGCGTTTCACGTGCGCTCCCGGGACCGGGTCGGCCCAGGGCCCGCCCGATGCGCCGTGGCGCTTCAGGTAGGCCATGAGCTCGTGGTAGGCCGGGTGGAAATCGACTTCGTCGCGCCGGTGGCCGGTGGCGTCGAAGAGCTTCGCCACCGGGGGATTGCCGTTCGCCTGCGCCGACCACTCCTGCATCTGCGCGCTGCCGAGTTCGGCGCCGCGGGCGGCCATCCACTCGCGCGCCGCGCCCGCGCCTTCCCGCGCGAGCCCTTCCTGCAGCGGCTTGTTGCGCTCGTACAGGTTGTAGTTCTCGAGCGGCGGCGCCTGGTTCAGCACCTCGTGCGTCACCGAGAGGGGCGGATGCGAGGGTTGCATGGCGGTCTCCATCAGGAAAATACCCTATGGTAATGCTCCGCCGGATGCGCACCTGCTCCTTGACGTGGATCAACGGGACAGGCGGCGCGAATGAGTGAGAGAATCCTTTCGATGGATACGCTCAAGGGAAAGGTGGTCCTGATCACCGGCGCCGCGTCGGGCATCGGCGCGGAGGCGGCGCGGTTGCTGGCCGCCCACGGCGCGAAGATCGCCGCGGCCGACCTCGACGGGCCCGGCGCCCGCCGCACCGCGGAGGAAACCGGCGGCCACGCGATCGCAATGGACGTGACGAGCGAAGCCGACTGGGCGCGCGCCGTGGCGGAAACGGTGTCGACCCTGGGCTCGCTGGACGTGCTGGTGAACTGCGCGGGAATCGAGCTGCTGAAGAGCATCTCCGACACGAGCTTCGCGGACTGGCGCCGCGTCATGAGCGTGAACCTGGACGGGGTGTTCCTCGGCACCCGCGCCGCCATCGCCGCCATGGGCAAGCGCGGCGGGTCGATCGTCAATATCTCCTCGGTGGCCGGGATCAACGGGTATTCGCGCCAGGCCGCGTACTGCGCGAGCAAGGGCGGCGTGCGGCTGCTGTCCAAGGCCTCCGCGGTCGAGTGCGCCGAGGCGGGCCTGGGCATCCGCGTCAATTCGATCCATCCCGGCATCATCGACACGCCGATGACGCAGGGCATCCTCGGCTGCATCGACAGCAAGGCGCGCTCCGAGGTCCAGGCCCGCTGGACGCAGATGCACCCCCTCGGCCGGCTGGGCAGCG
>JAFEDL010000107.1:0-3958 GCA_018241645.1 Pseudomonadota bacterium
GCAGTCCTACCTGCTGGCATCGGGCTACCTCGCCGAACTGGTCGAGTCCGTTCAGGCCGAGCCGCACGCCAAGGACCGGTTGCGCTTCGCCGTGCGCCAGTGGATCGATGCGAACTGCCCCGCGAACTTCCCGGCCACCAACCCCGAAGTGGTGAAAAAGGCGATCGAAACCCAGGGCGAAAGCATCGCCCGGGGCATCGCAAACATGCTGGCCGACGCGGGCAAGGGGCATATCAGCCAGACGGACGAATCGGCGTTCGAGGTGGGCCGCAACCTGGCCGTCACGCCGGGCGCGGTGGTCTACGAAAACGAACTGTTCCAGCTGATCCAGTATTCGGCCACGACCGCGAAGGTCGCCCGGCGCCCGCTGGTCATGGTGCCGCCGTGCATCAACAAGTTCTACGTCCTCGACCTGCAGCCGGAGAATTCCTTCGTCGCCTACGCGGTCGGCGAGGGGCACACCGTATTCATGGTTTCGTGGCGCAACGTGAAGGCGGACCTGGGACACCTGAGCTGGGACGATTACCTGGACAAGGGCGTGATCGAGGCATTCCGCGTCGCCCGGGAGATTGCCGGCAGCGACAAGGTCAACGCGCTAGGCTTCTGCGTCGGGGGCACGCTGCTGGGCGCGGCCCTGGCGGTGCTCAAGGCCAGGGGCGACGATATGGTGGCGAGCGCCACCTACCTCACCACCATGCTCGATTTCTCCGACACCGGACAGATCGGCTGCCTCGTGGACGAGCAGGGCACGCAAATGCGCGAGCAGGCCATCGGCGGCGGCGGCATCCTGCCGGGTTCGGAGCTGGCATTCGTCTTTTCGGCGCTGCGCGCCAACGACCTCATCTGGCCGTACGTGGTCAACAACTACCTCAAGGGCGAGTCGCCCGTGGCGTTCGACCTGCTCTACTGGAACGCGGACGGCACCAACCTGCCCGGGCCGATGTACTGCTGGTACGTGAGGAACACCTACCTCGAAAACCGCCTGCGCGAGCCCGGCGCCGTGGTGAATTGTGGTGTACCGGTGGACTTGGGCGCGATCGGCCTGCCCAGTTTCGTGCTGGCCTCGCGCGAGGACCACATCGTGCCGTGGAAGAGCGCATACCGGTCGGTGGGCCTGCTGGGCGGGGACACGCGGTTCGTACTCGGCGCCAGCGGGCACATTGCCGGGGTGATCAACCCGCCGGCCAAGGGCAAGCGCAGCTACTGGGCGTCGGCCGGCGGGTATCCTGCCGACCCGGACCAGTGGCTCGCGCAGGCCGGGGAGCATCCCGGCAGCTGGTGGCCGGTCTGGTCGGAATGGCTCGCCGCCTGGAAGGGCGGCGAGAAGAAGGCCCCCAGGACCCCGGGAAACCGGCGGCACAAGGCGATCGAGCCCGCACCCGGCCGCTACGTCAAAGAGAAGTTCAACGCATAGCAGCACAACTCGCAGTCGTTCAACAACAGGCTCGCAGGAGGTTCAGCATGGAAGAAGTCGTCATCGTCGGTGCGTGCCGCACCGCCATCGGCAAGTTCAGCGGCGCGCTCGCCAAGGTCCCGGCATCGGACCTGGGCGCGATCGTCATCCGCGAGTTGCTCGCGCGCAGCGGCGTCAAGGCCGACCAGATCTCTGAAGTGATCCTCGGCCAGGTGCTCACGGCCGGCGTCGGCCAGAATGCGGCGCGCCAGGCGGCCATCAAGGCCGGCCTGCCGCACATGGTCCCGGCGATGACCATCAACAAGGTGTGCGGCTCCGGCCTGAAGGCGGCGATGCTCGGCGCCCAGGCGATCCTGAACGGCGACTCCGACTTCGTGATCGCCGGCGGCCAGGAATCGATGAGCATGTCGGGGCACGTGCTGCCCGGCTCGCGCGACGGTTTCCGCATGGGCGACGCGAAGATGGTCGACACGATGATCGTCGACGGCCTGTGGGACGTGTACAACCAGTACCACATGGGCGTGACTGCCGAGAACGTCGCCGAGGAATATGCAGTGACGCGCGCCGAGCAGGACGAGTTCGCCGCGGCCAGCCAGCAGAAGGCCGAGGCGGCGATGAAGGCCGGCAGGTTCGGCGACGAGATCGTTTCCGTCGAAGTGCCTTCGCGCAAGGGACCGGTCGTGTTCAACACCGACGAGTATCCCCGCGCCGGCACCACGGCGGAGTCGCTCGCCGGCCTCAAACCCGCGTTCAAGAAGGACGGCACGGTGACCGCGGGCAATGCCTCGGGCATCAACGACGGCGCCGCCGCGGTGCTGCTGACCTCGGCGCGCAAGGCGAAGGAACTCGGGCTGAAGCCGCTGGCGAAGATCAAGGCGTTTTCGTCGGCCGGCGTGGACCCCAAGTACATGGGCATGGGCCCGGTGCCGGCCTCGAAGCGGTGCCTGTCCCGCGCCGGCTGGGAACCGAAGGACCTCGACCTGATGGAAATCAACGAAGCCTTCGCCGCGCAGGCGATCGCCGTGAACCGCCAGATGGGCTGGGACACCTCCAAGGTGAACGTGAACGGCGGCGCGATCGCGCTCGGCCACCCGATCGGCGCCTCGGGCTGCCGCATCCTGGTGACGCTCCTGCACGAGATGCAGAGGCGGGACGCGAAGAAGGGCCTGGCGTCGCTGTGCATCGGCGGCGGGATGGGCGTGGCGCTGGCCGTGGAGAGGGCATGACCAGGCGGGTGGCGCTGATCACCGGCGGTATGGGTGGTATCGGGACCGCGGTCTGCAGGAAGCTGGCGAAGTCCAATGGGAACGTCGTGGTGGCCAACTGCCTGCCCGGGTATCCGCAGAAGGACGCCTGGCTGGCCGCGATGAGGAAGGAGGGGCTGGAGAACGTGCACGCCGCGGAAGGCGACGTCTCGGATTTCGACTCGACCGCCGCGATGGTGAGGCAGGTCGAGGCCGAGGTCGGGCCGGTCGACATCCTGGTCAACAATGCCGGGGTCGTGCGCGACAACATGCTGAAGAAGTTGGCGCTGTCCGAATGGATGGCGGTGATCAACTCCAACCTGAACAGCGTCTTCAACGTCACCAAGAACGTGATCGACGGCATGACCGAGCGCGGCTGGGGGCGGGTGGTGAACATGTCCTCGGTCAACGGCCAGAAGGGCCAGTTCGGGCAGACCAACTACTCGG
This sequence comes from Pseudomonadota bacterium, assembly GCA_018241645.1. Taxonomy (GTDB): domain Bacteria; phylum Pseudomonadota; class Gammaproteobacteria; order Burkholderiales; family SG8-39; genus SZAS-79. Next base: position 3,106 of record JAFEDL010000107.1, read on the forward strand.
CGGCCAAGGCCGGCGTGCACGGCTTCGCCAAGGCGCTGGCCCAGGAGGTGATCCGCAAGGGGGTGACCGTGAACTCGGTCTCGCCGGGGTACGTGGAAACCGACATGGTGAAGTCGATCCGCAAGGACGTGCTGGACAAGCTGGTTGCGGGCATCCCGATCGGACGACTGGCGCAACCGGCGGAAATCGCCGCCCTGGTGGCCTTCCTGACCTCCGAGGAAGCCGGGTATATTACGGGCGCGAACATCGCCATCAACGGCGGGATGTACATGGTGTGACCGCGGACCGGCGGTTCTTGAGGAGACAAACAGATGGCGCAGCAGAAGATTGCAGTGGTGACCGGCGGGATGGGCGGCCTGGGCGAGTCGATCTCGACCAAGATGGCCGACGCCGGCTACAAGGTCGTGGTGACCTATTCGCCCTCCAACACCAAGTGGAAGGGCTGGATCGACGAGATGAAGGGCCGCGGCTACGCGTTCGGCGCCTATCCGGTGGACGTGGCCGATTTCGACGACACGGCCGCCAAGGTCGCCCAGATCCAGAAGGAGATCGGCGCCATCGACATCCTCGTCAACAACGCCGGCATCACGCGCGACATGACCTTCAAGAAGATGTCGAAGGCCGACTGGGACGCGGTGATGCACACCAACCTCGACTCGTGCTTCAACATGACCAAGCAGGTCATGGACGGCATGGTGGAGCGCAACTGGGGCCGCGTGATCAACGTGTCCTCGGTGAACGGCCAGAAGGGCGCGTTCGGCCAGACGAACTACTCCGCCGCGAAGGCCGGCATCCACGGCTTCACCAAGGCGCTGGCGCTCGAGGTGGCGAAGAAGGGCGTGACGATCAACAC
>JAFEDL010000107.1:3987-7080 GCA_018241645.1 Pseudomonadota bacterium
ATCCTCGACTCCAAGATCCTGCCGCAGATCCCGCTCGGGCGCCTCGGCAAGCCCGACGAGGTCGCGGGCCTCATCATCTACCTGTGCTCGGAAGAGGCGGCGTTCGTCACCGGCGCCAACATTTCGATCAACGGCGGCCAACACATGTACTGATGCAGTTCAAGGGAGCGAGCATGGAAAACCAGGTCCGACTGATCAAGAAGTACCCGAACCGCAGGCTTTACGACACGAAGACGTCGAGCTACATCACTCTGGTCGACGTCAAGCAGATGGTGCTCAAGCAGGAAGAGTTCCAGGCGGTGGACGCCAAGACCGGCGAGGACCTGACGCGCCAGATCCTCCTGCAGATCATCCTCGAGGAGGAGTCCGGCGGCTCGCCGATGTTCACCTCGGACGCGCTTTCGCAGATGATCCGCACCTACGGCAACGCCATGCAGGGCATGATGGGCGGCTACCTGGAAAAGAACATCCACGCGTTCCAGGAAATGCAGAAGTCGCTGCAGGAGCAGTCGAACAAGCTGTACGGCGACGGCGCCAAGGTGCCCACCGAGATGTGGACCCAGTTCATGAGCATGCAGGGCCCGGCGATGCAGAGCCTGATGCAGACCTACATGGACCAGAGCCAGAAGATGTTCGCGCAGATGCAGGAGCAGATGAGCAGCCAGTCGCGCAACATGTTCACCGGCTTCACGTTTCCCGGATTCCCGACCGGGGCCAAGCCCGACCAGGGAACGCCCGACAAGAAGTCCTGATGGCCGCATCCCGGGGCGTGGGGGCCGCAGCCAAGGCGGTCCCGAAAGTAGGGTTCGTCTCCCTGGGATGCCCCAAGGCGCTGGTCGACTCGGAGCACATCCTCACCCGGCTGCGCGCCGAAGGCTACGCGATCGCGCCAAGCTACGCAGGCGCCGACATCGTCGTGGTCAACACCTGCGGCTTCATCGATTCGGCGGTGGAGGAGTCGCTCGACGCGATCGGCGAGGCGCTCGCCGAGAACGGCAAGGTGATCGTCACCGGTTGCCTGGGCGCGAAGGAAGGCGTGGTCCAGACCGCGCACCCCGCGGTCCTCGCGGTCACCGGGCCGCACGACACCGAAGGCGTGATGAAGGCGGTGCACAAGCACCTGCCCCGGCTGCACGACCCGTACACCGACCTCGTGCCCCCGCAGGGCATCCGGCTGACGCCCAGGCACTACGCCTACCTCAAGATCTCCGAGGGCTGCAACCACCGCTGCACCTTCTGCATCATCCCTTCGATGCGCGGCGACCTCGTCTCGCGCCCGATCGGCGATGTCATGCAGGAGGCGGAAAACCTGGTGAAGTCCGGCGTGAAGGAACTGCTGGTGATTTCGCAGGACACCAGCGCCTACGGCGTGGACATCAAGTACCGCACCGGCTTCTGGCAGGGGCGCCCGCTGAAAACGAAGATGACGGCGCTGTGCGAGGCGCTGGGCGAACTCGGCGTGTGGGTCCGCCTGCATTACGTCTACCCGTACCCCAGCGTGGACGAGGTCATCCCGCTGATGGCGGCGGGGAAGATCCTCCCCTACCTCGACATCCCTTTCCAGCACGCGAACAAGCGCATCCTCAGGCTGATGAAGCGCCCGGCCAACGCCGAGAACACGCTCGAGCGCATCCGGGCGTGGCGGGCGATCTGTCCCGGCATCACGCTCCGCAGCACCTTCATTGCGGGCTTTCCGGGGGAGACCGAAGCGGAATTCCAGGAACTGCTCGACTTCCTCGACGAGGCGCAGCTCGACCGCGTCGGCTGCTTCGCCTATTCGCCCGTCGAGGGGGCCGCGGCCAACGCCCTGCCCGACCCGGTGGCAGCCGAGATCCGCGAGGAGCGCCGCGCGCGCTTCATGCAGAAGCAGGAGAAGATCAGCAAGGCGCGCCTGAAGGCCAGGGTGGGAACGACCCAGCGCGTGCTGGTGGATGAAACCGATCGCAAGGGGGCGGTGGCCCGGTCGGCCGCCGATGCGCCCGAAATCGACGGCGTCGTGCGCATCCGCGACGGCGCCAGGCTGAAACCCGGCGAATTCGCCGACGTGGTCATCGAGAAATCCGATGCGCACGACCTCACAGGGAGACTGGCATGAGCACAAGGGAAGTGGTGGTTGTTTCGGGCACGCGCACCGGCATCGGCGATTACGGCGGCTCGCTCAAGGACCTGCCCGCCACCAGGCTCGGCTCGATCGCGATCAGGGAAGCCGTGGCGCGCGCGAAGATCGACCCGGCCTCGATCGGCCACGTGGTCCTCGGCGGCGTGATCCACGGCGAGGCGCGCGACATGTACCTCTCGCGCGTGGCCGCGATCGACGCGGGCCTGCCGGTGGGCACGCCCTGCCTCACGGTGAACCGGCTGTGCGGCAGCGGCCTGCAGGCCATCGTCTCGGCGGCCCAGCACATCCTGCTCGGCGACACCGACGTCGTCGTGGGCGGCGGGGCGGAGAGCATGAGCCGCGCGGCCTACTTCCTGCCCGCCGGGCGCTGGGGCCAGCGCATGGGCGACGGCGCGGTGGTCGACGCGATGACCGGTGCGCTGCACGACCCGTTCGGGCACGGCCACATGGGCGTGACCGCGGAGAACATCGCCGCGAAGTACGGCATCGGCCGCGAGGCGCAGGACGCCTTCGCGATGGAGAGCCACAAGCGCGCGGCCAACGCCCACGCCAAGGGGTACTTCACCAGCCAGGTCGTCCCGATCGAGCTGAAGTCGAAGAAGGGCCCGGTGCAATACACGACCGACGAGCACGTGCGTCCCGACGTGAAGATCGAGGACATGCAGAAGCTGAAGACCGTGTTCAAGAAGGACGGCACCGTGACCGCGGGCAACGCCTCGGGCCTGAACGACGCGGGCGCCGCGATCGTGATGATGGAAGCGGGCGCCGCGCAGAAGGCCGGCGCGAAGCCCATGGCGCGGCTGGTGGCATACGCGCACGCCGGCGTGGAGCCGGACGTCATGGGCCTGGGCCCGATCCCGGCGGTGCGGCGCGTGTTCGAGAAGGCCGGGCTCAAGCCCGCCGACATGGACGTGATCGAGTCGAACGAGGCGTTCGCCGTGCAGGCCATGGCGGTGACGCGCGACCTCGGCCTG
>JAFEDL010000108.1 GCA_018241645.1 Pseudomonadota bacterium
GTCAGCACGCGGTAGGTGTCTTCCGAGAAGTCCTCGTGGCCCGGCGTGTCGAGCAGGTTGATGGTGTGGCCCTGGTACTCGAACTGCATCACCGAGCTGGTCACCGAGATGCCGCGCTGCTTTTCGATTTCCATCCAGTCCGAGGTCGCGTGGCGCGAGCTCTTGCGGGCTTTTACCGTGCCGGCCATCTGGATCGCGCCGCCGAACAGCAGCAGCTTTTCCGTGAGCGTGGTCTTGCCCGCGTCGGGGTGCGACACGATGGCGAAGGTCCGCCGGCGCGCTACGTCGCGCACGAGGTCGGCAGGGAGGGTGGGCGTATTCATGGGGAAGCGATCGAGCGAGGGCGCGGATTATAGCCCGTCGCACCCGTGATAACCTGCCCGGACGGAGGGTTATCGGCATGGAACAGTTCAGTTTCGACGCTTACGCGCCCAAGGAAATCGCGGCGCGCGTGGACGCCGTCGGCGTGGCCAAGGCGCGGCTCCCGTTCCTGCAGACCGCGCTGCTCGGCATGCTGGCCGGCGCCTTCATCAGCCTGGGCGCGCTCTACTTCACCCTGGTGGCGAGCGACGCGAGCCTCGGCTTCGCGGCCACGCGCGTGCTCGGCGGCGTGTGCTTCTCGCTCGGGCTGCTGCTGGTCGTGGTGGCCGGCGCGGAACTGTTCACCGGCAACAACCTGCTCGCCATGGCCTGGGCCGACGGCAGGATCAGCACTGCCGAACTGCTGCGCAACTGGGCCATCGTCTGCGTGGCGAACTTCGTCGGCGCCGCGGGCATGGCGCTGCTGGTGTACCTCTCGGGACATGCCGACATGAACGGCGGCGCGGTGGCGCAGGCCTACCTCAAGATCGCCGCCGCCAAGGCCGCCATGCCGGCCTGGGCCGCCTTCTTCCGCGGCGTGCTGTGCAACATCCTGGTGTGCATGGCCGTATGGATGGCGATGGCCGGGCGCAGCGTGGTCGACAAGGCGGTGGCCATCGTGTTCCCGATCTCGGCTTTCGTCGCGGCGGGATTCGAGCACTCGATCGCCAACATGTATTTCTTCCCGCTGGCGATCCTGCTGAAGGCCGGCGGCGCGCCGCTGCCTGCGGGGGCCGAGGCGATCGACGCAGGCGCCATGTTCGCCAACCTGCTGCCGGTGATCGCCGGCAACATCGCCGGGGGCAGCGTGCTCGTGGCGCTGGTCTACTGGGTGGTCTACGTGCGCGGCGCGCCGAAGCCTTAGCCGGGCGCGCTTGGTGCTATAGTTTTCCCGTTCCGGCAGGCCTGCGGGCGAGCCGCGGCCGGACCACGGTTTATCCAAGATTAACTATACAAACTGACACGAGAGCGGCTCCCGCAGCCGGTCTCGCAAATAAATCTTCAGGATTCACGATGGCAGACCGCCACTTCGGCATCGAAACCCTGTGCCTGCACGCGGGCCAGATCCCCGACGCCGCCACCGGCGCGCGGGCGCTCCCGATCTACCAGACCACCTCGTTCGTGTTCGACTCGGCCGAGCACGCGGCGAGCCTCTTTAACCTGCAGACCTTCGGCAACGTCTACTCGCGCATCTCCAACCCGACCGTGTCGGCGTTCGAGGAGCGGGTGGCCGCGATCGAGAACGGCCGCGCGGCGCTGGCCACGGCCTCGGGCCAGGCGGCCGAGGCGGTGGCGATCCTGACCCTGTGCGAGAGCGGCGACCACATCGTCTCGGCGTCCACCCTGTACGGCGGCAGCTACACGCTGCTCGGCGTGAACCTCGCCAAGTTCGGCATCGAGACCACCTTCGTCGACCCCGACGACCCCGAGAATTTCCGCCGCGCGCTGCGCCCCAACACCAAGCTGGTCTACGCGGAGACCCTGGGCAACCCGCTCATCAACCTCGTCGACATCGAGGCCATCGCCAACATCGCGCACGAGGCCGGCGTGCCGCTGATGATCGACAACACCGTGCCCTCGCCCTACCTGTGCCGGCCGGTCGATTTCGGCGCGGACATCGTGGTGCACTCGGCCACCAAGTACATCGGCGGCCACGGCACGACCATGGGCGGGGTGATCGTCGAGTCGGGAAAATTTCCGTGGGACAACGGCAAGTTCCCCGGCATGACCGAGCCCTCGCGCGGCTACCACGGCGTGCGCTTCTACGAGACCTTCGGCGACTTCGGCTACACCATGCGCGCGCGCATGGAGATCATGCGCACCTTCGGCCCGGCGCTCGCGCCGCTGGCGGCCTGGCAGCTGATGCAGGGCCTGGAGACGCTGCACGTGCGCATGGACCGCCACTGCGCGAACGCGCTGGCTGTCGCGCAGTTCCTGCAGGGCCACCCGCAGGTGGCGTGGGTGAACTACCCCGGCCTGCCGGACAACAAATACCATGCGCTCGCCAAGAAGTACCTGCCCAAGGGCGCCTCCGGGTTGCTGAATTTCGGTGTCAAGGGCGGCGCGAAGGCCGGCGAGAAGTTCATCGAGGCCGCCACCTTCATGAGCCACCTCGCCAACATCGGCGACGCCAAGACCCTGATCATCCACCCGGCCTCGACCACGCACCGGCAGATGTCCGAAGAGGAACAGCTCAAGGCCGGCGTGCTGCCCGACATGGTGCGCATGTCGGTGGGGCTGGAGACGCTGGACGACATCCTGTGGGACATCGACCAGTCGCTGTCGGCCGCTTCAAAAGCGTAACGGCCAAGGCCTGAACAAATACAAGAGGAGCACCACCCATGCTGAGCTACCAGGTCACCGAACACGGCAAGCCCCTGCAGCAGGTCTTCACCCAGGCCCCGAAACCCAAGGGCACCGAAGTCCTCGTGCGCATCACCCGCTCGGGCGTGTGCCACAGCGACCTGCACATCTGGGACGGCTACTTCGACCTCGGCGGGGGCAAGCGCTTCTACGTGAAGGACCGCGGCTGCGTGCCGCCCTTCACGCTGGGCCACGAGCCGTTCGGCGTCGTCGAGGCGTTCGGTCCCGGCGCCGCGAAGGCCGTAAAGGGCCTGAAAAAGGGCCAGCGCCGCCTCGTCTACCCGTGGATCGGCTGCGGCAAGTGCGCCGTGTGCAAGTCCGGCAAGGACAACTACTGCGTGTCGGGCTCGCGCTTCCTCGGCGTGAACCGCCCCGGCGCCTACTCCACCCACGTGCTGATCCCGCATCCGCGCTACCTCGTCGATACCGCCGGCATCGACGACGCCTTCGCGGCCACGCTCGCCTGCTCGGGCCTCACTACGTACAGCGCGATCGCCAAGCTCCCCGAACTCGGCCCCCGCGACTGGGTGGCGGTGCTGGGCTGCGGCGGGCTGGGGCTGGTGGCCATCTCGATCCTGAAAGGCCTCGGCATCCGCAACGTGATCGCCTGCGACGTGGATGCGGGAAAGCTGGCCGCCGCGCAAAAACTCGGCGCCAAGCTCGTGTTCGACACCCGCGTGCCGGAGGCCGCGCAGAAGCTCGCGGCGCTCGCGCAGGGCAACCTTGCCGGCGCCATGGATTTCGTCGGGATGCCCGCCACCTTCATGACCGCCTACCCGGCGATGCGCAAAGGCGGCCGCTACATCCTGTGCGGCCTGTTCGGCGGCGAAATCACGCTGTCCATGCCGCCGATCGCCCAGCGCGGCGTGGGCGTCATCGGCTCCTATGTCGGCGACCTTGCCGAGCTCAGGGCCGTGGTGGCGCTGGCGAAAAAGAAGAAGCTCAAGCCCATGCCGGTGGAGACCCGCCCGGCCGCCGAGGCCAACCGCACGCTCGAGGAGCTCAAGGCCGGCCAGATCCTCGGCCGCGTCGTGCTGGATTTTGAAACAGCCCCGGAAAACGCGCCCGCCTGAGGGGGTTTGCGGGGGCAACCCGCGCTTATCCATTTATACTCGGGGAATGACACCCTACAACTGGAATTTCCCCTACAGCTGGCCGAGGAAGCCCGTCCTCGCGGCCAACGTCGTCGCCACCACGCAGCCGCTCGCCGCACAGGCCGGGCTGCGCATGATGCTCCAGGGCGGCAACGCCGTGGACGCGATCCTCGCCACCGCAATCACGCTGACGCTGGTGGAGCCGGTCTCCAACGGCATCGGCTCGGACCTGTTCGCGATCCTCTGGGACGGGAAAGAGCTGCACGGCATCAACTCCTCGGGCCGCTCGCCCGAGGGCTGGACGCCCGAGTACTTCGAGAAGCTCTATCCCGGCCAGAAGGCCATGCCCACGCGCGGCTGGAACACCGTCACCGTGCCCGGCTGCATCGCCGGCTGGAAGATGCTCTCCGAGCGCTTCGGCAAGCTGCCGTTCGAAAAACTCTTCGAGCCCGCGATCGGCTACGGCCGCAACGGGTTCCTCGTCTCCCCGACCATCGCGCGCCAGTGGGCGATCCAGGCCAAGGAATTGCACGTGCAGCCCGGCTACGCCGAGGCCTTCATGCCCAACGGGCGCCCGCCCGCGGCCGGCGAGATCTTCAGCTTCCCGGACCACGCGGCGACGCTCGAGAAGATCGCCGCGACCAAGGGCGAGGCTTTCTACCGTGGCGAGATCGCCGAGAAGCTCGCGGCCCACAGCGCGAAGCACGGCGGCGTGATGAAAACTTCCGACCTGGCCGCGCACCAGTCCGACTGGACCGCGCCGATGGAAGTCGGCTACCGCGGCTACACCGTGCACGAGCTCCCGCCCAACGGCCAGGGCATCGTCGCGCTGATCGCCCTGGGCATCCTCGAGCAGTTCGACGTATCGAGCTTCCCCGTGGATTCGGCCGACAGCCTGCACCTGCAGATCGAGGCCGTAAAGCTCGCGTTCGCCGATGCGCGCCGGTTCGTGGCCGACCTCGACTGGATGGACATCAAGCCCGAGGCGCTGCTGGACCGAGACTACCTCAAGTCGCGCGCCAGGCTCATCGACATGAAGAAGGCGCAGGACTTCGGCCACGGCACCCCGCCCAAGGGCGGCACCGTGTACCTCACCGCGGCCGACGCGGGCGGCATGATGGTCTCGCTGATCCAGTCGAACTACATGGGCTTCGGCTCCGGCGTCGTCGTGCCGGGCACCGGCGTGTCGCTGCAGAACCGCGGCTCCACCTTCGTGCACACCCCCGGCCACCCCAACCAGGTCGCGCCGAGGAAGCGCCCCTACCAGACCATCATCCCCGGCTTCATGACCAAGGACGGCAAGCCCGTCATGAGCTTCGGCGTGATGGGCGGCACCATGCAGCCGCAGGGCCACGTGCAGGTGGTGGTCCGCATCGCCGACTACAACCAGAACCCGCAGGCCGCCTCCGACGGCCCGCGTTTCCGCGTCGTGCAGGGCATGGAGGTCAACGTCGAGGGCGGCCTGGCCGGATCGGTGCTCGAGGAACTCACCCGCCGCGGCCACAAGCTCGCCGAGCTGAAGGAAGGCTACATGGACTTCGGCAGCGCGCAGATGATCTGGAAGATGGACAACGGCGGCGGGTACCTGGCGGCCAGCGATCCGAGAAGGGATGGGCAGGCGGTCGGCTTCTGATTTCCGCTTTCCCGATTTTGAATTTCCACAGAAATAAGTGGGGGCAGAGTCGACTTTCTCTTGCGGCCGAAGCAGTCGACACTCACGGTAGAAAGTCGACTCTGACCCCACTTTTGCTATTGATTTTGAATTTCCATATCCAGCGATTTGCGTAGTCTTTAGCTCGCGCCGTCGGCGCGAGCGCAGGCTACGCAAATCGCTGGAGTGTTTTAAAAACAAAACCTGGAGACGGCAATGCTGAAAGTCTGGGGACGCGCCAACTCGTCCAACCTGAAGAAAGTCACCTGGCTCTGCGAAGAGATCGGCCTGCCCTACAACCGCGTCGACGCCGGCATGGCCTTCGGCGTGGTGAACACGCCCGAGTACAGGAAGCTCAACCCGAACGGCCTGGTGCCGACGATCGAGGACGAGGGCTTCGTGCTGTGGGAATCGAACGCCATCGTGCGCTACCTCGCCGCCAAGCACGCCGCCGGCACGCTGTGGCCGACAGACCTGAAGGTGCGCGCCGACGCGGACCGCTGGATGGACTGGTGCACGAGCACGCTGTGGCCGACCTTCCGCCCGGTGTTCTGGAACCTGATCCGCACGCCGGAAGACAAGCGCAACATGAAGGAGGTCGAGGAAGGCGCGAAGAAGACCGCCGAGGTGCTCGCGCGCCTGGACGGCTACCTCGCGGGCCGCAAGTTCGTGGCCGGCGACCAGCTGACGATGGGCGACATCGCCTTCGGCCCGGTGGTGTACCTGGTGCAGAACGTGCCGTTCGACCGGCCCAAGCTCGCGAACTACGACGCCTGGTACGCGCGCATCTCCGAGCGCCCGGCGTTCAGGAAGGCCGTCGCGCTGCCGGTGGCCTGAAGGGGATTGCCATGCTGCGCGTCTGGGGCCGGGCCAACTCGGTCAACGTGAAGAAGGTGCTGTGGTGCGTGGGCGAACTCGGCCTGCCGTTCGAGCGCATCGACGCGGGCATGGAGTACGGCGTGGTCGGCACCCCCGGGTACCAGGCCATGAACCCGAACGCGCGCGTGCCGACGATCGACGACGACGGCTTCGTGCTGTGGGAATCGAACACGATCGTGCGCTACCTGGCGCTCAAGTACGGCCTGGGGTCGCTGTGCCCGGTGGACATCCGCGAGCGCGCCGACAGTGACCGCTGGATGGACTGGACCACCGCGCAGCTCGCCCCTACGTTCCGCGAGGTGTTCTGGGGCACGGTCCGCACCCCGCCGGAAAAGCGCGACCTGGCGATCATCGAAAAGAACCGCGCGGCAACGGCGAAGACGCTGGACATCGTCGAGCGGCTGTTCGGCACGCGGCCGTTCGTGGCGGGCGACCAGCTCACCATGGGCGACATCCCGCTCGGCTGCTACGTGCACCTGTGGATGAGCATGCCGATCGAGCGCCCCGCGCACCCGAACCTGGTGGCCTGGCACAAGCGATTGCTCGAGCGGCCTGCGTTCAACGCAGGCGTCAACACCCCGCTGAGCTGAGCGCAGCGCAGCGCTCCTTCTCCGGGAGCGCCGCCAGGCGCTTCACCGCCGCATAGAAGCGCGGCAGGTCGCCCTTCTCCGCCTCGAGCATCTTTTCGAACGCCGGCACGTATTTCGAGTATGCGGTGATCGAAGCAAGCAGCGCATTGCCCGGCGCAGCGCCGACGATCCGGTCGTAGCCCGCAAACCCGCCCCAGCCGGCCTTCAGCGCGGCGTAGTCGCGCAGGAATTGGGCGAAGGCCTCGCGCTTGGCCGCGCGCATCGGTTCGGACGCGATTGGCTGCGCGTAGACCGCGTCGAGGCGCGCCTTCGTGCCTTCGATCAGCGCAACGAACTCGCGCTGCCGCTCGCGCGCCGCGTAGAACGCGGCCAGCTCGCCCTCCCGGTGCTCGGCGGCGAGCCAGCGCCGCACGCCGGCGCGCTCCACGGCCACGGCGAACGATTCGTTGAACACGGTGTCGCCTTTGATGTAGACCACCTGGTGCGCAAGTTCGTGGAACACGATGCGCGCGATCTCCGCCTCCGGGTAGCGGATGAAGGTCGACAGCAGCGGGTCGTCGAACCAGCCGAGCGTCGAATAGGCCGGGATGCCGCTGACCTGCACGTCGTAGCCTTTCGCGCGCAGCGCCTCGGCGTGGGCGCGCGCATCGGCCTCGCCGAAATAGCCGCGGTAGGTCACGCACCCGACAACCGGGAAGCACGACTCCACCGCCTTGGTGGAGAACTCCCCGGCGGCGACCACGTTCCACACAACGAAGGGGCGCCCGAGGTCGGCATAGCGCCGGTAACTGCCGTTGTCCGGCAGGCCGAGCTCGCGGCTGGCGAATTCGCGCATCGTCTTGGCCAGCGCAAGCTTGGCCCGTATCGCCGCGGGCGTGGCCGGATCGTCCATCACCGCGTCCACCGGCTGGGCGCGCGTGGAGATCTCGAACTGGCCGCCGATCGCCTGCGTGTAGTAGCCGAGCGTCTCGCACCCGGCCAGCAGTGCGCCGAGCGCGACCACCGCAAGGATCCGCAATGCGTTACGCATCGTGTGCGAACCGCCCAGCTTCGAGGAACCGCGCGGTCTGCGCGGCCACGCGCGCGGAGAAAATCAGCTCGGTGTGGCCCACCGGCAGCACGATGCGGTCGGCCATGCCCACGACCTCGGTCTCCTCGAGGCGCACCACGCCGTCGTTCACGCCCGGCAGCCGGCCGAGCAGGCGGGCAAGGCCGATGGGCATGCTCCCCGCAACGACCCCCAGCGGCGCCCCGCCGTGCAACTGCGGATTCCAGTGCGCGACGCGGCCCTCCTTCCACAACGGTTCGCTCTCGCCCAGCATCCAGCGGCCGGGCGCGGCCTGCGCGAGCCTCCGGCCGGCCATGCAGCCGCGCGCGGGCGTGCCCAGCAGCACGACGCCTGCCGCGGCCGGCGCATGTCCTGAGGCCAGCGCCGCCAGCACCACCAGCCCGCCGAGGCTGTGGCCGACGAAATGCACCGGCGCCCCGCCGGCGGCCTCGCGCGCGAAGCGCCCCAGGCGCTCGGCGTGCGCCTCGATGGGTTTGCGGCGGCTGGCGTAGTCGAACACATGCGTACGGTAGCCGCGCCCGGCCAGGCGCGAGGCGAGCGGCGACATCACGATGCCGGGCATCCACAGGCCGTGCAGCAGGACCACGTCACGTGCCGCGTTCATGTCATTGGCGCCGCACGAGGAGCAGCCATGCGCCGGCCAGCAGCGCGGCCACGCCGAAGATCGCATAGGCCTGGGCGTAGGTGCCGCCGAGGGCGAGCACCTGCGAGTACAGCGGCGGGCTCACCACCACGCCGAGGAAGGTGAAGAACATGCATCCGCCGGTGGCCTGGCTGGTCTTCCCCGGCGGCGCGAGGCGCGCGACCTCGGCGAGGAACACGCCGTTCCAGCCCACGGCCGTCGTGCCGAACGCGGTGACGAAGAGGAACAGCAGCGGCAGCGGCCAGGCCGGGCTCGCCGCCAGCGCGGAGATCGCGCACAGGCCCATCCCCGCGCCGAGGAGCCCGAGCATCGCGCGGCGCGTGAAGAGGCGATCCGCCACTACGCCCCACAGCACCCGCCCCACCACGCTCGCGACCTGCGAGGCCGACATCACGAATCCGGCCAGCACCAGCGACATCGAGAACGACTCGGTCATGAAGGTCACGAGGTAGGCCACCAGCGTCATCTGCACGCCGCTGAAGATGAACGACACCGCGGCCATCTCGGCCAGGCGCCGGTCGCGGAACACGTACCCGAGCGGGGCGAAGGCGGAGCGCACCGAGAGCGGGGCCGAGGTGTTGAGCCCGGTGTCGTAGCGCTTGCGGGTGGGCTGGATCAGGAGCGCGCCCGCCACGCAGGCCAGGCCGATCGCCACCGCGGCCCAGCGCCAGCCGACTGCGAGGATCAGCGTGGGCACCACTGCGCCTGCGATCGCGCCGCCCAGCGGCACGCCGGTCTGCTTGAGCGAGAACGTCAGCGAGATGAACGAGGGCGGCGTGGCGCGCACGAGGATCTGCGAGCTCGCCGGGGTGATCGGGCCGTAGCCCAGCCCCGCGAGGAAGGCGCCCAGCGCAACGAGCGGCAGCGCCGAAGAAACCGCGCTGCAGGCGAGGCCCGCCAGGCACAGCCCCAGCGCCACCTGGCTGACCCGGATCGGCCCGTGGCGCGCCACCATGCCCCCGGCGAGCACCGAGCCGCACATGCTGCCCAGGTACACGATGGCGATGTAGTAGCCGATCCAGGCGGCCGGCACGCCGAGGCCGGGGCCGGCCACCGGCGCCATGACCGGCGCGCTGTACACGGCGAGCGCCACCAGCGTCTGCGCCGCGAGGGTCACGCCGAGCGGCAGCACGAGCGAGCGCCAGGAGTCCCCGCCGGCGGGGGCCGCGTATTCAGCCACTGTTGCGCAGGCCCGCGGCGATGCCGTTGATCGTGATCAGCAGCGCGCGCTTCACCCGGTCGTCCGCGTCGCCCGCGCGCAGGCGGCGCAGCAGCTCGACCTGCAGGTGGTTGAGCGGGTCGATGTACGGGCGGCGGTTGCGGATCGAGCGCGCGAGCGTGGGGTTGCCGGCCAGCAGCTCCCGGGTGCGCTGGATCGCGAACAGGTGGTGCATGGACAGCGCCTGCTCCGCTTCGATGCGGCCGAGCAGCGCGTTGGCGCGCTTCTGGTCGCCCGCCAGCCGCGCGTAGCGCGAGGCGATGCCCAGGTCGGTCTTGGCCAGCAGCATGTCCATGTTGGCCAGCATCACGCGGAAGAACGGCCATCCGGCGTGCATCTCGCGCAGCAGCTTCAGGTTCTTGGTACGGCTCTTCGCGACGAACGCCTCCACCGCCGTGCCGAACCCGTACCAGCCCGGGAGCATGATGCGCGCAAGCGACCAGCTGAACACCCAGGGGATCGCGCGCAGGTCCTCGATGCGGCCGCTCGCGCGCCGCGCCGCCGGCCGGCTGCCGATGTTCAGCTCGGCGATCTCGCCGATCGGCGTGACGTCCCGGAAAAACTCGTTGAACCCCGGCGTCTCGTAGACCAGCGCGCGGTAGGCGGCGAACGAGGCCGCGCTGATTTCCTCCATCGCCGCGCGCCACTCGGGGCGCTCCGGCGCGTTGCCGCGGCCGCGCAGCAGCGTGGCCTCGAAGGTAGCCGCCACCAGGGTCTCGAGGTTGCGCTGCCCGATCTCGGCGTCCGAGTACTTGCTGGCGATCACCTCGCCCTGCTCGGTGATGCGGATCTGGCCGTTCACGCTGCCGGGCGGCTGGGCGAGGATCGCGTCGTAGCTCGGCCCGCCGCCGCGCCCCACCGTGCCGCCGCGGCCGTGGAACAGGCGCAGCTTCACCCCGTGCCGGCCGCACACCTCCACCAGGTCCAGCGTCGCGCGGTACAGCTCCCAGTTGGAGGTCACGTAGCCGCCGTCCTTGTTGCTGTCGGAATAGCCCAGCATGACTTCCTGCAGGTCGCCGCGGGCGGCAACCAGCGCCCGGTACGCCGGCAGCCCGAGCAGGCGGTCCATCATCGCCCCGGCGCGGCGCAGGTCGTCGATGGTCTCGAACAGCGGCGCGATGTTCACGTCCAGCACGGGTTTCTTTCCGGGCCGCAGCAGCCCGGCCTCGCGCAGCAGCACGGCCGCCTCGAGGATATCGCTGACCGCGTTGGTGTTCGAGATGATGTAGGTGGGCAGCGCGGCGCGGCCGAAGCGCCGGTGCACGTCCTGCGCCGCGTCGAAGACCGCAAGCTCCTTCTGCGCGAGCTCGCCGTAGGCCACGAAGGGCGAGCGCAGCAGCCGCGCGTTGCCGAGTTCCGCGAGCAGGAAGGCGATCCTCGCCTCCTCGTCCAGCGCCGCGTAGTCCGCGGCGGCGCCGCTGAGCGCCGCGAGCTCGGCCAGCACCTGCTCGTGCACGCCGCTGTGCTGGCGCATGTCGAGCGAGGCGAGGTGGAACCCGAACGCCTGCGCGGCATGGCGCAGGCGGAGGAGCCGCCCGTAGACCACGCGCGCGCTGCCGTGGGAGCGCAGCGACTCGACCAGGATGTCGAGGTCGCGCACGAAGTCGGCTGCGGCCCGGTACGGCTGCGCCTGCGACACCGGCCGGCGCAGCGCATCGCGATGGCCGAGCGCGAGACTGGTGGCGGCCAGCCGCGCATAGATGCCGATCAGCGCGCGCCGGTAGGGCTCGTCGCGCCGCTGCTCGGAGGCGTCATGGGCTTTATCGGCGAGCTTCTTCATCTCCGGGGAGATGTCCACGCGCTGCAGCGACAGGCTCAGCTCGCGGCCCAGCTCGTGGGCCTCGCCGAGGTAGTGCGCCAGCGCCAGCGCCGACTGGTTTTCCACCGCATAGGCGAGCGTCTCGCGGGTCACGAAGGGATTGCCGTCGCGGTCCCCGCCGATC
>JAFEDL010000109.1:0-9177 GCA_018241645.1 Pseudomonadota bacterium
CGCGACTGGAAGACCTGGCGGCCGATCGAGCAGGCGACGATGTCCTACGGGCACGGCATCTCCGTGTCGCTCATCCAGCTGGCGCGGGCCTACAGCATCTTCGCGCGCGACGGCGAGCTGATGCCGCTCACGCTGGTCAAGTCCGACATGCCGGTGGCCGGCAAGCGCGTGATCTCCGCGCAGACCGCGCGCGCGGTGCGCGAAATGCTCGAGATGGCCGTCCAGCCGGGCGGGACGGCCCCGCGCGCCCGCGTAATGGGCTACCGCGTGGCCGGCAAGACCGGCACCGCCCACAAGCAGGAGAACGGCGGCTATGCGGCGCACAAGTACATCGCCTCGTTCGTCGGCTTCGCGCCCGCTTCCGATCCGCGGCTCGTGATCGCGGTCATGATCGACGAGCCATCCAACGGGCAGTACTACGGCGGCGTGGTGTCCGCGCCGGTGTTCGCCCAGGTCATGCAGGGCGCGCTGCGCAGCCTGGGCGTGCCGCCGGACGCGCCGATGCAGCCCGTGGAAGTGCCCGGCGAGGGCGACGAAGTCAAGGAGGGCACCTGATGAGGTCGATCGTGCTGGCGATGGTGGAAGCCGTGTGGTCGCTGAATGGATGCTGGGGCGACCTCAGGGATTCTTGCGACGGGATGGGCGAGTGGACGTATTCGGCACACTGGCGCAGCAGGGAGCGATGATCGAGCGGCTCGTCTCCGACAGCCGGCGCGTGGCGCCCGGGGTAGCCTTCTTCGCCTATCCGGGGGAGGCCTCGGACGGCCGCCGGCACATCCCGGACGCGCTCGCGCGCGGCGCCGCGGCGGTGGTGTGGGAGTCAGAGGGATTCGACTGGGATCCCGCGTGGAGCGTCCCCAACGTCCCGGTCAAGGGCCTAAAGCAGGAGGCCGGGCGGCTTGCGCACGAATACTACGGCCGGCCCTCCGACTCGATGTGGACCTGCGGGGTGACCGGCACCAACGGCAAGACGTCCTGCACGCAATGGATCGCCGCGGCGCTCGGCGCGCACGGCGAGCGGGCCGGCGTGATCGGCACGCTGGGCGCGGGATTCGACGGCAAGTCGGTCGACCTCGGCAACACCACGCCGGACGCGCTCGAGCTGCACCGGCTGCTGGCCGAATTCCGCGAGGAAGGCGCAAATGCGGTCGCGATGGAAGTGTCTTCCCATGGCCTGGTGCAGGGCCGCGTGAACGGCGTGGCTTTCGACTGCGCCCTGTTCACCAACCTGACCCACGACCACCTCGACTATCACGGGTCGATGCAGGCTTACGCAGCCGCGAAGGCCCGCCTGTTCGACTGCGCAACGCTGCAGCGCGCGGTGCTCAACCTAGACGACGTCGTCGGCGTGCAGTTCGCGCGCAGCCTCGCCGGGCGCGGGCTGCCCGTCATCGGCTACAGCCTGTCGGTGGAAGGCATCGTGTCCGGGAGCGTCGGCGAGTTCATCGCGGCGCGCGAAATCAGCATCGGCCCGGACTCCACCCGCGTCGCGCTTTCCACCAGCTGGGGGGAGCGGGAGGTTGCGCTTCGCCAGCTGGGGCGCTTCAACGTGTCGAATGTGCTCGGCGTGCTGGGGTGCCTGGTCGCGCACGGCCTGGACATCGACGCGGCGCTGGCCTCGATCGCAAACCTTCCCGACGTGCCCGGCCGCATGCAGCGCCTGGGCGGCGCCGGCCGGCCGCTGGCGGTGATCGATTACGCGCATACGCCCGATGCGCTGGAGAAGGTGCTGCATGCGCTGCGGCCGGTGGCCGAGGCCGGCGGCGGGCGGCTCGTGGCGGTGTTCGGCGCCGGCGGGGACCGCGACGCGACGAAGCGCCCGCGCATGGGCGAAGTCGCCTCGCGCATGGCCGACCGCGTCATCCTGACCTCGGACAACCCGCGCAGCGAGGACCCGGCCGCGATCATCGAGGCCATCCGCGGCGGGGTGGGCGTCGAGCACGCCGTGGAGCCGGACCGCGCCAGGGCGATCGTCGCGGCCATTCGCGGGGCGGCAGCCGGCGATGTCGTGCTGATCGCGGGCAAGGGGCACGAGACTTACCAGGAAATCGCCGGCCGGCGGCTGCCGTTTTCCGACCTGGCCATCGCCGGGCAGGCCATCGCTGCGTGGGGCCGGTCATGATGCGCGTCGCGCAGGCGGCCGAGGTGCTGTACGCAGCCCATGCCGGCGCGGATGCCGAATTCACCGGCGTGTCGACCGACAGCCGCTCGATCGCCACTGGCGACCTGTTCGTGGCATTGCGCGGCGAGCGGTTCGACGGGCACGCGTTCGTGGCGGCCGTGGCGCGCGCGGGTGCAGCCGCGGCCATGGTGGATTCGCGGTTCGATGCGACGGGGGTGACGCTCCCCCTGGTGGTCGTGGACGACACGCGGTTCGCGCTCGGGCGCCTTGCGCAGCACTGGCGCGCGCAGTTCTCGCCGGTGCTGATCGGCATCGCCGGGTCGAACGGCAAGACCACCACCAAGGAGATGATCGCCAGCATCCTGCGGGCCGCCGCCGGCGAGGACAGCGTGCTCGCCACGGCCGGCAACCTGAACAACGAAATCGGGTTGCCGCTCACGCTGCTGCGCATGCGCGCGGCGCACCGCTGGTGCGCGATTGAGCTCGGCATGAACCACAAGGGCGAGATCGCGTACCTCGCGCAGATCGCCCGGCCGACCGTGGCCGTCGTCACCAATGCGCAGCGCGAACACCTCGAGTTCATGGGTTCCGTGGACGAAGTCGCGGAGGAAAACTCGGCCGTGTACCGGGCGCTGCCCGAAGACGGCGTAGCGGTGGTGAACGCCGACGACGCGCATGCGGCCACTTTCCGCCAGGCGGCGGACGGGTGCCGGGTGGTGGACTTTGCGCTCGACCGCGGGGCGGCGGTCACCGGCCGCTACCAGTTGAGGCACCTGTCGTCGTCGGTCCGCATCACCTGCCCGGCAGGCGAGGTCGAGGCGACCCTCGCGATCCCGGGCCTGCACAACGTGATGAATGCGCTTGCCGCCGCGGCCGCCGCGTACGCGGCCGGCATCGGCCTGGACGCGATCGGCGCGGGGTTGTCCGCTTTCCGCCCCTACACCGGCCGGCTGCAGGTGAAGAAGAGCGCGGATGGCATGACCGTGATCGACGACAGCTACAACGCCAATCCCGACTCGGTGCGCGCCGCGATCGACGTGCTCGCCGCGGCCCCGGGCCGCACCGTGCTCGTGCTCGGCGACATGGGCGAAGTCGGCGACGAGGGACCCGACTTCCACAGCGAGATCGGGCGGTATGCGCGAGACCGCGGCATCGGCAGCGTGCTTGCGCTCGGCGAATCCACCGCGCACACGGTGGCGGCCTTCGGCCAGGGCGCGCGCCATTTTGCGACCCTGGACGACCTCGCCGAGGCGCTGGAGCGCGTGCGCGGCGCGGGCACCACGGTGCTCGTGAAGGGGTCGCGCTTCATGCGCATGGAACGGGTGGTGGCCGCGCTGACCGGGACCCCGGTGGGAGCCCACTGATGCTGCTCGAACTCGCACAGTGGCTCGCCAAGGACATGCGGCTGTTCAATGTCTTCAACTACATCACGCTGCGCGCGGTGCTGTCTTGCCTGACCGCGCTCGCGATTTCGCTGATCCTCGGTCCGCTGGTGATCCGCAAGCTCACGGCCTACAAGATCGGCCAGTCGGTGCGCGACGACGGCCCCAAGTCCCACCTCACCAAGGCCGGCACGCCGACCATGGGCGGCGCGCTGATCCTGCTGTCGATCGGGTTCACCACGCTGCTGTGGGGCGACCTCACCAACCGATTCCTGTGGGTGGTGCTGCTGGTGACGGTCGCGTTCGGCGCGGTGGGCTGGGTGGACGACTACCGCAAGGTCGTGCACCGCAACCCCAAGGGCCTGTCGGCCAGGGCCAAGTTCTTCTGGCAGTCGGTGTTCGGGCTGGGCGCCGCCTGCTACCTCGCGTGGAACGCCGGCAGCATGCCGCAGCTGAACGAGCTGATCGTCCCGTTCTTCAAGCACGTGGCCTACCCGCTCGGCACGTTCGGTTTCATCGTCCTCACCTACTGCGTGATCGTCGG
Source organism: Pseudomonadota bacterium (assembly GCA_018241645.1). GTDB lineage: Bacteria > Pseudomonadota > Gammaproteobacteria > Burkholderiales > SG8-39 > SZAS-79. Next base: position 4,049 of record JAFEDL010000109.1, read on the forward strand.
CACCTCCAACGCGGTAAACCTCACCGACGGGCTGGACGGCCTCGCGATCATGCCGACCGTCATGGTGGGCAGCGGGCTGGGCATCTTCGCGTACGTCGCGGGCCACTCGGTGTTCTCGAAGTACCTCGGCCTGCCGTACATCCCCGGCGCGGGCGAGCTGATCGTGTTCTGCGGCGCGCTGGCCGGCGCGGGGCTCGGCTTTCTCTGGTTCAACGCGTATCCGGCGGAAGTCTTCATGGGCGACGTGGGGGCGCTCGCGCTCGGCGCCGCGCTCGGGACCATCGCGGTGATCGTGCGGCAGGAGATCGTGCTGTTCATCATGGGCGGCGTGTTCGTCGCCGAGACGCTGTCGGTGATGATCCAGGTGATCTATTTCAAGTATTCGGGGGGCAAGCGCATCTTCCGCATGGCGCCGCTGCACCACCACTACGAACTCGAAGGCTGGAAGGAATCGCAGGTGGTGGTGCGGTTCTGGATCATCACGATGATGCTCGTGCTGTTCGGCCTGTCGACCCTGAAGCTCCGGTGACCATGCAGATGACCGAACCGGCCTTCTCATTGCTCCCCCGGCCGCAGCCGATGGCGCTCGCCGGCAAGCGCGTGCTCGTGCTGGGCCTCGGCGACACCGGCCTGTCGGTGGCCAGGTGGGTGGCGCGCGAGGGGGGACTGGCGCGCGTCGCGGACACGCGCGTGGCGCCGCCGCGGCTTGCCGCGCTCAGGGCGTCCGTGCCCGCCGCCGAAGCGCAGTGCGGCGCGTTCTCCCCGCGGCTGCTCGAAGGCGTGGACCTCCTTTGCGTGAGCCCCGGCCTGTCGCTGGAGGAGGCCGTGGTGCGCGCAGCGGTCGCGGCGGGCGTGCCGGTATGCGGCGACATCGAACTGTTCGCCTGGGGCCTTGCGGCCTACGGCCGCCCGAAGGTGCTGGCCATCACCGGCACGAACGGCAAGACCACCGTGACCTCGCTCTGCGGCCACCTGCTGCGCGGCGCCGGGGTCGACGCGGAAGTGGCGGGCAACATCGCTCCGCCGGCCCTGGATGCCCTGCGCGCCCGGCTGGATGCGGGCAGGCTTCCCGGCGCCTGGGTGCTGGAACTGTCCAGCTACCAGCTCGAGACCACCTGGTCGCTCGCCCCCGATGCGGCTGCGATGCTCAACCTCACCGAGGACCACCTCGACCGGTATCCGGGACTGGCCGCCTACGGCGACGCCAAGGCCCGTATCTTCCAGGGCGGGGGCGTGCAGGTGCTCAACCGCGACGACCCGCATTCGCTCGCCATGGCGGCGGCCGGCCGCCGCAGGATCACGTTCGGGCTGGACGCGCCGGCCGGGGACGAGGACTTCGGCTGCATTGCGGTGAACGGCGCGCAATGGATTGCGCAGGGGCGCAACGCCCTGGTGGCCGTCGATGCGCTGCCGATCCACGGCTGGCACAACGCGGCGAACGTGATGGCCGCGATGGCCTTGGCGCGCGCCGCGGGCGCCGCGTACGCGCCCCTGGTGTCGGCAGTGGCGACGTTCCGCGGGCTGCCGCACCGGCTGGAAAAGGTCGCGACGGCCGGCGGCGTGGATTTCTACGACGATTCCAAGGGCACCAACGTGGGCGCCACGATCGCGGCGCTGCGCGGGCTGGCCCGCACGGTAGTGCTGATCGCCGGCGGCGTGGGCAAGGGCCAGGACTTCACGCCGCTCGCGCAGCCGGTGGGCGAGTACGCGCGCAGGGTGCTGCTGATCGGCGAGGACGCGGCGCGCATCGAATCCGCGATCGCCTCGAGCGGCGTGGCGACCGAGCGCTGCGCGACCCTCGAGGAAGCGGTCGCGGCCGCTGCGCGGCATGCGCGCCCCGGCGATGCGGTGCTGCTCTCGCCCGCCTGCGCGAGCCTCGACATGTTCCGCGACTACAAGCACCGCGGCGACGCCTTCGCCGCGGCGGCGAGGGCGCTGGAGGCGAAGCATGGCTAGCTACGTGTTTGCCCAGCGCCCGGCCACGGCCGAATACGACCGCTCCCTCGCATGGGCGGCGTTCCTGCTGGTCGCCATGGGCCTCGTGATGGTTTATTCGGCCTCGATCGCGACCGCGGAGTCGAGCCGCTTCACCGGCAACAACTCGGCCTACTTCCTCATCCGCCAGGGCATCTTCCTCGCGATGGCGCTGTTCGCCGCGACGCTGACGTTCATGGTGCCGGTGCGCCTGTGGCAGAAGGGCGCGCCGTGGTGCTTCCTCGCCTGCGGCGTGCTGCTGGTGCTGGTCCTGATCCCGGGCCTGGGCAGGGAAGTGAACGGCGCGCGCCGCTGGCTCAACCTCATCGTCTTCAACCTGCAGCCTTCCGAACTGATGAAGCTCGCCGCAGTGCTGTATGCCGCCGACTACACCGTCAGGAAGCACGCGGTGATGAAGAGTTTCAAGAAGGGACTGCTGCCGATGCTCGGGGTGATGCTCGGCGTGTCGTGGCTGCTGCTGCGCGAGCCGGACTTCGGGGCCCTGGTGGTGGTAGCGGTGACGACGTTCGGCATCCTCTTCCTCGGCGGGATGAACGGCCGGCACTTCGTCGCGCTGGTCGGGATGCTCACGGTCGGGTTTGCCGCGCTGGTGCTGTCCTCGCCCTACCGCATGCAGCGCATCTTCGGGTTCATGGACCCGTGGTCCGACGCCTACGGCAAGGGCTACCAGCTGTCGCATGCGCTGATCGCCTTCGGCCGCGGCGAATGGTTCGGGGTGGGCCTCGGCGCCAGCGTCGAGAAGCTGCACTACCTCCCGGAAGCCCACACCGACTTCCTGCTCGCGGTGATCGCCGAGGAACTCGGCTTCGTCGGGGTGGCCGCGGTGATGGGGCTGTTCGTGTGGCTCGTGTTCCGGGCATTCGCAATAGGGCGCCAGGCGGCGCTGCAGGAGCGGCACTTCGCCGCGCTCTGCTCGCAGGGCATCGGCATCTGGATCGGCTTCCAGACGCTGATCAACATGGGCGTGAACGTGGGGTTGCTGCCGACCAAGGGACTCACGCTGCCGCTGATGAGCTTCGGCGGTTCGGGCCTCGTGGTGAACTGCGTGGCCCTTGCCATCCTGCTGCGCATCGACTGGGAAAGCCGCCAGCTCGCGAAGGGCCTGCCGGCATGAGCAAAACCATCATGATCATGGCAGGCGGCACAGGCGGGCACGTGTTCCCCGGGCTGGCCGTGGCGGATTTCCTCAAGGCGCTCGGCTGGCGCGTGGTGTGGATGGGGTCGCGCGCCGGCATGGAGGCCCGCCTGGTGCCGGCCCATGGCTATGAAATGTCCTGGATCCGCGCCAGCGCTCTGCGCGGCAAGGGCCTGGCCGCCAAGCTGCTGTTGCCGGCCAGCCTGCTGGTCGCGTTCTGGCAGAGCGCGCGCGCGATCTTCTCCGTCCGTCCCGACGTGGTCCTCGGCATGGGCGGTTACGTGGCGTTCCCTGGAGGGATGATGGCGTCCCTGCTCGGCAAGCCGCTTGCCGTGCACGAACAGAACGCCATCGCCGGGCTCACCAACAAGGTGCTGGCCGCCGTGGCGGACCGGGTGATGGCCGCGTTTCCCGGGGCGTTGAAGGCGGCGCGCTGGACCGGCAACCCGGTGCGCGCCGAGATCGCGGGTGTCGCGCCGCCGGCCGAACGATACTCGGGCCGCAGCGGGCCGCTGCGGCTGCTCGTGGTCGGCGGCAGTCTCGGCGCGCAGGCGCTGAACGAAGCCGTGCCCGGCGCATTGGCGTTGATGCCCGCCGACGGGCGCCCTTCGGTCGTCCACCAGTCGGGTGAAAAGAACCTGGAAGCGCTGCGCCGCGCCTATGCCGCGGCCGGAGTGGAGGGCGAACTCGTCGCCTTCATCGGCGACATGGCGAGCCGGTACGCCGAAGCCGACCTCGTGATCTGCCGTGCCGGGGCGCTGACGGTGTCCGAGCTTGCCGCCGCAGGCCTCGCGAGCCTGCTGGTGCCGTTCCCGTTCGCGGTCGACGACCACCAGACGGCGAACGCGAAGTTCCTCGCCGACAGCGGGGCCGCGATGCTGATCCGCCAGGCCGACATGAACCCTGCCCAGCTCGCAGCGCTGCTCGGGACCCTCGACCGGGAAAAACTCCTCGCGATGGCGGAGAAGGCGCGCGCCCTCGGCAAACCCGAGGCGACGCGCCTGGTCGCCGAAGCGTGCATCGAACTGGCCGGAGGGCGGGCATGAAGCACAAGGTGCACCGCATCCACTTCGTCGGCATCGGCGGGTCCGGCATGAGCGGGATCGCAGAAGTGCTCGTGAACCTCGGCTACCAGGTCAGCGGTTCCGACCTCTCCGCCAACGCGGCCACGCGCCGGCTGGAGCAGCTGGGCGCGGTGGTGAAGCTTGCGCACGCGGCGGAGAACGTAGCGGGCGCGGACGTGGTCGTCGTGTCTACGGCGGTGAAGGGCGACAATCCCGAGGTGATCGCCGCGCGCTCCAGGCGCATCCCGGTGGTGCCACGCGCCCTGATGCTCGCGGAGCTGATGCGCCTGAAGCAGGGCGTCGCCATTGCCGGCACGCACGGCAAGACCACCACCACCAGCCTGATCGCGAGCGTGCTCGCCGAGGGCGGGCTCGACCCCACGTTCGTCATCGGCGGGCGGCTGACCAGCGCGGCCTCGAACGCGCGGCTGGGCGCCGGCGACTTCATAGTGGTCGAGGCGGACGAATCGGACGCCTCCTTCCTGCACCTGCAGCCGGTGGTGGCGGTGGTCACCAACATCGACGCCGACCACATGGACACCTACCAGCACGACTTCGCGCGGCTGAAGCAGGCGTTCATCCAGTTCCTGCAGAACCTGCCCTTCTACGGCAGCGCGATCCTGTGCACCGACGACGCGAACGTGCGCGAGATCCTGCCGTTCGTGACCAAGCCCGTCGTCTCCTACGGGCTCGGCGAGGACGCGATGGTCCGCGCGACGGGCATCGAGCACGCCAGCGGCGCGATGCGCTTCACGGTGCTGCGCGAGAAGGCCGCCGCGCTCGAGGTGACGCTGAACCTGCCGGGCAGGCACAACGTGCAGAACGCGCTGGCCGCGGTGGCCGTGGCCACCGAACTGGGCGTGGCCGACACGGCCATCCAGAAGGCGCTGGCCGAATTCCGCGGCGTGGGCCGGCGCTTCCAGCGCTACGGCGAG
>JAFEDL010000109.1:9236-17022 GCA_018241645.1 Pseudomonadota bacterium
GCCGCCGCGCGCGGGGCGTTCCCGGGCCGCCGGCTGGTGCTCGCCTTCCAGCCGCACCGCTACACGCGCACGCGCGACCTGTTCGAGGATTTCGTCCGGGTCATTTCGACCGCGGACGCCGTCGTGCTCGCGGAGGTGTACCCGGCGGGCGAGCCGCCGATCGTGGCGGCGGACGGGCGCGCCCTCGTGCGCGCGGTGCGCGTGGCGGGCAAGGTGGAGCCGGTGTTCGTCGACGAGATCGGGCAGATGCCGGATGCCATCCGGCGGGTGGCGCGCGACGGCGACGTGGTGGTGGCGATGGGGGCCGGCTCGATCGGCAACGTGGCGGCCCAGCTTGCAGCGGGAGACGCGTGAGCGACATGGACATGTCCGAGACGAGGCACATCGGGGAATTGAACTGCGCGGGCCTGCGCGGCGAGCTGAAGCTCCACGAGCCGATGGCGCGGCACGTGAGCTGGCGCGCGGGCGGGAGCGCGGCACGGGTATACCGCCCGGCCGATCGCGATGACCTCGCAACGTTACTGCGCCAGCTGCCTGCGGACGAGCCGGTCGTGTTCATCGGCCTGGGCAGCAATGCACTGGTGCGCGACGGCGGCTTTCGCGGCACCGTGATCCTCACGCACGCGGCGGCAAAGCGCCCGGTGCTGGCCGACGGCCTCGTGTACGCGGAGGCCGGCGTGGCGAGCCCGAAGGTGGCGCGCTTCGCGGCCATGCACGGTCTCGCGAACGCCGAGTTCCTGGCCGGCATTCCCGGCAGCATCGGCGGGGCCCTCGCGATGAACGCGGGGTGCTACGGGTCCGAGACCTGGGAGATCGTCGAGCGCGCCGAGACCATCGACCGCCGCGGTGCCGCGAGGGTGCGCGCAAAGGCGGAATTCGAGATCGGCTACCGGCACTGCGAGCTCAAGGGCGGCGCGATCGGGCGCGACGAGTGGTTCACCGGAGCCTACTTCAGGCTGCCCGCGGGCGACGGCGAGGCTTCGCGCGCGCGCATCAAGGAACTGCTGTCCAAACGCATCGCCTCGCAGCCGCTGTCCCTGCCGAACGCCGGCAGCGTGTTCCGCAACCCGCCGGGCGACCATGCGGCGCGGCTGATCGAGTCCTGCGGGCTCAAGGGGCTGGAGCGCGGCGGCGCGCGCGTGTCGGAAAAGCACGCCAATTTCATCGTGAACCCCAAAGGGGTCGCGCGGGCATCCGACATCGAGTGGCTGATCGAGACGGTGCGCGCCACCGTCCGGCAAAAGACCGGTGTGGACCTGCACCCCGAAGTGCGCATCATCGGGGAGCCCGCATGAGCGCATTCGGGAAAGTGGCGGTGCTGATGGGCGGCAGGTCCGCCGAGCGCGAGATCTCGCTGCTGAGCGGCAGCGGCGTGCTGAAGGCCCTGCGCGCGAAAGGCGTGGACGCCCATGCGTTCGACCCGTCGGAGCGGGACCTGGCCGACCTGCGGCGGGAGGGTTTTGCGCGCTGTTTCATCGCGCTGCACGGCCGCGGCGGCGAGGACGGCACGCTGCAGGGGGCGCTCGAGGTCCTGGGCATCCCCTACACCGGCAGCGGCGTGCTCGGCTCGGCCATCGCCATGGACAAGTGGCGCACCAAGATGATCTGGCTCGCGAACGGCCTGCCGACGCCGCGCTACCGGATGCTGTCCGCGAACGACGACTGGGACGCGGTCGCGAAGGACCTCGGCCTGCCGCTGATCGTCAAGCCCGCGAACGAGGGTTCCACGCTCGGGCTGACGAAAGTCACCATCGCGTCGCAGCTGCCTGCGGCGTACGAACTCGCGGCGAAGAAGTTCCACGACATGGCGCTCGCCGAGCAGTTCGTCGACGGGCCCGAGTTCACCGCCAGCATCCTCGGCGAGACCGCGCTGCCGCTCATCCGCATCGAGGCGCCGCAGGGCAACTACGACTACCAGAACAAGTACTTCACGGACGACACCAAGTACCACTGCCCGTGCGGCCTGCCGGCGGAGCGGGAACAGGCGCTGCAGGCGCTTGCCCTGCGCGCGTTCCGGATCCTGGGCTGCACCGGCTGGGGCCGCGTCGACCTGATGCTCGACGCCTCCGGCAACCCGCAGCTGCTGGAGGTGAACACCTCGCCCGGCATGACCGGCCATTCGCTCGTGCCGATGGCCGCGCGCCAGGTCGGCATCCCGTACGAGGACCTCTGCGTCAAAGTGCTGGAGGGCGCCCATGTGGGATAACCCGCGCCTGCTCAACCTCGCCGCGAACGGGCTGATCGCGCTCGCCCTCACGATGCTGGGATTTGCGGGAACGCAGGCGCTGCTGAATTCTCCGCTGTTCCCGCTGCGCGAAGTCACGGTCCTGGGCGATCTCGCGCACACCACCCGGGACGAGCTGGAAAGCGCCGCCCGCGGGCGGGTGGCCGGCAACTTCTTCGCGGCGGACCTGGCGTCCATCCGCGACGCCCTGGAGCATCTCCCATGGGTGCGCCGCGCCGACGTGCGCCGGGTCTGGCCGGACCGGATCGAAGTGACGCTCGAGGAGCACGTGGCGCTGGCGCGCTGGGGCGACGTCGGCCTGGTGAACACCTACGGCGAGCGGTTCGCGGGGCAGACCGAGGCGACGCTGCCGATCTTCGCCGGTCCCGCGCGCACCGAGGGCGAGGTGACGCGGCGCTACCGCCGCTACGCCGAGTTGCTCGGGCCGCTGGGCAGCGCGCTCGAGCGCGTGATCCTCACGCCGCGCTTCGCCTGGCAGCTGCGCCTCGCGAACGGCCTGAGCATAGAGCTGGGCCGCGACCTCGCAAACGACCCGGCCGAGGCGCGCCTCGTGCGCTTCGTTGCCGCATACCCGCAGACGCTCGGGCGCATCGCGCGCCGGCACGAGTACGTCGATCTGCGCTACCCGAACGGGTTTTCCCTGCGCGTGACCGATTTCGGCCGCGACGGGACGCCAAAAGCGAAGGGCTGACAGGAAAACATGGCTAAGGAAACCAAGGAACTCATCGTCGGGCTCGACATCGGCACCTCGAAGGTCGTGGCGCTGGTCGCGGAGGTCATGCCCGACGGGAAGCTCGAAGTCCTCGGCATGGGCAGCCACGAGTCCAAGGGCCTGAAGAAGGGCGTGGTGGTGAACATCGAGTCGACGGTAAGCGCCATCCAGCGGGCGCTGGAGGAGGCCGAGCTGATGGCCGACTGCAAGATCGCGTCGGTGTTCACCGGCATCGCCGGCAGCCACATCAAGAGCTTCAACTCCACCGGCATGGTCGCGATCAAGGACCGCGAGGTGACTGCGATGGACGTGGAACGGGTGATCGAGACGGCCCGCGCCGTGAACATCCCGACCGACCAGCAGATCCTGCACGTGCTGCGGCAGGAATACATCATCGACGGCCAGGAAGACGTGCGCGAGCCGATCGGCATGTCGGGCGTGCGGCTGGAAGTGAAGGTCCACATCGTCACCGGGGCGGTGTCCTCGGCGCAGAACATCGTCAAGTNNGTGCTGTCGGAGGACGAGAAGGACCTGGGCGTGTGCCTCGTGGACATCGGCGGCGGCACCACCGACATCGCGATCTTCACGCATGGCGCGATCCGCCATACGGCGGTCATCCCCATCGCCGGCGACCAGATCACCAACGACATCGCGATGGCGCTGCGCACGCCGACACCCGACGCGGAGACGATCAAGATCCGCCACGGCGTGTCCCTGCGCCAGCTCGCGGACCCCAACGAGATGGTCGAGGTGCCGGGCATCGGCGAGCGCGAACCGCGGATGATGTCGCGCCAGACGCTGGCCGAGGTGATCGAGCCGCGCGTCGAGGAGCTGTTCACGCTCGTGCAGAAAGTCCTGCGCGAGTCGGGTTTCGAGGAGTTGCTGTCTTCGGGCGTAGTGCTGACCGGCGGGTCGGCCACCATGCAGGGCATGGTCGAGCTCGGCGAGGAGATCTTCCACATGCCGGTGCGCATCGGCCTGCCCGTGTATTCCGGCGGCCTGGCCGACGTCGTGCGCAATCCGCGCTACGCCACCGCGATGGGGCTCCTGCTCGAAGGCGCATCGCAGGTGCAGCAGGGCAACGTGATGCGGCAGGGCGGCTCGTTCAAGGCCGTCCTCGCCCGGATGCGCGAGTGGTTCCAGAGGAATTTCTGAGTTTGCAGTTCACCAATTAAGCAGTCAGTCCAACCGGCAAGGAGAAAACAAAAATGTTCGAAATCGTAGACAGCCAGGGCACAGGGCCCGTAATCAAGGTGGTGGGCGTAGGCGGCGCCGGCGGCAATGCCGTCAACCACATGATCGGCAAAGGCGTGGAAGGCGTGGAGTTCATCGCCGTCAACACCGATGCGCAGGTGCTCGCGCGCAACCAGGCGCGCAACCAGATCCAGATCGGCTCGAGCGGCCTGGGCGCGGGCGCCAAGCCCGAGGAAGCGCGCGCGGTGGCGATCGCGGAGCGCGAGCTCCTGCAGGAGTCGCTCGAGGGCGCGCACATGGTGTTCATCACTGCCGGCATGGGTGGCGGGACGGGCACCGGCGCCGCGCCGGTCGTCGCGGAAGTGGCGCGCGAGATGGGCATCCTCACGGTCGCGGTGGTGACCAAGCCGTTCTCGTTCGAGGGCTCCAAGCGCATGCGCCTCGCCGAGGCCGGCATCGAGGAACTGGGCGCGCACGTGGACGCGCTGATCGTGATCCTCAACGACAAGCTCGAGGAGGTGCTCGGCGAGGACGTCACGATGGACGAGGCGTTCCGCGCCGCGGACGACGTGCTGAACAACGCCGTGGCCGGGATCTCCGAGATCATCAACCGCGAAGGCCTGGTGAACGTCGACTTCCAGGACGTGCGGACCGTGATGTCCGAGCAGGGCATGGCGATGATGGGCTCGGCGCAGATGTCGGGCATGGACCGCGCGCGCATCGCGGCCGAACAGGCCATCGCGAGCCCGCTGCTCGAAGGCGTCACGCTGTCGGGCGCGCGCGGGGTGCTGGTCAACATCACGGCCACCCGCGAGAGCCTGAAGCACGGCGAGGTCAAGGCCGTCATGAACACGGTGCGCAGCTTCGCCGCGGACGACGCGACGATCATCTTCGGGGCCGTCTACGATCCCGCGATGGAAGACAACCTGCGCGTCACGGTGGTGGCCACGGGCCTGGGTTCGGCGGCGGCGCAGCGCCAGCAGAAGCCGCAGCTGGTCATGACCCAGAAGACCGGGACCGACAACCAGCCGGTGATGGCCGCCGGCAACGGGGTCAACTACGAGCATCTCGAGATGCCGGCGGTGATGCGCAACAACCGGGCGCGCCAGGCTGAGGCGCTGGCGCAGAGCGGGGTCGACAAGTACGACATCCCGGCATTCCTGCGGAAGCAGGCGGACTGAGGGGGCCGTACGCCCCAAGGAACCCGATCCTCGACCTTGCCGGGCGGATCGGGTTCCGCTTTTCCTTGCGTCTTGCTGCTTCGCAGCATTGTTACAAACGTGCTACACTCTGTTCGTAAACAGGTACTTATAATGCGCGAGGCCGATCCCCGCGCATTTGCCACAACAACAAACTCCCGCCCATGCTCCGCCAACGCACCCTGAAGGCCATCACCAGCACGACCGGTGTGGGCCTGCATACCGGGCGGAAAGTCCGCATCGTCCTGCGTCCGGCGCAGCCTGACACCGGGATCGTCTTTCGCCGGATCGACCTCGACCCGGTCGTGGAACTCCCGGCCCTGGCCGAGTTGGTCGGCGAAACCCGCCTGTCCTCCTGCCTCGTCAAGGGCGATGCCAAGGTCTATACGGTCGAGCACCTCATGTCGGCCCTCTCCGGCCTCGGCGTGGACAACCTGTATGTCGACATCGACGGGCCCGAAGTGCCGGTCATGGACGGCAGCGCGGCCCCATTCGTGTTCCTGATCCAGGCGGCGGGCATCGAGGAACAGCCCGCCCCCAAGCGTTTTGTGCGCGTGAAGCGGCGCATCGAGGTCGCCGAGGGCGACAAGTGGGCGCGCCTCGACCCGTACGACGGCTACAAGCTCTCATTCTCGATCGTGTTCAACCACCCTGTGATCGACAAGAGCAACCAGTCGGTCACGGTCGATTTCGCCGAAACGTCCTACCTGAAGGAAATCGCGCGGGCGCGCACCTTCGGCTTCATGCAGGACGTGGAGCAGCTGCGCGAGGACGGGCTCGCGCTGGGCGGCGGGCTGGACAACGCCGTGGTGCTCGACGAATACCGGGTCCTGAACGCCGAGGGGCTGCGCTTTGGCGACGAATTCATCCGCCACAAGGTGTTGGACGCCATCGGCGACCTGTACCTCATGGGCAAGCCCCTGCTCGCGGCCTTTTCCGCCCACAAGTCGGGCCACGCGCTCAACAACCGCCTGCTGCGGGAGCTGATCGCCCACCCGGACGCCTGGGAAGTGGTCAGCTTCGAGCGGGCCGAAGAGGCTCCCGCCGGCGTCGCCGGCCTCGTCCAGCAGTTCGCCTGACCCCGGACGGGCCCGGTGCTCGTCCTCAGGATCGTCGCCCTGCTGGCCGTGATCGGTATAGGCGTAACCGTCCTCGCGTGGGTGTTTACCGGAAACCGCAGGTACCTGAAGGTCGCATGGCGAATATTCCAGGTCGCCCTGGCCGGAATCCTGGTCTTCCTGGCCCTGCTGTTCTTCGAGCGCCTGCTCGTGATGGTGTGAGGCCTACGGCGTAAGGCCCCGACGTTCCAGTAACGATTTCAACGTCTTACGGAACGCGGACTCGGGCAGCCGGGTGTAGAGGGCGGCCAGTTCCTCGAGCGCTACCTTGCTCATCAAAGCCTGTTTTTGCGGCGCAGCATCCGGCATCGCGCCCCCGCCGGGTTGCACCCTCACGGAAACTGAATTAACCTGCGACCGCTGTTTTGAGATGTAAACCCCCAGACTTTCCGACAAGAGCTTGAGCTTGGCCGCCGCCGGTCCATTGGCGGCATGAATGACGAGTTTGCCCTCCTTGAAGTTGGCCACGCGTGCCAGCGGCGCCAGTTCGGGGGGCAGGAAACCTTCCAGCAGCCTGGAGAGCGCCTCGATTTCGCGCGCTTTTTCCATGACGGGCTGGAAATCGCCCCCGGCCGCGAGGAAGCGGTTGATCTTGAGGGCTGGCATGGGTCCGATCGGAGGAGTGTTAGTTGCAGATCATTGTAATCTCTGACCGGCTGGCGAAGGCGAAAACGGTCACGCTGACCAATCGCCACCTGTTCGCCACAGCGTTCCTGGGCCTGGTCACGCTGACCGGCCTCACCATCGGGTTGTACGCGCTCACGCTCAAGGTCGCGATCGACATCAAGGTGCCGATCCTCCAGGACATCATCGCCTCCTCCCAGCAGGGCGAGACCCAGAAGGCGCGCGAATTCGTCCAGCAGAACCTCAACGCCATGGCCGTCAAGCTGGGCGAAATGCAGGCCCAGCTCACGCGCCTGGATGCGCTCGGCGAGCGCCTGTCGACGGTGGCCGGGATCAAGCCCCAGGAATTCCGCATGAACGAGCTCCCCGGGCTGGGCGGCGCCCAGTCCTCCTCGTTCCCCGGGCAGAACCTGTCGATGCAGGAGTTCAACCAGAAGCTGTCCACGCTCTCCCGCCAGATGGAAAACCGTACCGACATGCTCGGCGTGCTCGATGCGCAGATGTTCGAGCAGACGGTCAAGAAGAAACTCCTGCCCACCATGCTGCCGGTGGCCGGCACCTACAACGCTTCCAGCTTCGGCATGCGCATCGACCCGTTCACCGGGCAGCAGACGATGCATGAGGGCATGGATTTCATCGCCGAGACCGGCCAGACCATCGTCGCCGCGGCCGGCGGGGTGGTGCAGTTCGCGGG
>JAFEDL010000109.1:17057-23448 GCA_018241645.1 Pseudomonadota bacterium
CGCTACGCGCACACTTCCAAGATGTTCGTGAAGGAAGGCGACATCGTCCAGCGCGGGCGCAAGATCGCCCTGGTCGGCACCACCGGGCGGTCCACCGGCTCCCACCTGCATTTCGAGGTCCGTTTCAAGGGCGTCGCGCAAAACCCGGCCCGCTTCTTGTTCGCTTCAGGCATCCCGTCGGCGCCGGCGCCCGCGCCACTCGCGCGCCGCTGAGCCCCGCCCCGCCCCGGTGTGCGATCCGGCCGCAGGTGCCGTGCTAAAATCTTGATTTTTTTCAGAACGGCTCCATCTGGGCCGTTCCGACGCTGCGCTCGGCGCAGCCTACCCCGGCCCGCATGATCACCAAGTTCCTCACCAAGATATTCGGCAGCCGCAACCAGCGGCTGCTCAAGACCTACGGCCGCAGCGTAGAGCGCATCAATGCGCTCGAACCTGCGACCAAGGCGCTGTCCGACGAGGCGCTGCGCGCGAAGACGGACGAGTTCAGGAAGCGGTTCGCCGCCGGGGAGACCCTCGACGACCTGCTGCCCGAAGCGTTCGCCGTGGTTCGCGAGGCAGGCGTACGCACGCTGAAAATGCGCCATTTCGACGTGCAGCTGCTGGGCGGCATGGTGCTGCATGCGGGGAAGATCGCCGAGATGCGCACCGGCGAGGGCAAGACGCTGATGTCCACGCTGCCGGCCTACCTGAACGCCATCGCGGGCAAGGGCGTGCACATCGTCACGGTCAACGACTACCTGGCCCAGCGCGACGCCGACTGGATGGGGCGCCTGTACGGGTTCCTCGGCATCACGGTCGGGGTCAACCTGTCGCAGCTCGAGCCGGACAAGAAGCGCATCGCCTACGCCGCCGACATCACCTACGGCACGAACAACGAATTCGGCTTCGACTACCTGCGCGACAACATGGCGATGCACGTCGAGGATCGCTACCAGCGCAGCCTCAGTTTCGCGATCGTCGACGAGGTCGACTCGATCCTGATCGACGAGGCGCGCACCCCGCTAATCATCTCGGGGCAGGCCGAAGACCGCACCGAGCTCTACCACCGCATGAACGAGGTGGCGCCTCTGCTGACCAAGCAGGAGGCGGAGGACGGCCCCGGCGATTTCTGGGTGGACGAGAAGAACCACCAGATCCTGCTGTCGGAGGCCGGGCACGCGCATGCCGAGGAGATCCTGACCCGGGTGGGGCTGCTGCCCGAGGGCGCCAGCCTGTACGAGCCGACGTTCATCAACCTCGTGCACCACCTGTACGCGGCGCTGCGCGCCCACCACCTGTTCCACCGCGACCAGCAATACGTCGTGCAGGACAGCGAGATCATCATCGTCGACGAGTTCACCGGCCGCCTGATGACGGGCCGGCGCTGGTCGGACGGCCTGCACCAGGCGGTCGAGTCGAAGGAGAACGTCCCGATCCAGTCGGAGAACCAGACGCTCGCGTCGATCACGTTCCAGAACTATTTCCGCATGTACTCGCGGCTGTCCGGCATGACCGGCACGGCCGACACGGAAGCGTACGAGTTCCAGGAGATCTACGGCCTGGAGACCGTGGTGGTCCCGACCCACCGCCCGATGATCCGCGACGACCGGCTCGACCAGGTCTTCCGGACCAACAAGGAGAAGTACGACGCCATCATCGAGGACATCAAGGACTGCCACCAGCGCGGCCAGCCGGTGCTGGTGGGCACGACCTCGATCGAGAGTTCCGAGCTCCTGTCCGGGATGCTGAAGCGGGACGGCAACCTCCCGCACCAGGTGCTGAACGCCAAGCAGCACGCCCGCGAGGCCGAGATCATCGCGCAGGCGGGGCGCCCCAAGATGGTCACCATCGCAACCAACATGGCCGGCCGCGGCACGGACATCGTGCTCGGCGGCAACGTCGAAAAGCAGTGCGAGCTGATCGAGGCGGACGACAAGCTCGACGCGGCCGAGAAGGCGCGCCGGGTCGAGACCATCAAGAGCGAGTGGCAGCAGCTGCACGACCACGTGATCAAGGAAGGCGGCCTGCACATCATCGGCACCGAGCGCCACGAATCGCGGCGCGTGGACAACCAGCTGCGCGGCCGTTCCGGCCGGCAGGGGGACCCGGGGTCCTCGCGCTTCTACCTCTCGCTCGAGGACCCGTTGCTGCGCATCTTCGCGGGCGAGCGCATCAACAAGATCATGGTGATGCTCAAGATGCCCGAGGGCGAGGCGATCGAGCACCGCATGGTCACCAACTCGATCGAGAGCGCGCAGCGCAAGGTCGAGGCGCGCAACTTCGACATCAGGAAGCAGCTGCTCGAGTACGACGACGTCTCCAACGACCAGCGGCGCACGATCTACCAGCTGAGGAACGAGCTCCTCGACTCCAAGGACGTGTCCGAGCGGATCGCCGACCTGCGCGCCGGCGTCGTTACCGACATCTTCCGCGTGCACGTGCCGGTCGACACCGTCGAGGAGCAGTGGGACATCCCGGGCCTCGAGAAGGCGCTCGCCGCCGACATGCAGCTGCACCTGCCGCTCAAGGAGTGGCTGGAGAAGGAGCCCGAACTCACCGACGACGCCGTGCTCGAACGCATCATCGCCAAGGCCGACGAGGCCTACGCCGCCAAGGTGCCGGCCGGCGCGGAGGAGTCGTACCGCCACTACGAGCGCTACGTGATGCTGCAGATCCTCGACTCGCACTGGCGCGAGCACCTTGCGGCGCTCGACCACCTGCGCCAGGGGATCCACCTGCGCGGCTACGCGCAGAAGAACCCCAAGCAGGAATACAAGCGCGAAGCCTTCGAGCTGTTCGGCGCGCTGATCGAGTCCGTCAAGCTCGAGGTCACGCGCACGCTGACCGCGGTGCAGATCAAGTCCGAGGCCGCGCTGGAAGTGCCCGATGCGCCGCCCGCGCTGGAGAACGTCAGCTACCAGCACGCGGACCCGGGCGCCGCCTCCTCCGAGGAGGCCGTGGAGGCGTCGCTCGCGCCCGCGCAGGCGGCGGCCGAAGAAAAGGCGCAGCAGCCGTTCAAGCGCTACAACGAAAAGATCGGGCGCAACGACCCCTGCCCGTGCGGGTCGGGCAAGAAGTACAAGCAATGCCACGGGAAACTGGCCTGAGATAGGGGAGCCGACCGCATGCCCGTAAACCTCCAGCCCGCCCAGCCGGAGCACCTGTTCCCGGTGGCCGGCGTCGATCTCGGCATCGCCATGGCCGGCGTGCGCAAGGCCGGCCGCAAGGATGTGCTGCTCGTGCGCCTTGCGCCCGGCGCCACCGTCGCCGGGGTGTTCACGCAGAACCGCTTCTGCGCCGCGCCGGTCATCCTCTGCAAGAAGCACCTGGCGTCGGGCAAGGCCCCGCGCGCGATGGTGGTCAACACCGGCAATGCGAACGCCGGCACCGGCGACGACGGCCTGAAGCGCGCGCTGCAGGTATGCGAAGCGGTTGCCGCGGCAGTCGGCTGCTCGAGCGGGGAGGTCCTGCCTTTCTCCACCGGCGTGATCATGGAGCCGCTGCCCGCGGACCGCATCATCGCGGGCCTGCCGGCGGCGAAGGCCGACCTGCGCGCCGCCAATTGGGCGAGCGCAGCCGAGGCGATCATGACTACCGACACGGTGTCCAAGGCCGCATCGCGCAAGGTGCAGGTGGGCGGCAGGACCGTGACCGTGACCGGCATTGCCAAGGGCTCCGGCATGATCCATCCGGACATGGCCACCATGCTCGGGTTCGTGGCCACCGATGCCGCGGTCCCCGCAGGCGTGCTGCAGGAACTGCTGCAGGAAGTCGCGGACGAGTCGTTCAATTCGATCACCGTGGACGGCGATACCTCGACCAACGATTCGTTCATGCTGGTCGCGACCGGCGCGTCGGGGGTGAAGGTGGACGGCAAGGCCGCGGCCGGCTACGCCGAACTGCGCAGCGCGGTGCGCGAGGTCTCGATCCAGCTCGCCCAGGCGATCATCCGGGACGGCGAGGGCGCCACCAAATTCATCACCGTCAAAGTCGAGGGCGGCCGGGACCGCGCGGAGTGCCGCAAGATCGGTTTTGCGATCGCGCACTCGCCGCTGGTGAAGACCGCCTTTTTCGCTTCCGACCCGAACCTCGGCCGGATCCTCGCCGCGATCGGCTACGCCGGCGTGGCCGACCTGGACACCTCGCGGGTCGACCTGTACCTCGGCGACGTTCTGGTCGCCGCGCAGGGCGGGCGCAATCCCGCGTATCGCGAGGATGCCGGCAACGCCGTCATGCAGCAGCCCGAGATCACCGTGCGGGTGGTGCTCAACCGCGGCACGGCTTCGGCCACCCTCTGGACCTGCGATTTCTCCTTCGAGTACGTGAAGATCAACGCCGAGTACCGCACCTGATGGCCGCGAAACCCGATCTGGGCGACGTGCTGGCCCGCTTCGACTCGCTGCTCAGGCGGATCGACGGCCTGCTGCCCCCGGCGCCGCCGCCCACCGACTGGAGCGCGATCGCGTTTCGCTGGCGCAGGGTCGGCGGCCTCGCGGCCCGCGGCTGGCTCGACCCGGTGCACCACGTGCACAAGATCCGGCTCTCCGACCTGCAGGGCATCGCCGTGCAGATCGGCAAGGTCGAGCAGAACACGCGCCAGTTCGTCGCCGGCAAGCCCGCCAACAACGTGCTGCTCACCGGCGCGCGCGGCACCGGCAAGTCCTCGATGATCAAGGGCCTGCTGAACAAGTATTCGAAGGACGGCCTGCGCCTGATCGAGGTCGACAAGAGCGACCTGGTCGACCTGCCGGCGATCGTGGATGCGATCGCCCCGCGGCCGGAGCGCTTCATGCTGTTCTGCGACGACCTCTCGTTCGAGGAAGCCGAGCCCGGCTACAAGGCGCTCAAGGTCGCGCTGGACGGCTCGATCTCCACGACCTCCGACAACCTGCTGATCTACGCGACCTCCAACCGGCGCCACCTGATGCCGGAGTACATGCAGGAGAACCTCGACACGAAATATGTCGGCGACGAGATCCATCCCGGCGAGACGGTCGAGGAAAAGATCTCCCTGTCCGAGCGGTTCGGGCTGTGGGTCTCCTTCTACCCGTTCGACCAGGACGAGTACCTCGCGATCGCGGCGCACTGGATGCGGCACTTCGGCTGCGGCCCGCGCGAGATCGAGGCGGCCCGCGAGGAAGTCCTGCAGTGGGCGCTGCTGCGCGGTTCGCGCAGCGGCCGCATCGCGTTCCAGTTCGCGCGCGACTGGGCGGGGCGCCACGTCGGCGCTCCCGGCAAGCGTCCGGCCAAGACCAAGAAATAGCGTGATCGTCGAGGTCGTCGCGGCGGTGATCCTGCGCGCCGACGGCGCCTTCCTGCTCGCGAAGCGCCCGCCCGGCAAGGTCTACGCGGGCTGGTGGGAGTTTCCCGGCGGCAAGGTCGAGGCCGGCGAGCCTGCGGCGCACGCCCTGGCGCGCGAACTGCACGAGGAACTCGGCATCGACGTGCGCCGCGCATGGCCCTGGCTCACGCGCGTGTTCACCTACCCGCACGCCACCGTGCGCCTCAACTTCTTCCGCGTCACCGACTGGGAAGGCGAGCCCCACCCGAAGGAAGGACAGTCGCTTGCGTGGCAGCGTCTCGACGAAGCGATGCTCGACCCGATGCTCCCTGCAAATGCGCCGATCCTCGCTTCGCTCGCATTGCCAGCGGAGTATGCGGTGAGTGCCGTGCATGACCTGGGCGAGGGCCCTTTCATGCGGCGGCTGGAAGAGCGGCTGCAGGGCGGATTGAGGCTCGTGCAGCTGCGCGAAAAGCAGCTGGCGCGCGGGGTGCTGCTGCCCCTGGCGAGAAAGGTTGCCGACCTGTGCCACCGCTACGGCGCACGGGTGCTGGTCAATGCCGATGCGGACCTTGCGCGCGAGACCGGGGCCGACGGCGTGCACTTCCCTGCGCGGGCGCTGATGCAACTCGAGGCGAAGCCGGCAGGCCTGCTGGCCGGCGCGTCCTGCCATAACGCCGCGGAGCTCGCGCAGGCCATGAAGCTCGAACTGGATCTGGTTGTGCTCGGGCCGGTGAAGCCCACCGTTTCGCACCCGGGCGAGCCTGCGCTCGGCTGGGTCGCGTTCGCTGCGCTCGCGCGCGGCGCGACGCTTCCGGTCTATGCGATCGGCGGCATGGGGCGCGCCGACCTGCAGGCGGCATGGGGCTCCGGCGCCCACGGGATCGCGATGCTCTCCGGTGCCTGGGCGCCGGAGGATTCATGAACTTTACTTTACAGAAGTCCGCCTCTGGAGCGGGCAAGCGGGCAGTATATATGCCAAAACGGGAAACTACTCCTCAGCTGCGACTGTCTTCCTTGTCTTCGCCCGGGTCGGGATCCTCGGTCTGGGGGACGCGGTAGGCCTCGGTCGCCCACTGGCCCAGGTCGATCATCTTGCAGCGCTCACTGCAAAAAGGCCGGAAGCGGTTC
>JAFEDL010000010.1 GCA_018241645.1 Pseudomonadota bacterium
GTGAGCGACTGGTACAGCTGGGCGATCTGGAACGAGCGGCAGATGCGCAGCCGGGTGATCTCGCGCGGCTCCAGCCGCGTGATGTCGTGCCCGTCGAAATGGATGCTGCCGGCATCCGGCTTCAGGTAGCCGGTGATCATGTTGATGAAGGTGGTCTTGCCCGCGCCGTTGGTGCCGATCAGCCCGACCACCGAGTCCTGCTCGATCGCGACGCTGATGTCGCTGGCCGCGGTCACCGCGCCGAAGGTCTTCTGCAGCCCGCGGGCGTCGAGGATGGCCGGCATGTCAGGCGGCCCCGCGCGCCTTCGCGCTGCGCGCGAACAGCGACCACAGGCCGTCGGGCAGGAACACGATCACGACCAGCAGCGAGATCCCCAGCGTCATCTGCCAGGTGTTCGGCGACAGGTCGTAGGCCACCGTGTGGATGATGCCGAAGATCACCGCGCCGAGGAATGGCGCGAGCGCGCTGCCGGTGCCGGCAAGGATGGTGATGAAGATGAACTCGCCCGACTGCGTCCAGTAGGCCATATCCGGGTCGATGTGGCCGACCGCGGTGGCGGCCAGCGCGCCGCCTGTCCCGGCCAGCGCCGCGGCGATGACGTAGATCACGTGGATCGCGCGCTGCGCCGAGGCGCCCATGTATTCGACGCGGACCTCGTTGTCCTTGATGGCCGGCGCGAGCGCCCCCTGGGGCGTGTGCATGTAGCGGTGCACCAGCAGCGCGGCGATCACGGCAACGCTGGTGGCGGCCAGCGCGACCACGTAGCGCAGCGCGCCCTCGCCCGGGCGGATGCCGAACAGGGTGGAGGGCAGCACGTTGATCCCGTCGGTGGAGCCGAAGGCCTCGTTCTTTACCAGCAGCCCGTACAGGATCATCGACAGCGCGAGGCTCAGCAGGCCGAAGAAGATGCCGCGGTATCGCGCGAGCAGGAACCCGAGCAGCCAGGCGAACAGCGCCGCCACTGCTGCGCCGAGGGCCATCTGCACGAAGATGTCGCCGATGCCGAAGAAGCGGCCGATGCTGCCGGCGGAGTAGGCGCCCAGGCAGTAATAGAGGGCCTGGCCGAAGGACACCAGCCCGGCGCGCAGGAGCAGCATGAGGCCGAGGGCCACCAGGCCCTTGGCCACCGCGATGGTGAGCAGGAACAGCGCCCACTTGGGCAGGAACGGCCCGCCGGCCGCGACGGCCAGCAGGAGTGCGGCGAGCGCGATGTGGGTGCGGTCGCGCATCAGATCTTGCGCGCCTCGGCGAGACTGAACAGGCCCCGCGGCCGGAACGCGAGCACCAGCGCCATCACGAAGTAGATGACGAACAGCTCCACCTGCGGCATGTAGTGGATCGAGATCGAGCGCACCAGCCCGACGATCACGGCGCCCAGCGCCGCGCCCGGCAGGCTGCCGAGGCCGCCGATCACCACTACCGCGAACGACAGCACCACCACCTCGACGCCCAGGCCCGGCACCACGGACACGGTGGGCGCCGTGAAGGCGCCGCCCACGGCGGCGAGCATCGAGCCGCAGGTGAAGGTCACCAGGTAGAAGCGGTCGACGTTCACGCCCATCGCGCTGCTCACCTGCGGGTCGTGGATGACCGCGCGCAGGAGCTTGCCGGTGCGCGTGCGGTTCAGCAGCCAGGCGAGGCCGATGCCCGAGGCGAGCGCCAGCCCGACGAGGATCAGGTTGTAGGTGGGATAGGACAGGCTGCCGATGTCGAAGCTGCCCAGCAGGCCGTAGGGCTCGGCGATGAAATACGGGTCGACCCCCCAGACCAGCTTGATCGTGTCCTCGAGGATCAGGAACAGGGCGTAGGTGATCAGCAGGATCACGACCTCGTCCTTGGCGTACATGAAGCGCAGCAGGCCGCGCTCGATCAGCGGGGCGAACACGAGGGTGACGACCACCGCGGCGGCGAGGAGCACCGCGTAGGACAGCATCGGCGGGTAGCCGTGGGCGAGCCAGGCGCCGGTCAGCGAGGCGGCCGCGTAGGCGCCGAGCGCGTAGAAGCTGCCGTGCGTGATGTTCACGATCTTCATGACGCCGTAGATCAGCGTCATGCCGACGGCGGCGATGAACAGCCAGGCCGAATAGATGATGCCGTCTACGAGTACGGCGGCGATGTGTTCCACGGGGGAGTGCGGCCGCGCCGGCGCCCGCCCGTCAGGGGCGGGGCCCGGCGCGGTTCGGCGCAGTTACTTGAAGCCGGCCTTGATCCAGTCGGCGCTCTTCACGCCTTCGGGCGGGTTGACCTTCTCGGCCGCGTAGCGCTTGACGTTGGTGACCGTGATCTTGCCGCCGACGGTCTTGGTCATGCCGTAGGCCGTTTCCATGATCGCCTGGTGGCCCTTGCCGATGGCCATGCGCACTGTGCCGCCGGGCCCTTCGAACGTGAGGTTCTCGAGCGCCGCGGCCACCTGTTCGTTGGACGGGCGCTTGCCGCCGTTGGCGGCCTGCGCCTTCTCCCAGGCGGCCTTCACGCCGAGGATCGCCTGCGTCATCTGGTAGGAGGCGTAGTTGGGCGGGACCTTGTTCTTCGCCTCGAACCCCTTCACGAACCAGCTGTTGAGGGCGTTCTTCGGGGCGTAGGGCCCGAACGGGCCGCGCGCGCCGAGCAGCGTGCCGTCGGGGATCTGCGCGGCCAGCTTGTGCATCGCGGTTTCGCCGGTGGTCAGCACGCCCATGCTCTTCTTGAACAGGCCGCGCGGCGCGCCCTGCAGCAGCAGCGCCTCGAGGTCGCCGTCGAAGAAGCTGGAGTGGATCACGTCCGCGTTCTCGCCCAGCAGCGTGGAGATCTCGGTGTTGTACTGCCCCGCAAAGAGCTTGGGCATCTGCGAGGTCTTGACCGTCACCCCCGGGAACAGCTGCTTGATCGAGGCCTCGAAGTCGGCCCACGAATCCTGGCCCCAGGCGTAGTTCTGGTTGATGCCGGCGATGGTCTTCAGGTTGGGTTTGATGTCCTTGATGTAGAGCGCTGCGCCGACGTTGTCCATGGTCGCGGTCGGGGAGGTGCGGAACACGTACTTGTAGCTTCCGTCCTCGAAGATGCGCGGCGTGCCGCAGTCGAAGAAGTTGGTGAGTTTCTTGAGTTCCTCGGCCACGGGGGCGACGGCGAGGCAGTTGCCGCTCGACACGTACCCGATCACCACGTCGACGTTGCTGCGCTGGACCAGGTTGCGGAATTCGGTGACCTGCGTGGTGCTGCTGCCGGCCTCGTCGATGATGACCGCCTCGACCGGGGTGCCGCCGAACCCCTTGGTTGCGTAGGGCGCGGGCACCTTGCCGGCGTTGAGGCTCTCGATCATCAGCTCGGCGGCGTTCTTGGCCGGCACGCCGAACGGCGATGCGGCGGGGCCCGACAGGAACGTGACGACGCCGATCTTGATCGCCTGCGCGTGAGCGGCGGCGGGAACGAACGCGGCCGCGGTCAGTGCCGCGGTCAGCGATACGGCAAAGGCCTGGGTGATATGACGCATGTCTTCTCCTTTGGTGGGTGGCGGACGGCGCTCGCGGACAACGGTCGCGGCGGCCTTTTTCATAGGCAATCCGTCGGGGGCGGTGCATGGTGCAGGAAAGCACCGCCGCCGGTCAAGGGAAGGAAATGCGGCCTTGCATCATTTGAAAACGTAGGCGTCCATGGCCATCACCCCGCGGTCGACGCTGGCGTGCACGCGCTCGACGGGGGCGCCGCCGGCCGCGCCCAGGGCGACGTAAAGCGGCATCAGGTGGTCGTCAGTTGGGTGGGCCCGCGCGGCGTGCGGCGCGCGCTTACTGTAATCGAGGAGCGCGTCGATGTCCCCGGCGCGCATCCGGTCGAGCATCCACGTGCGGAATTCGTCGACATACGGGGCCGCTTCGCCCGGCGGGATGTCGTTGAAGAACTCGCGCAGGTTGTGCGTGATGCCGCCGGTGCCGAAGACGAGCACGCCCTCATCGGCCAAGGGCGCCAGCGCCTGGCCGAGGCGGTAGTGGTGCTCCGGCCCCTTGCGCCATTGCGTGGACAGCTGGGTTACCGGGAGATCGGCGTCCGGGTACATCCTGCGCAGCGGCACCCAGGCGCCGTGGTCGAGGCCGCGGTTGGGGTGCACAGCCGTGCGGATGCCCGCCGCCTCGAGCAGCGAAGTGGCCCGGCAGGCGAGCGCCGGAGCGCCCGGCGCCGGGTAGCGGATTGCGTACAGCGGTTCGGGAAACCCGTAGAAGTCGTGGATGGTCTCGGGGCGCTCGGCGGCGCTCAGCATCGGCGCCTCCGTGTCCCAGTGCGGGGAGATCGCGAGCACCGCCTGCGGCCGCGGCAGCGACTGGCCGAGCGCGTCCCAGGCCTTGCCCGCCGCGCCCGCCTCGAGGGCGTGGGTGGGGGCGCCGTGGGAAACGAACGTGACGGGCAGGCGGGGCATCGCGAGTCTCCTTGTTGCTGCTTACTTCACCAGGCCTTCTGCCTTGAGCGTTTCCTGCACCTTCGGGCGCGCGCCGACGCGGCCCATGAAGGCCTTGATGTTCGGCCACTTGCCGAGGTCGACCTTGAGCGGCGTCGTCCAGTTGAGGACGGTGAACAGGTACGCGTCCGCCACCGTGAACTTGTCGCCCATGATGTACTGCTTGCCGGCGAGCGCCTTGTCCAGCGGGTTGAGGCGCCGCTCGATCACGCCGAGCTGCACTTCCTTCATTTCGGGCGTCATCTTCGGGTTGAACAGCGCGCCGATCTGCTTGTGCACCTCGGTCGCGGCGAAGTTCACCGCCTCCATCTGGTGGTAGCGCTCCATCGAGCCGGGCTTGGCCGCAAGGCCGGACTCGGGCTTCTGGTCGGCGAGGTACTGGATGATCACGCCGACTTCGGTGAGCACTTCGCCGCTGTCGAGCTGCAGCGCGGGCACGTAGCCCTTGGGGTTGACCGCCCAGTAGTCGCCGCCGTCGGCGGTCTTCTTGCTGGGGATGTCCACCTTGACGAGGTCGACCTTCAGGCCGGCCTCGGTGGCGACGATGTGCGGGGCCATCGAGCAGGCGCCGGGAGAGTAATAGAGTTTCATGCGTAGTGTCCTTTCGTGGTGGCGGTGGAGAAGAGGGCGGAGCCGAGCGCGTACCTGCCGTCGCCGAGCAGGGCCTGGACGACCGCGGCGGCTGCGAGGAAGGCAGGATACTCCCAGCCGCCGTTGGGCGAGGTGAACAGCCAGCCGTTGCCGGAGTGCGCCCACAGCGCGCCGAGCAGGACCGGCACGAGCGCCGCGGCCACGTAGCGCGTGCCGACGCCGGCGAGGATCAGCGCGCCGCCGACGAGCTCGGCAAGGAACGTCGCGTAGGCGAGGGGACCGGGCAGGCCGAGCGATTCGAAGAACTTCACGGTGCCGGGCAGGGTAAACACTGCGTATTTCAGGAGGGCGTGGGCCACGAACATCGTGCCCAGCGCGATCCTCAGTACGAACGCCGCGTACGGCGCGGTCTTGCTGTCGATAATTTCGGTCTCCTATCGGAAGGGGTTGTGAGGGTTTGCATCCTGCTTGTATTTCTATTCGGGATAAATAGCGTTCCAGTAAAATAATTGTCCCTGAATATGGGATAATTGGTCCATGGATCGGTTTGCGGCGATGTCCGTCTTTGCCCGGGTCGTGGAACTCGGCAGCTTCGCGCGCGCCGCGGACCGGCTGGAGCTGTCGACGTCGGCCGTATCCCGGCACGTTGCCGACCTCGAGTCCCACCTGCACACCCGGTTGCTGAACCGCACCACGCGCAAGCTTTCGCTGACCGAAGGCGGGCACGCCTTCTACGAGCGCTGCGTGCAGGTGCTGGCCGACCTCGAGGAGGCCGAGCAGGCCGCGGCCCGGACTTCGCTGGTGCCCAGGGGGACGCTCAAGCTCACCTGCGGGCAGTCGTTCGGGTTGCTGCACCTCGTGCCCGCGATGGCGGAGTACCTCGCGCGCAACCCGGAAGTGAAGTTCGACGTGTCCCTGTCGGACCGGGTCGTCGACCTCGTGGAGGAGGGATTCGACCTCGGGGTGCGCATCGGTGCGCTCGGGCCGGCGAACCTGATCGCGCGGAAACTGGGCGAAACGCGCCTGATGGCGTGCGCGTCGCGGGCCTACCTGGAAAAGCACGGCACACCGCAGGTCCCCGGTGATCTCGTGAACCACAACTGCGTCACCTACGCGTACGTGCCCGACAGCAACCTGTGGCGCTTCCGCGGCCCGGACGGCGCGGAGCGGACGGTGACGGTCTCAGGGAACCTGCACGCCAACAACGGCGACCTGCTGACCCAGGCCGCGGTGAACGGGATCGGCATCGTCTACGAACCCGACTTCATCGTGGGGCCGGCGCTCGCGGCCAGGCAGGTCGTGAGGCTGCTGGAGGGCTGGGAGCCGGCGCCGCTGGGCATTTACGCCGTGTATGCCAGCAGGAAGCACCTGTCGGCGAAAGTGCGCTCCTTCGTCGACTTCCTGGCCGAAAGGTTCGTCACCTGAATGTACTGGTACCGGTACATCAACCGGCCGGAGCGCGGCTTCTGGCGCGGACTTCAATAACTGAAAGTCCGGGAATGCGGGGTCAGTGCGCCCCCGCGGCCGACCCGCCGGCCTGCGCGCCGCGCACCGGGCGCGCCAGCCACACCACCGCGATCAGGCACAGGAACAGCACGGCGCACGCATTGAAGATGTCGTTCGCGGCCATCGTATAGGCCTGCTGGTTGATCAACTGGTCGACCATGCCGAGCGCCTGCTCCTGGTTCGGCCCCAGCGCGCGCAGCTTGGCCAGCGCTTCCACCGCCGCCGGGTCGTAGGGCGTGATGTGCTCGGCGAGCTGCGCGTGGTAGACGGACGCGCGGTTCGCCCAGAACGTGGTCGAGATCGACGTGCCGAACGAGCCCGCCGTGATGCGCACGAAATTGGACAGGCCGCTCGCCGCCGGGATCTCGCCCGGCTTCAGGCCGGACAGGGTGAGCCCGATCAGCGGGATGAAGAAGAACGCCATCGCGATGCCCTGGATCACGGTCGGCACCATGATGGTGGCGAAATCGGCCTGCGGGCTGTCGTGCCCGCGCATGCCGAGCACCAGCGCGAACACGAGGAACGAGATCGTGGCCAGCACGCGCGGGTCGAAGCGGTGTGCGTTCGATCCGACGATCGGCGTGAGCAGGATTGCGAGCGCGCCCACCGGCGCGAGCGCGAGGCCCGCCCATGTGGAGGTGTAGCCCATGTACTGCTGCAGCCACAGCGGCAGCAGCACCAGCGCCCCCAGGAACGCGCCGTAGGCGAGCGACAGCGAAACCACGCCGGAGGTGAAGTTGCGCTTCGCGAAGAAGCGCAGGTCGACGACCGGGTGCTTCTCGGTCAGCTCCCAGACGAGGAACAGCGCGAACCCGAGCGAGGCGACGACGGCGAGGGTCACCACCTGGGTCGAATTGAACCAGTCGAGCTCGTTGCCCTTGTCGAGCATGATCTGCAGGGCCCCCACCCAGATGACGAGCAGGGCCAGCCCGACCGTGTCGACCGGCAGCTTCTCGCGCGGCGATTCGCGGTCCTTGTAGATCGCCCAGGTGAGGAGGGCCGCGAAGATCCCGACCGGCACGTTGATGTAGAAGATCCACGGCCAGGAGATGTTGTCGGTGATCCAGCCGCCCAGCAGCGGCCCGGCGACCGGCGCGACCAGCGTGGTGATGCCCCACATGCCGAGTGCAAGCCCGGCCTTCTTCGCCGGGTAGCTGGACAGCAGCAGCGTCTGCGACAGCGGGATCATCGGCCCGGCGACCGCGCCCTGGACCACCCGCGCGAAGATGAGCAGCTCGAACGAGGGCGCGAGGCCGCACATCAGCGAGGCGAGCACGAACAGGAACACCGAGGCGGTGAACAGTCGCACCTGGCCGATGCGCTGCGTGAGCCAGCCGGTCAGCGGCACCGACACCGCGTTCGCCACGCCGAACGAGGTGATGACCCAGGTGCCCTGGTCCGGCGAAACGCCGAGGTCACCCGCGATGGTCGGCAGCGACACGTTGGCGATCGACGTGTCGAGCACGTTCATGAACGTCGCGAGCGACAGCGCGAGCGTACCGAGGACGAGCGAACCGCCGGAGAGGGGCGCCGGCTGTGTGGGATTGTCGGGCACCGCGACTTCCGCAGGTCAGATGTGCTTGGTCGGGCGCGCTGCTGCGGCGTGCCGGGTGGCGCCGATGTTTGCGCCGATGATGGCCTGCACGCGCTTGTCCGATTCCTCGTCGAGCGAGCCGAACACGGCGGTCTTGTAGGCCGGGGCCGCGGGCGTGGCTTGCGGCAGGCGCTTGCCGCCGCGGTCGTGGGAGTCGACCTCGACCTGCATCGACAGGCCGACCTGGAGGGGGTGTGCGGCGAGCTCTGCGGGGTCAAGCGCAATGCGCACCGGCAGGCGCTGCACGATCTTGATCCAGTTGCCGGTGGCGTTCTGCGCCGGGAGCAGCGAGAACGCGGCGCCGGTGCCGGCGCCAAAGCCCGCCACCTTGCCGTGGAACTCGACCTTGCTGCCGTAAATGTCGGCCGTCAGCGTCGCCGGCTGGCCGATGCGGATGTTCTCGAGCTGCGACTCCTTGAAATTCGCGTCTACCCAGACCTCGTCGAGCGGCACCACCGCCATCAGCGGGGTGCCCGGGCTCACGCGCTGGCCGAGCTGCACGTTGCGCTTTGCGACGTATCCGGACACGGGGGCGGGCAGGACGGTGCGCGCGGCGTTGAGGTAGGCGTTCTTTGCGGCCGCCGCAGCCTTCTGCACGTCGGGGTGGCTCTGGACGGTGGTGCGGTCCACGAGCGCGCTGGTGGCCGCGAGCTGCTGCTCGGCGGCGGCCACCGCCGCTTCCGCGCTGCGCGCCGCTTCGCGCGCGTGCAGCACGTCCTCGCCGGACACGGCCCCGGAAGCGGACAGCCGTTCGCGGCGCGCGAGGTCGTCGCGCGCCTTGGCGAGTTCCGACCGGCGGATCTCCAGGTTGGCCTGCTGCTGCGCGCTCGAGGCGAACAGGTTGCGCACCCCGCGCACGGTCCTGGCCAGCTGGCTCTCCGCATCCTGCAGGGCCACGTCGGCGTCGGCCTTGTCGAGCTGTACCAGGGTTTGCCCGGCGCGCACGAACTGCGTGTCGTCGGCGCCGATGCCGATCACGGTGCCGGTGATCTGCGGCGTGATCTGCACCACGTTGCCGCCCACATAGGCGTTGTCGGTGGCCACCAGGTAGCGCCCGTTGAAGTACCAGTGCGCGCCGAAGGCGATGCCGGCCAGTGCGAATGCGCCGATGACCGCAACGAGCAGGACGGTGCGCCGGGACCCGCTATCCGCGGCCGCCTGCGGATCGGGATTCCTGTTCTCGCTCATGGTTGTGCTCCTGTACGGGTGTCTTCTTCAAGCCCGCCGCCGAGCGCGCGGACCAGGTTGATCGAGGTGCCCAGCTCGCGCGCGCGCAGGTCGACGTCCAGGCTCTGCTGGGCGAGCAGCTGCGTTTCGGCGGTGATCACTTCGAGGTAGTTGCCGATCCCTTCGCGGAACCGCAGGAGGGCGAGGTCGTACGCCTCACGGGCGGTGGTTTCCGCGAGGGCCTGCTGGCGGCGCTGTTCTTCGACGCTGCGCAGCGACGCGAGCTGGTCCACCACCTCGCGCAGCGCGTCGACGAGCGTCTGGTTGTACAGCTCGACGGCCGCATCGTAGTCGGCGTCCGCGCCGGCGAGGTTGCCGCGCAGCCGGCCGGCTTCGAAGATCGGCAGGGTGATGGCCGAGCCCACGCCGGGCGTGCGGTTGGCGGCGGTGAGGAACCCGGGCAGCCCCAGGCTCTGCAGCCCGATGAAGGCGGTGAGGTTGATGTCCGGGTAGAAGCGGGCCTTGGCCGCGTCGATGTCCTTCGCGGCGGCCTCGATGCGCCAGCGCTGCGCGACGAGGTCCGGCCGTCGCCCGAGGAGCCCGGCCGGGACGTCGGCCGGCACGGCCACGGCCGGAAGCGTGCCGGTTGCCGGACGATCGATCGCCAGGCCGCGGTCCGGCCCCTTGCCGAGCAGCGCGGCCAGCTGGTTGCGCTGCAGGCCGATCGTTTCGCGCAGGGCCGCGATCTGCTCGCGCGTTGCGGGCAGCGCGGCTTCCGCCTGCTTCACCGCAAGGCGGGTGTCGAACCCGTTGTCGAACCGCTCCAGGGTCAGCTTGTAGAACTGCTCGCGCTGCCGGAGGGATTTTTCCGCGACGTCGAGCTGCAGCCATGCGCGCCCGAACTGCACGTACGCCTGCGCAATGTTCACCGACAGCGCCAGGCGCGCAGCGAAAGCGTCGATCTCGGCAGCCTTCGCCTGGCCGAGCGCGCTGTCGTATGCGGCGCGATTCCTGCCCCAGAAATCGGTCTCGTAGCCCAGGGTTGCCTGGACCTGCGGCTGGGTGCGCGTCGTGCCCGCGATCGGGGGCGGCAGCAGGCCGTGCTGCGGGAAGCGCTGGCGCGTGATCGTCCCGCTCCCGTCGACATGCGGATACAGCGCGGACCCGGCGGCCTGGGCAAACGCGAAGGCCTTCCTCACGCGCGCGTCGGCCACGCGCAGGGACGGGCTGCCCGCCAGGGCCTCCCCGATCAGCGCGTCGAGCTGCGGGTCGCCGTACTGCTTCCACCAGTCCGTGCGGGGCCAGGCCGCCGGCGATAGCCTGGCGGAAGAAAGCGACTCGGCGGACGCGAGGCTGTCGGCACGGGTTGCGATCGCCCGGGGGGCGAGGCCGGACAGGTCGGCGCAGCCGGCCGAAAGCAGCGCTGCGCAGAGCAGGGCGCCGAGCGGCGCGGTCGCAGGAATCTTACGCATTGGCGATAAGCCTCTTCAGGAACCCCTCGAACTGCTTGGCTTCGTCCGCGCTGAATCCGGTGAGCATCCGGTTGAGCACGCCGATGACCCGGGCCTGGATCACCGGGAACATCTGCTTGCCCTGTTCGGTCAGTTCGAGATGCACCGCGCGGCGGTCGCCATTGCGATCCCGGGTGCGGCGGATCAGCCCCTTGGCCTCGAGGCGGTCCATCATCCGGGTCATGGCGCCCGGATCGTATTGCAGCGCCTTGCACAGCGCTCCCGGTGAATCCGCCATGCCGTACGCAAGGCGGGCCATCACGCCGAATTGCGCTGAGGTCACGTCGAGGTCGGAAAGTTCCCGGTCCACCGCGTAGTAGAGCTCCAGCCGGGCCTGGTTCAGCAGGTAGCCGATGCTGTTTTCGGGACGGATCGTCGCCTGGTCGTAGATGGGATTCATTTGCCTAGCATTATATAGCCTAGGCAATGATTGTCAAGGCATGCAGTACTCCAGAAATAACTGCATGATTAGTCTAGTCTTTCAGAACTGGTAGCGGCGCAGCCCGCCGTCCACCGGGATCACGGTACCGGTGATGTAACGTCCGCGCGGCGAGGCGAGGAAGCAGACCAGGTTCGCGATGTCCTCGGGCTGGCCGTACTCGCCGACCGGGATCTCGTGCTCCGACTGCCACTTGCGGTATTCGGGCGTGTAGTTGCGCAGGATCTGCTCGCTGATGATGCGCCCGGGCGGGATCGAGTTCACCGTGATGCCGTGCTTGCCGACCTCGCGCGACAGGCCCTTCGCCCACGAGTGCATCGCCGCCTTGGCGCAGAACGCGCCGTTGATGCCCTCGGGCTCGCTCTTGCCGGTGATGTTCACGATGCGGCCCCAGTTGCGCTTCATCATCTGGTCGAGCAGCTTGTGCGTGAGCTGGCGCTGGCGGGTGAAGTTCAGCGTCAGCGCCTCGTTCCATTGCTCCTCGCCGGTGTCCAGCGCGAACTTGCGGCTGCCGCCGGCGTTGTTGACGAGGATGTCCACCGAGCCGAGGCCGGCGAGCGCCGCATCGGCGATTGCGGCGGGCGCGTCGTCGCGCATGAAGTCGCATTCGATCACCACCGGCTGCGCGCCGCCTGCCGCGACGATTTCCTTGGCGACTTCCTCCAGCAGGTTCCTGCGGCGTGCGGCGATGGCCACCTTGACGCCTTCGGCCGCCAGCGCCAGCGCGATGCCGCGGCCGATGCCGGTGCTTGCGCCGGTGACCAGCGCCGTCTTGCCCTTGATGCCCAGATCCATGTGTCCTCCTGTGAGCCGCGCAGTTTACAGTCCCCGGTTAGACTTGCACCATGATCCGGGGAATCGCACTGGCGGCGGCATGCGCCTGC
>JAFEDL010000110.1 GCA_018241645.1 Pseudomonadota bacterium
TTCGGCGTGTGCTGCCCGCTGTCGATGACCGACGCGGCCGCGCGCACGATCTCCAAGTTCGCCGACCCGGCGCTGGTAGCGCGCTACCTGCCCGGCCTCACCTCGCAGGACATGGACGCCCTGACCCAGGGCTCGATGTTCATGACCGAACAGGGCGCAGGCTCGGACGTGGGCGCCACGCTCACGCGCGCCGTGCCGGCCGGGAAGAACTGGCTGCTGTACGGCGACAAGTGGTTCTGCTCCAACGCCGACGCGGGCGTGGCGCTGGTGCTCGCGCGGCCCGAAGGCGCGCCGGCCGGCACGAAAGGCCTGTCGCTCTTCCTGCTGCCGCGCCTCTTGCCCGACGGCACGCCGAACAAGTACACCATCGTGCGCCTCAAGGAAAAGCTGGGCACGCGCGCGATGCCAAGCGGCGAGATCACGCTCGAGGGCGCCACCGCCTACATGGTGGGCGACCCGCAGCGCGGCTTCGTGCAGATGGCCGACATGATCAACATGTCGCGCCTGTCCAACGGCATGCGCGCCGCCGGCATGATGCGCCGCGCGCTGACCGAGGCGCTGTACATCTCCACCCGCCGCAGCGCGTTCGGCAAGACGCTCATCGAGCTGCCGCTGATGCGCCGGCAGCTCTTGAAGCTGATGCTGCCCACGGAGGCCGCGCGCTCGATCATGTTCTATACGGCGGC
This sequence comes from Pseudomonadota bacterium, assembly GCA_018241645.1. Taxonomy (GTDB): domain Bacteria; phylum Pseudomonadota; class Gammaproteobacteria; order Burkholderiales; family SG8-39; genus SZAS-79. Next base: position 687 of record JAFEDL010000110.1, read on the forward strand.
GGAGCTCGCCAAGGCCGATGCGGGCGACGAGGAAGCGCGCAAACGCGTGCGCATCCTCACGCCGCTGATCAAGTTCCGCGCCTGCCGCGATGCGCGCCGGGTCACGGGCGATGCCATGGAAGTGCGCGGCGGCGCGGGCTACATCGAGGAATGGAGCGATGCGCGGCTGGTGCGCGATTCGCACCTGGGCTCGATCTGGGAAGGCACCAGCAACATCGTCGCGCAGGACGTGCTGCGCGCGGTCAAGCGCGAAGGCGCGCTGGACGCGCTGCGCCCGGCGCTCGAAGCCATGGTGGCCGGCGTGGAGAACGCATCGCTGCGCTCCGCGCTCGCAGGCTCCGTGGCCCGCGCGTGCGAGTTCGCGGCAGCGAGCGCCACTGCCAACGATGCGGCCCATGCGCGCCAGGCCGCCACCGGCCTCTACTACGCTGCGGCGGCCGCGATCCTCGCCTCCGAGGGCACGCAGCTTGCCAAGAGTGGCGATGCGCGGCGCCTGCTGCTTGCTGCGCTCGCCAACGAACACCGCCTGCGCGCGCGCGACCCGCTGAAGCCCGCGCGCGGAAACTTCGAAGGCGCCCTTGCCGATGCGCTGCTGCCCGAGACGCCGGTCGCGCTGGGCGCGGCCGATCGCCTGCTCACCGAATTCAAACTCTGAACCCAAAGAAGATGCCCGGTCCCCTCTCTCACATCCGCGTACTAGACCTGTCCCGCGTATTGGCCGGCCCTTGGGCCGCGCAGAACCTCGCCGACCTCGGCGCCGAAGTCATCAAGGTGGAGCGTCCCGGCACCGGCGACGACACGCGCGGCTGGGGCCCGCCCTACATCAAGGACGGGAAAGGTAACGACACGCCCGAGGCCGCCTACTACGCCTCGGTCAACCGCAACAAGAAATCGGTCACGCTGGACATCGGCAAGGCCGAGGGGCAGGCCATCGTGCGGGAACTGGCCGCCAAGTGCGACGTGCTGATCGAGAACTACAAGCTCGGCACGCTGAAGCGCTACGGCCTGGGATACGAGGACCTCAAGGCGATCAATCCGCGCCTCATCTACTGCTCGGTCACCGGCTTCGGCCAGGACGGTCCCTACGCGCCGCGCCCGGGCTACGATTTCATCTTCCAGGGCATGGGCGGGCTGATGAGCATCACCGGGGAGCGCGACGGCGAGGTCGGCGCGGGCCCGATGAAGGTCGGCATCGCGATCACCGACGTGCTGACCGGCATGTACGCGAGCCTCGCGATCAGCGCGGCGATCACGCACATGGAGCGCACCGGCCAGGGCCAGTACATCGACATGGCGCTGCTCGACACCATCGTCGCGTTCAACGCGAACCAGGTGGTGTCCTACCTCGCCTCGGGGAACATCCCCAAGCGCTGGGGCAACGCGCACCCGCAGGTGGTGCCCTACGAAGTCTTCGCGACGTCCGATGGCCACATCATCCTCGCGGTGGGCAACGACGGCCAGCACGCCCGCTTCTGGAAAGTGGCCGGCCGCCCCGAGATCGCCGAGGACCCGCTCTTCAAGACCAACTCGCAGCGCATCATCAACCGCAAGGCGCTGATCCCGCTGATCGCCGAAGTCATGAAGACGCGCACCAAGCACGAGTGGATCGAGCAGCTCGAGGCCGCCACTGTGCCCTGCGGGCCGATCAACAACATGAAGGAAGTGTTCGAGGACGCCCAGGTGCAGCACCGCGGCCTGCGCGTGGACATGCCGCACGCGCTGGGCGGCACCGCGCCGGTCGTGGCGAGCCCGATGCGCTTCTCCGAGACGCCCGTCGAGTACCGCATCGCCCCGCCGCTGCTCGGTTCCTTCAACGAGGAGGTCTACCAGGGCCTGCTCGGCAAGACGCCCGCGGAGCTCGCCCGGCTCAAAGCGGCAGGCATCGTGTGACGCAGCCGCTCCCGTACTCGGGCCTTCGCGTCCTCGACATTTCGCAGGGGCTCGCCGGCCCGTACTGCGCCGGGCTGCTCGGCGCGCAGGGCGCGCAGGTCACCAAGATCGAGCCGCCCGGGGGCGACTGGATCCGCAACGCCGGCGGCGGCAAGGAAGGCATGACGTCGCTGGCCATCATGGGCAGCGCCGGCAAACGCTCGGCCTGCATCGATGCTACCAAGCCGGAGGGCCGCGCGCTGATCCTGAAGATGGCCCGCCAATCTGATGTGTTCGTGCAGAACTTTCGTCCCGGCGTGATCGAGCGCCTCGGGTTCGGCTACGACGTGCTCTCGAAGGACAACCCGAAGCTCGTCTACGTATCCATCACCGGCTTCGGCGCGAGCGGCCCGGACGCGAAGAAGCCCGCCACCGACTCGGTGCTGCAGGCGTTCACCGGCATGGCGCGCATCAACCGCGATGCCGACGGCACGCCGCGGCGCATTCCCTTCCTCGTGCCGGACACGGTGACCGGCGTATACGCGGCGCAGGCCGTGGGCGCGGCCCTGTTCGCGCGCGAGCGCACCGGCCGCGGCCGGCACGTGCAGGTGTCGCTGATGGATTCCTGCGCGGCGCTGCAGACCGCGCCCATCCTCGACGCGGCGCTGAGCGACGGCACGCCGCCGCTGCCCCCGACGATTCCCGCGGGGATCTTCCGCACCTCGGACGGATACATCACGGTCACCAGCATGAACGAAACCATGTTCGCTTCCATCCTGAAGGTGCTCGACCTCGGGGACCTCGGCCGGGACCCGCGCGTCGCGCAGCCGGCCGAGCGGCAGAAGAACGCGGCGCTGGTGAACCTCGAAGTCTCCAGGCGCCTCGCCAACCATTCCACCTCGCACTGGATGCGCGTGTTCACCGAGGCGGACGTGCTGTGCGCCGAGGCCCAGGACTACGCGGGCTTTCGCGCCGCGCCGCAACCCGTGCACATGCAGACCTTCCGCGACGTGGACCAGCCGCCCTACGGGGCGCTGCCCATGCCGCGCATGCCCGGCAGCCAGCCGGACTGGCCGATGGGCCCCGCGCCCCGCGCGGGCGAACACACCTTCGAAATCCTCGCCGAGGCCGGCGTGACCGAGGCCGAGCGCGCGGCGCTGGTGGCGTCGGGCGTCATAAGGCAGTCCACCTAGATGAAAGCACTCGTCTGCCGTGAATTCGGCGATTACCACACCGCCGTCTGCGTAGAAGACCTGCCCGAGCCGGCGCTGCCGGCGCGCGGCGTGCGCGTGGCCGTGGACTACGCATCCGTGTCCTTCGCGATGAGCCTGTGGATCGCAGGCAAGTACCAGAGGAAGCCCCCGCTGCCGTTCACGCCCGGCACCGAGGTCACCGGCACGGTGCTCGAGGTGGCGCCCGGCGTCACCGCATGCAAGCCCGGCGACCGCGTGCTCGCGCTGCTCGACTGGGGCGGCTTCGCGGAGCAGGCCTGCGCGACCGAACCCACCGTGTACAAGCTGCCGGACGGCATCGACACCGGCAGCGCGCTGCATCTCGGCATCTCCTACGGCACGGCCTACGGCGGGCTCGTCTGGCGCGCCAGCGTGCAGCCGGGCGAGACGCTGCTGGTGCTCGGCGCGTCCGGGGCCGTGGGCCTCGCGGCGGTGGAACTGGGCAAGGCGCTCGGCGCGCGCGTGATCGGCGCCGCGGGCGGACCGGCCAAATGCGCGCAGGCCAAGGCCCATGGCGCGGACCTCACGATCGACTATTCCAGGGACGACCTGCGCGAAGCGGTGCGCGCGGCCACCGGCGGGCGCGGCGTGGAATGCGTGTTCGACCCGGTGGGCGGCGAGCGCTTCGACGCGGCCCTGCGCTCGCTCGCGCTCGAGGGGCGGCTGGTGTCGATCGGCTTTGCCTCCGGCACGATCCCGCAGATCCCCGCCAACCTGCTGCTGGTCAAGAGCATCTCGGTGCTCGGGTTCAACTTCGGCACCTACGTGGGCTGGTCGCCCGGCGACGGGCGTGAGCTCCACGAACCGCGCGTGCGCGCCGCCTACAAGAAGATCTTCACCTGGGCCGAGACCGGGCGGCTGTCGCCCGTGCTGGCCGAGACCTTCCCGCTCGAGCGGTATGTCGAGGCGCAGGACGCGGTGATGTCGCGCCGCGCGCTGGGCAAGGTCGCCCTCAAGATGCGCTGATTTCCGCTTTGGACCGCGTCCTCGTCACCGACCTGATCGACCCGGCCGGCATCGCGCTGCTGGCCGCGAGCGTGGAGGTCGTGCAACCGCCCGACACCAGCCTCGCGACGCTGCGCGCGCTCGCCCGCGAGGTGGACGCGGTGATCACCCGCAGCCGGCTGCCGGACGACCTGTTCGAGGCGGCGCCGCGCATCCGCGCGGTGATGATCCACGGCACCGGCACGGACCTGGTGAACATCCCCGCGGCGAACGAGCGCGGCGTGATGGTGGGCAACATGCCCGGCGGCAACGCCCGGTCGGTGGCCGAGTACTGCCTGATGGCGATCATGCTGCTCGCGCGCAACTTCCGCATGATCGACCAATCGCTGCGTAGCGAAGCCTGGGACACCGCCCGGGGCCTCGCCAGCCAGGCGGTGGAGGTGGAGAAGAAGACGCTCGGCATCGTGGGCGTAGGCCACATCGGCAAGCGCCTCGCGCACATGTGCAGCGCGGGGCTCTCCATGCGCGTGCTCGGGCACCAGCGGCGCCTCGACGCGCTGCCTGCCGGCGTAGAGCCGGCGGCGCTGGACCGGCTGCTGGCTGAATCCGATTTCGTGGTGCTCACCTGCCCGCTCACGCCGCAGACGCACCACCTGATGAACGCGCAGCGCATCGCCGCGATGAAGCAGACCGCTTTCCTCGTGAACGTGGGCCGCGGCCCGGTGATCGACGAGGCCGCGCTGGTGGAGGCCCTGCGCGGAAACGTGATCGCCGGCGCCATGCTGGACGTGTACGAGCACTACCGCCTCGAGCCCGGCCATCCCCTGTTTGCGCTGAAGAACGCTACCCTTACCCCGCACCTGGCCGGCTCGACGCGCGAGTCGCGCGAGCGCTCGGGCGTGATCGCCGCGCAGGAAGCGCTGCGCATGCTCGCGGGCCACCCCCCGCACAGTTTCGTAAATCCGGAGAGGAAACCATGGCATCCAAAGACCTGAAGATCACAGACATCAAGGCGTACCCGACGTCTTTCCCGGTGCCGAAGAAGGCGCAGGTCACCCTCGGCATCGGCACGGCGATCAAGCGCGACGCCGTGGTGGTGAAGGTCACCACCGCCGGCGGGCTGGTCGGCTGGGGCGAATCGCACCACGGCCGCGCGCACACCGCGGTGGCGAAACTCATCGAGACCACGCTGAAACGGCTGGTCGTGGGCATGGATGCGGCCGACGTGGTTGGTGTATGGGCGAAGATCTACAAGATGCAGCTCGGCAGCCACGGCATGGGCGCGGGATGTTGCCTCGCGATGAGCGGCATCGACTGCGCGCTGTGGGACATCCGCGGCCAGGCCGCCGGCATGCCGATCTACAAGCTGATCGGCGGCGCGTACCGCGGCATCCCCGCCTATGCGGGCGGCGTGTCGCTGGGCTACCAGCCGCCGGAGGAGCTGATCGCCGAGCTCAAACCCCACCTCAAGGCCGGCTACAAGGC
>JAFEDL010000111.1:0-1898 GCA_018241645.1 Pseudomonadota bacterium
GGCAAGCGCGAGGACCGGCAGTTCATCCTGCTGGTCGCGTTCATCGTCGCGTCGGTGGGCGTTGCGCGCAGCCTGAACCTGCCGGTCGTGGTGACCCTCATGCTGCTCGGGCTGCTGGCGCGCAACCTCGACGACGATCACGCCCTCATGCCGCTGCAGTTCGGCCACGGCGGCCAGCTGTTCTTCGTGGTCCTGTTCGTCCTCACGGGCGCGGAACTCCAATTCGGCGCGCTGGAGTCGATGGGCAGCCTGGTCGCGGTATTCATTGTCGCGCGGTTTCTGGGCAAGGCCCTGGCGCTCCTCGTGTTCGGCCGGCTTTCGGGCGTGCGCCCGGGGGGCGCGGGCCTGCTCTCGGTCGCATTGCTGCCCATGTCCGGCCTGGCGGTGGTGATGGTGCACGACACCGCGGTGCTCTACCCGGCATTCGGCGCCGAGCTGTCCGCCATCGTGCTTTCCGCGGTCGCGGTCCTCGAACTGGCGGGCCCGCTGGCGACCCAGTTCGCCCTGAAGCGGGCGGGCGAGGCCCATCCCGCCTCGGGGAGGGTATGACGCAATGGATGACCTGCACTTCACGCCTTCGGCGGACCTGAGCATCGGGGTCGAACTCGAGCTGCAGCTCGTGCGCGCGCACGACCGGGACCTCGCCCACGATGCCGGCGACCTGCTGGCGCGCCTGGCCAGGCGCAAGCTGCCGGGCGCGGTGAAGCCCGAGATCACCGAGAGCATGATCGAGCTCAACAGCGGCATCCACACGGGCTACGCGGCGCTCGGGGCCGAACTGGAAACGCTGCGCGCTGCCGTGGTCGAGGAAGGCAGCCTGCTCAACCTCGGCATCGCCGGCGGCGGGGCGCATCCCTTCCACAGCTGGGCGGACCGCAGGATCTTCCCGACCGAGCGCTTCAAGCAGGTGCTCGAGCGCTACGGCTACCTCGCCAAGCAATTCACGGTGTTCGGGCAGCACATCCACATCGGCTGCCCCAGCGGCGACGACGCGGTCTACCTGGTGCACATGCTGACCCGCTACGTGCCGCATTTCATCGCCTTGTCCGCAGCCTCGCCTTTCTACCAGGGCGAGGACACCACATTCCAGTCCTCGCGCCTGACGGCGGTGAACGCGTTTCCGCTGTCCGGGCACATGCCCTTCGTGCTGGGATGGGACGCGTTCGGCGAATACTTCGACACGATGCGTTCGTTCGGCGTGGTCGAGAGCATGAAGGACTTCTACTGGGACATCCGGCCCAAGCCCGAGTACGGCACGGTGGAGATCCGCGTTTGCGACACCCCCCTGACGGTGGGCAGGGCCGCCCTGCTGGCCGCCTATGCGCAGGCCCTGGCGCGGCGGTTCCTCAATGACCGGGGGCGGCAGCCGCTGCCGGCGATCTACATGGTCAACAGCTTCAACCGGTTCGAGGCGAGCCGGTTCGGATGCCGGGGGGTCATGGTCGACCCGTTCGACCGCCGCAAGCGGACGATCGGGGAGGACATCCTCGACACGATCGCGGCGCTGACCCCGCACGCAATGGCGCTCGAATCCATGCCCGCCCTCGCCGCGCTGGCCGAGGGCGTCCGGAGCGAGCAGTCGGACGCGGCCTGGCTGCGCGCGCGCTTTGCGGCCACGGGGTCGCTCGCCGACGTCGTGCGCGAGTCCTGCACCCGCTGGAAGCAGTAACGGCGCGCACCGGCCGCGCGCCGGCCCCTATAATGCCGCCGGACACATGAGGGGGGGCGGGGATGAGTTCCATGTTCAAGCTGGCCGCGCGCGTGATCGTGCACGAGAGGGGCCTGTTCGGCGGCGCATTGGTGATCGGCGCCGCGGCCGGGGCGTTCGGGGTCCCGGTCGATTTCATCCTGTTTGCGCTTACGCTCGCCGGGGTCGCGCTGTTCCACCACCACACGCT
>JAFEDL010000111.1:1928-36764 GCA_018241645.1 Pseudomonadota bacterium
GGGTTCAAGGCGGGTGCCGGCCTGCCCGGCCTGGGGATGCATCTGCTGCACGAGTGGGTGATCCTCAGCAACCTGCTGCTCCTCCTCCTCGGGTTCGCGCTGCTGTCGAACCACTTCGAGGAAAGCCGCATCCCTGCGATCCTGCCGCGTTTCCTGCCGGACGACTGGAAGGGCGGGTTCGTGCTGCTGCTGATGATCTTCGTGCTGTCTTCGTTCCTCGACAACATCGCCGCGGCGATCATCGGCGGCACCATAGCCGGGACGGTGTTCCGCGGGAAGGTGCACATAGGCTATCTGGCGGCGATCGTCGCCGCGTCAAATGCGGGCGGCTCGGGCAGCGTGGTGGGCGATACCACCACCACGATGATGTGGATCGACGGCGTGGATCCGCTGGATGTCTTCGAGGCTTTCGTGGCTGCGGGCGTGGCGATGGTGATTTTCGGAATTCCTGCGGCGATGCAGCAGCACCGTCACTCGCCCATCAGCAAGGATGCGCCGGCCGGCATCACCGTGGACTGGGTGCGCGTCGCAATCGTTGCCTTCATCCTGCTCACTGCGATCGGGGTAAACGTCCTCATCAACGTGAAGTTCCGCGACCAGTCCGACACCTTCCCGTTCATCGGGGTTGGTGTATGGGCGGCGATCCTGGTGGCCGCAATCTGGCGGCAGCCTGACTGGAAGCTCCTGCCCGGGGCGTTCAAGGGCAGCGTGTTCCTGTTGTCCCTCATCCTGTGCGCTTCCATGATGCCGGTGGAAAAGCTCCCGGTCGCATCCTGGCATACGGCGTTCGGGCTCGGGTTCGTGTCCGCGGTGTTCGACAACATCCCGCTCACCGCGCTCGCGCTCAAGCAGGGCGGCTACGACTGGGGGTTCCTCGCCTACGCGGTCGGGTTCGGCGGGTCGATGATCTGGTTCGGCTCCAGCGCGGGAGTGGCGCTCTCCAACATGTATCCGGAGGCCAAGTCGGTCGGCCTGTGGCTGAAACACGGCTGGTTTGTTGCGGTCGCATATATTGCGGGATTCTTCGTCCTGCTGGCGGTCCTGGGCTGGCACCCGAACGAGCCTCACAAGCGTGCCGCGCCCGCGGCGCCGGCCGCATCCACCGCGGCTCCGGCCGGGATTGCGGGGGGCGGTAGCCAAGGTTAGAATCCCCCGGCTTTTCCCTCGGCCAAGGGGCGCGTACAGCCCCGCCATAAAAATCCCAGACAGGAGACCCTCCATCATGTCCAAGCAAGAAAAACCGGTTTCGACCCGCCGCAAGTTCCTCACCGGCGCTGCCGCAGCCACCGCCGGCGCCGCCACCCTAGGCTTCCCGATGATCGCCAAGGGCCAGGCCGGCCCGATCACGATGCGGTTCCAGTCGACCTGGCCGTCGAAGGACATCTTCCACGAATACGCGCTCGACTACGCCAAGACCGTCAATGACATGACCGGCGGCGACCTGAAGATCGAGGTGCTTCCCGCCGGCGCCGTGGTCCCGGCGTTCGGCCTGCTCGATGCCGTGACCAAGGGCACGCTGGATGGCGGCCATGGCGTACTCGTGTACCACTACGGCAAGCAGAACGCCCTCGCGCTGTGGGGCTCGGGCCCGGCGTACGGCATGGACGCGAACATGCTGCTGGCCTGGCACAAGTGGGGCGGCGGCAAGGAGCTCCTGGAAAAGCTCTACAAGTCGATCGGCGCGAACGTGGTTTCGTTCCCCTACGGCCCGATGGCTACCCAGCCCCTGGGCTGGTTCAAGAAGCCCATCACCAAGGCCGAGGACATGAAGGGCCTCAAGTACCGTACGGTGGGCATTTCGATTGACGTGTTCACCGCCATGGGCGTGGCCGTCAACGCGCTGCCGGGCGGCGAGATCGTGCCGGCGATGGACCGCGGCCTGCTCGACGCGGCCGAATTCAACAACATGAGCTCCGACCGCCTCCTCGGGTTCCCGGACGTGTCGAAGGTCTGCATGCTGCAGAGCTTCCACCAGAACTCCGAGCAGTTCGAGATCATGTTCAACAAGGCGAAGTTCGACGCGCTGCCGGAAAAGATGCGCGCGATCATCGCGAATGCGGTGGACGCGGCGTCGCAGGCCCTGACCTGGAAGGCGATCGACCGGTACTCGAAGGACTACGTCGAGCTGCAGACCAAGGACAAGGTCAAGTTCTACAAGACGCCCGACGCCATCCTGCAGAAGCAGCTCGAGATCTACGACCAGGTCGTCGAGAAGAAATCGGCCGACAATCCCCTGTTCAAGGAAATCGTCGCCTCCCAGAAAGCCTTCGCCGTCCGTGCGGTGAAGTGGGACATGGACAACAACGTCAACCGCCGCATGGCCTTCAACCATTACTTCGGGGCCAAGGCCGCCGCCAAGAAGTAACCGCGGGCGTGCCGAACCAGCCATCCGGTGGAAACCGGATGGCTGTTTTGTTTCCGGCATCGCATAACGTAAGTCTGTTGCAAGGCACGCGCTGACATGCAGAAACTCCTTCTCTTCGTCGACAAACTGAGCACCTGGGTCGGCCAGGCATTCTCGTGGCTGATCCTTCTGCTTACGGTCTTCGTTTCCTGGGAGGTGTTCTCCCGCTATGCACTGGACCACCCGCATGCGTACGCGCTCGACGCCATGACCATGATGTACGGCACCATGTTCATGATGGCCGGGGCCTACACGCTGTCCAAGAATGGCCACGTTCGCGGCGACGTCCTGTACGGGTTCTTCCGGCCGCGCACACAGGCCACGCTGGACCTCCTGCTGTACTTCCTGTTCTTCATCCCCGGGGTGGTCGCCATGGCCTGGGCGGGCTACCAGTACGCCTCGGAAAGCTGGGTCATCAATGAGCACTCCAACATCACCGCGGACGGACCGCCGGTCTATCCGTTCAAGACCATCATCCCGGTCGCGGGCGTGTTCCTCCTGCTGCAGGGCGTGGTCGAGATCGTGCGCTGCATCGTCTGCATCCAGCAGGGCGACTGGCCGTCTCGTGTGGCGGATGTCGAAGAGGTCGACCTCGACAAGCTGAAGGAGATGGTCCACGTCAAGGACGAGGACATCGAAAAACTCGACGCGCTCGTCGTGGGCAAAGAGGGCGCACAGTGAAGATTCGCAAGGAACTCTGGTTCGGCTTCATCCTGATGGGGCTGCTCATCCTGGGGTGCGTCTTCATGCTCGTGCAGGCCAAGACCATCACCCACGGACACCTTGGCCTGCTGATGCTCGGCCTCGTGGTCGTTGCGATCATGCTCGGATTTCCCACGGCCTTCACGCTGATGGGCATGGGCATGCTGTTCGGCTGGTTTGCCTACGACTACCACACCAAGAACATCCTCGACCTGATGGTGCAGCGCACTTATGCGGTCATGTCGAACGATGTGCTGATCGCCATACCGCTGTTCGTGTTCATGGGCTACCTCGTCGAGCGTGCCAACCTGATCGAGAAGCTCTTCAAGAGCCTGCACCTGGCGATGGCGCGGGTCCCGGGTTCGCTGGCGGTGGCGACGATCGTCACCTGCGCGATCTTTGCGACCGCCACCGGCATCGTGGGGGCCGTGGTCACGCTGATGGGCCTGCTCGCGCTCCCGGCCATGCTGCGGGCCGGCTACAGCGTCCAGGTGTCGGCCGGCGCGATCACCGCGGGCGGGTGCCTCGGGATCCTCATTCCGCCGTCCGTGCTGCTGATCGTGTACGGCGCCACGGCGGGGGTGTCGGTGGTGCAGCTCTACGCGGGGGCGTTCTTTCCGGGGATCATGCTGGCCGCCCTGTATGTCGGTTACGTGGTGATACTCGCGAAGATCAAACCGTCGCTCATGCCGCCCTTGTCGGAAGAGGAGCGGCGGGTGCCGTTGCCCCCGCTGGCGGAGACTCTTTCGGCAACGGCCGGGCCTCGGGCGCTCACCTCGTTGCTTGCCGCCGCGCGCGGTAAGGTGCCCGCTGCCAAGGGCGGTTCGGTTCTTGGCCAGCTCGGGATTGCGCTCCTGCCGGGTGTTGCCGTGCTGCTGATGATGGTGGTGGCTTACGGCTACGTAACGGCGCCGGCAGAAGTCGTCGAAGACAGCGGCGTCCAGGCGATGGGCATAGCCGGGGACGCTGCAGTGGCCTCCGGGTCCGCCAATCGCGAAGCCGGGGCGCAGAAAGAGCAGGACGCCGGCGGACTGAAGGAGCCGGAAGCGGACGCCGGGCTGCAGGAACCACCGGCCGAGAAGGCCGAGCCGGCGACGGCTGCCGCCGAGGAGAAGAAGGCCGAGCCCAGGCAGGCGGCGGCGCCGAAGCCAAAGCCGGTCGCGAGTGCGCCGGCGGAGCCCGGGTCGTTGCCGGCGCCGATGCTCTTCTGGGGGGCGCTGGCTGCGGTCGCGGCCGCGGTGGTCGGTTTCTATGCCATCTTCAACTTCGCGCGCCTTGAGATCTTCAAGATGCTGCTGTCTTCGTTCTTCCCGCTCGCCTTGCTGATCATCGCGGTGCTCGGTTCGATCGTGTTCGGGCTGGCGACGCCTTCGGAAGCCGCAGCGGCCGGCGCGCTGGGGGGGCTGCTGCTTGCGGCCGCCTACCGGCGGCTGACCTTCGGCGTGGTGCAGGAATCGGTGTACCTGACAGCAAAGACCTCCGCGATGGTCTGCTGGCTGTTCGTCGGCTCGAGTATCTTTTCGGCCTCGTTTGCGCTGCTCGGCGGCCAGGAAATCATCGAGTCCTGGGTGCTGTCCCTGGGCCTGACGCCGGTGCAGTTCATGCTCCTTTCCCAGGTCATCATCTTCCTGCTGGGCTGGCCGCTCGAGTGGACCGAGATCATCGTGATCTTCATGCCGATCTTCATCCCGCTGCTCGCCAAGTTCGGCATCGACCCGCTGTTCTTCGGCTTGCTTGTCGCCCTCAACCTGCAGACCGCGTTCCTGTCGCCGCCGGTGGCGATGGCTGCGTTCTACCTCAAGGGCGTCTCGCCACGACATGTGACCCTGAACCAGATTTTCGCCGGGATGATGCCGTTCATGGCGATTCAGGTCGTCGCGATCTTCCTGCTCTACCAGTTCCCCGCGATCGGCATGTGGCTGCCGAGCGTGCTCTACGGCCGGTAATCGTATGCCGGGCCGGCGGCGAGGACCGGCTCAGGCCGCGGCCAGGCTGTGCGTGCGCACCGCGACGATGGCCTTGGCCTGGTTGAAGTCGTCGGTATAGCCGACCCCGAACAGGCAGCAGGCCAGCAGGTTGGTGACCGGCGGGGGCAGCGGCTCCTTGCCGGCAAGGGCTTCGTGTATCCAGCGCGCGGTGCTCTTCGCGTCCGCGCCGCCCGGCAGGTGCGCATTGCGCAGCGCGCTGGAATACACCGGCACGGGCTCCGCCTCGAACAGTACCTGATGGGTGCCCTCGCTGAAGTATTCGATCGCGGGCCGCTGCTGCGGGTCGGGGTACGCTTCCCCTTCTGCGCCGCAGAACACCAGGGCGCTGTCGCCGTGCTCCGCCACCACGTTGCCGAGCAACGCCGCCTGCGATTCGTCCGCGGCGGGCAGCAGCTTCAGGCCCGGACCATCGAACGGGTCGATCAGGTTTGCCACGAGGTGCGCGCAGGTCTCGAATCCCAGGCGGCTGCGCAAGGCGATCAGCTGCATCAGGGTGGGCGCGACCAGTCCGGTGGGGACATAGGCGATGCGGCCTTCGGCCAATTCGGCCTGCGCGTCCTTCAGCGTCGCGCACGGCAGCACGCCGAGCTCGCGGAAGACGGACACGCTGGCGATGCGCCCGTGGCCCTCGAGCGGGCCGTGGACGACCACCGGCACTCCGAAATGATTCGCAAGCAGCGCGACCAGCGGCATGAGGTTGGGGTGCTCAAGGGTGCCGCTGTAGCTCGGGATCACCAGAGGCCGCAGCGCCATGCGCGCGGACGAGGGCGGCGACAGTCGCTTGATGCGGCCCCGCGCGGCGCGGTAAAAGCCCGAGACCACTTCGGCGGTGACGTCGGTTCGCGCAAGCGCCGTGAGCAGGGCGCCCAGTTCCAGTTCGGGCACGTCGCCGTCGAGCAGCGCGGAAAACACGTTGCATGCCTCCGCTTCGGAGAGGTCCTCCGGCGCGTGTGCGGTAATGCGTTTCACGAGTTGCGCGATCATCATGGACGGTCGGACCGGTAAGGTCCGTGTGCCTGTGCCTGATGATCAGGCAGCAACCGCCGTGCCAGCCCCTCCCCAGAGCAAGGGCTGAGACCGGTCCGTGCATCCGACTCTTGCTACGGTGCATGTGCACATCGAAGCGCACCAGCTTGGCGCGCTATGCTGCACTGCAGTGAAACTCGGGAGAGTCAGGCGGCCCGGCGAACGGGCGAGGAGAGCGAGTAGCAGAGCCGGCGCAGGCGGTTGAAGTCGGCCGACTCGAGGACCCCGCGCAGGTGCGCGAAGTTGCCTTCGATGGCATTGGTGTAGAGGTTTGGCCCGTCGAAATGCGCCGCGGCATAGTTGTCCACGCCGTCCAGCTTCTCGCGGATGCGCGTCCGCGCGACGTACTCGTAGAAGCCGGGCGTCTTGATGATCAGGTCCTGGGGGGACGAGTAGCGCACGATCTCGCTGCCGTCGGCCAGGGTTTCGCGGGCGACGCGGCCGTACACGAATTCCTGGTAGAGGAAGTCGCGGCATTTCTCAAGGTACAGGCGGTCGGACATCTGGCCGATGAGGTCGGCGGTGCCGACCATGCAGCCGAGCAGGCGGTCCTTCGGATCCTGCACGTCGATGTCCTCGATGTTCATTTCATAGCCGGTGAAATGCACGATGCGCGAGCCCATGACGGCCTCTTCCGCGAAGCCGACCTTGGGCAGGTATCCGGCGAGGAAATCCGCGCTGCGCGACACGTGGACCTTGGTGAAGATCGCGCCGTTCTCGACGCTGGATTCGGTGGAACGCTTCATGTAGCCCGAGTCGTGCAGCAGCGCGATGATGACGCCGAGCGCGGCGCGGCGCGCCCCGAGGCGGTCCTGCGGCGCGCAGATGCGGTCGTGGCCGTCGATGAGCCGGGCCGTGGCCAGCGTCATGTCGAGGGTATGGCGGATGTCGTGGTACAGGGTGTCGCAGGCGAGGTAGCCCGGGAAACGCCCTTCGAACAGGGCGTGCACGTCGTCGAAAGCCCGCGCGACCAGCGAGAAGTCCTCGCCCGGGTAGCGCCGCGAGAGGATGTCCAGCACCGCGTCGCGGACCTGCGGCGCGTTTTCGACGTTGACCCGGTTGGTGACGTCGTTCTGGTTGAGGCGGTGCTGCATCGTGGGAGGAGCGGCTGTGTGGCCGCCTGCGCAGGGCGATTGAAAATTATCTTCCCGCCACCCTGCCGGCGCAAGGGGGACTTATCGGGTTGTCCGGCAACCAGGTCAAATTCGGTAAAAAGGGAGCCGGCCGGTAAGCCGGGTTCTGTCGGGGCGGGACCCGTGAGGGCCCTGCCTCGCAACAGCCATTCCTCTGGACCGTGAATTACTTCACGGTTCTAGCCACCTACCCGCAAGCTTGGTCGAGCCGACCTCAGGCGCTTGCCTATTTGGTGTTGCTCCGGATGGAGGTTGCCGCGTTTCACCCCCGCCCCGACTTGCGTCAGGACGGGACTCGTCTCTGTGGCCCTGTTCGTCACCTCGCGGTGCCCGGCCGTTAGCCGGCATCCTGCTCTGCGGAGCCCGGACTTTCCTCCAGGCCCCGGGGTTGCCCCCGGGATCCAGCGGCTGTCTAGCCGACTCCCGGGGCGGATTCTACTCCCCCGTGCCGGGTTCCAAGCGCGAATGCTTCGGCAAGCATTTCGTACGAAGCCAGCCGCGAAGCATAGTCGCCGGTGATCGTCAGCACCATCAGCTCATCCGCTGTGTAGCGCTCCGCAAGCGCAGTCAGGTCGTCGAAGCATTTCCTGGGGCCGCCGATCACTGCGCGCGGGCGCTGGCTGTCCACATAGGCCTGCTCCTGCGGGGTGAATCGATGCTTTTCGGCCTCGGCCAGGGTGGGGACCGGCGAGTCGATCCCCTGGGCCATGTGCAGGCGCCTGAGGTCGATGGCCCGCGCGAGCTTCTCGGCCTCGGCATCGGTCCCGGCGCAGATCACGAACACGCAGGTGATCGTGTGCGGCGCCTTCTCGCGCGCCGAAACCTGGAAGCGATCCCGGTAGGCGCGCATCACCGCGTCGCCGCCGTGGGCGTTGATGAAATGCGCAAACGCGAATCGCAGTCCCAGCTGGGCGGAAAGCAGCCCGCTGTAGTCGGACGACCCCAGCAGCCAGACCTCCGGCGCGGTCGGCACCTCCGGCATGGCGCGCACCTGCTTGTGCGGATGGTCGTCGGGCAGCGTGCCGTCGAGGTGGCCGACGAGTTCCCACACCTGTTCGGGAAACCGTTCGGCGTCCGGGAAAGTGCCGCCGCCTACCGCGCGGGCGGTGCGGCCGTCGCCGCCCGGCGCGCGGCCGATGCCGAGGTCGATGCGTCCCGGATACAGGGCCTCGAGCATGCGGAAGGTTTCGGCGACCTTGAACGGGCTGTAGTACGGCAGCAGCACGCCGCCGGTGCCGATGCGCATGCGCGAGGTCTCGGCCCCCAGGCGCGCGAGCAGGATCTCGGGGCAGGGGTCGGCGAGCGCGCCGATGGCGTGGTGCTCGGCCAGCCAGTAGCGCGAATACCCGAGCCGCTCGGCTGCGCGCGCAAGTTTCAATGTCTCCCCGATCGCTTCGCGCGGGGTGTGGCCGCTGATGATCGGGGACTGGTCGAGTACCGAAAGCTTCATCGCATCATCCCGGTTGTTCCGCGTGCCTGAAGGCCCAGGGCCGCAGCAGCGCGAGCATTGCCGTCCAGCACAGCGCAAACGCGCCGAGGACGTAGAACCCCCGCACGAGGCCGATGTGGTCCGCGAGGTAGCCCATGGCCAGCGGCGTGGTGAGGTGGGACAGCCCCCACCCGAGGCCGCCCAGCGCGAGCGCCGAGCCGCGTTCCGCGGCGCTGGTGAAATCGCTCATGGTGATCTGGAAGTACAGGGTCATGATGCCCGAGCCCAGCCCGACGACGAGCATCAGGAACCCGATCGCGAGCGAGTGGTTGATCGCGGGGATCAACCCGACCGCGAGCGCCACGGACACGCCCGCCACCACCGGGGCGAGGCTCTTCGCGCCGGTCTTCACGAAGCGGGCCGCGACCAGCCCGGCCGCGATCGAGCCGATCGCCCGCACTGCGATCAGGATCCCGGACGATTGGGAGTCGTAGCCGAAGTCGTTCAGGAGCAGCGGGTAGAAGGACATCGACAGCGAGAACGGCAGCGCGGACAGGTAGGCGCAGGTCACGGTGTACCAGATGACCGGGCGGTTCAGCAGCGCAGCATAGTTGGCGAACACGCTGCGCCCGGGTTCGGCCGGCTTGCGGGGCTTTTGAGTCACCTTGAATCCCGCGACCATCGAGATCGCCCCCATTGCCGCAAGCGTGGCGAACGAGGCGGCGAAACCGGCCAGCGCCAGGATGAACCCGGCCGAGGCGGTGCCGGCGATCTGCCCGACGTTGGTGAGCGCGTTCAGCCGCCCGAGCTGCTGGCTCCTCTGGCCGGGCAGCTCGCTTGCAAGCGCCCAGGTCGCCGGCCAGAACGCGGCGCGCGAGAGCACGAGCAGCACCTGGCCCGCGAACATCATCCAGAAACCGCGCGCGAAGACGAATTCCAGCGCGCCGAGCGCAAGCAGCACGCAGGAAGCGAGCATGATCTTGCGCCCGCCGATGCGGTCCGTGTAGGCCCCGCCGATCAGGTTGAACACCACCTGCGCGATCGTGGGCAGCGAGAACAGCAGCCCGATCTCCACGCCGGTCAGCCCCTGCGAATGCGCGTACAGGGGCACCACGACGTAGGTCATCCCCAGGCCGTAGTTCCAGGTGGTCGAAACGAGAAAGAGCGGGAGGGCGGACACGGGAGGCAGCCATTGTAAGGCTTTGACCCCCCGCGCGACGAAGGGTAGAACTATGTGAAACGCCTTCCACGGAGGAACATGTCATGCGAGCAATGCGCTTCCTTGCCTGGCTGGCCGTGGGGTTGAGCCCGGCCCTCCATGCCGCGCCGGCAGCTTGCACAGCCCACAGCGGCCCGCGCACCGCGGTGCTGGTCGAGTTGTACACGTCGGAGGGCTGCGACAGCTGCCCGCCGGCCGACCGCTGGTTGTCGTCGCTGCAGGCGCAGGGCTACACGCCGGACAAGGTGGTGCCGCTCGCGCTGCACGTGGACTACTGGGACTACATCGGCTGGAAGGACCCGTACGCCAAGCGCGAGTTCGCCACCCGCCAGCGGCGCGCGGCCGAGCTCAGGCGCGCAAGGATCGTTTACACGCCGCAGGTGCTGCTGCAGGGGCAGGATTTCCGCCACTGGGACACGCGCGAGTTCGGCGCCACGGTCGAAAGGGTCAACAGCCAGCCGCCGCGTGCCAGGCTCGCGCTCAGCGTCGAATCCATGGGCAAGGCCAGCGTGGACGTGGCGCTGTCGGCAGAATTGCTGGATGCCGCCGGAAAGGGCGACGCGGCCGTGTACCTCGCGGCGTTCGAGAACAAGCTCACCAGCCAGGTGGCCGCGGGCGAGAACAAGGGCAAGACGCTGCCGCACGACTTCGTGGTGCGCGAGTGGATCGGGCCGATCGGGTTCGGCGCCGGCCTCAGGGTCGACGAGAAGCGCACGCTGCCTTTGCTGCCGAACGCAAACCCGAAGCAGTCCGGGGTCGCCGCGTTCGTGCAGGACCGCTCCACGGGCGAGGTTCTGCAGGCCCTGATGCTGCCGGCGTGCGGCGGGTAATGTACCGGTACCGGTACACAAACTGACCGGAGAGCGGCTCCAGCCCTTGTGTTTATAAACTGAATCTGCCGGATTCAGGCACTCAGACCGCCCCTTCCTTCGCCAGCGCGTCGATGTCCGCGGGCGAGTAGCCCAGTTCGGCCAGGATGGCGCGCGTGTGCTGGCCGACGCCCGGCACCGCGCGGATGTCGGGCTCCATGCCGGCGATGTTGAGCGGCGGCATCATCGCGTCCAGCGGACCGGCCGGCGAGTCGACTTCGCGCCAGCGGTTGCGCGCCTCGAGCTGCGGGTGGTCCCAGAATTCCTCCATCGAGTTCAGGCGCGCGTTGGCGATGCCGGCGGCCTCCAGCCTTTCCACGACCTGCGGTGCGGTCATCTTGGCGAATGCGGCTTCGATCAGCGCGTTCATTTCCGCGCGATGTTCGTTGCGCAGGCTGGCCGAGGCGTAGCGCGGGTCCTTCGGCAGGTCGGGCTGGCCGAGCACCTGCCCGCAGAAGCGCGCGAACTCCCGCTCGTTCTGGATGCCGAGGAACACCGTCTTGCCGTCGCCGGCGCGGAACGGCCCGTAGGGAACGATCGTCGCGTGGAACGCGCCCGTGCGCGGCGGCGCCTTGCCGCCGTAGTTGGTGAAGTAGGCCGGGAAGCCCAGCCACTCGCCGAGGGACTCGAACATCGAGATGTCGAGCGTGGCGCCTTCGTTGGTGTCCTTGCGGCGCAGGAGCGCGGCGAGGATGCCCGAGAACGCGTACATTCCGGCCGCGATGTCGGCGATCGGGATCCCCGCCTTCGATGGCTGTTCCGGCGTGCCGGTCACGGACAGCAGCCCGGTCTCGCATTGCACAAGCAGGTCGTAGGCGCGTTTTGCGCTGTAGGGCCCGTTCTCGCCGTAGCCGGAGATCCCGCACCAGACGAGGCGCGGGTCCTTCGCGCGCAGCTCTTCCGCGCCGAGGCCGAGGCGCGCCGCGGCGCCGGGCGCGAGGTTCTGCACGAAGACGTCGGCGCGGGATACGAGCTTGGCGAGGATCTTCCTCGCCTCGGGGTGCTTGGCGTCGAGCGACAGGCTTTCCTTCGAGCGGTTCACCCAGACGAAATGCGAGGAGAGGCCCTTGACGGTCGCGTCGTAGCCGCGCGAGGCGTCGCCCACGCCGGGACGCTCGACCTTGATGACGCGGGCGCCGAGTTCGGCCAGCTGGCGCGTGGCGAACGGCGCCGCGATCACCTGCTCGACCGCAACCACGGTGATCCCCGCCAGGGGAAGCGATGCGGGCTTATTCAAAGCGCACCGTCATGCCGGACAACTCGTCGGTGGCGAACTCCGTGGACCAGGTTTCCCCGGGCGCCACCGGCGCTGCGTCGGTCATGGTGCCGGTGCTGACGATCTCGCCGGCGGCAAGTTGCGGGAAGTCCGACTGCGCGGCGAGCACCTCGACGAGATGCGCCAGCGCAAGCAGCGGGCTGTTCAGCACGTTGGACCCCATGCCGCGATCGACGACGGTGCCGTCCTTCTTCAGGGCCACCCTGAGTCCCGGGAGTCGCGTGGCGAGGTACTTGAGTTCGCCGACCGGGACCTTGCGGCCCACGATGAGCGCCCCGTGCAGCCCGTTGGCCGCGGTAGCGTCCCCGACCTGGATCTTCCAGTCGGGGTGGGCGCATTGAACGATTTCGATCGAATGCGCCACCCAGTCGATGGCGCGCAGCATGTCCGCCGGTTCCTTCGAGCGCGGCGGCGCGGCCTTCAGCCCGAAGCAGATTTCCGGCTCGATGCGCGGATGCACGAGGCCGGCAAGCTTCACGGTCGCCGTGCCTTCCGGCGCGTAGCTCACGGTCCGGTCGTAAACGAAGCCGAAGATCGGCTGGTACACGCCGTAGCGCGGCCAGATCGTGCTGTTGGTGAAGCCGATCTTGCGGCCGACCGGCTTCCAGCCCGCGGCCACGCGTTCGGCGTGCAGGGCGAGGGCGATCCGGTAGCCGGCTTCGGCGCTTTCGATGTGGGTGGTTTCCATGCCGCGCATTTTAGCGGCTGAACGCCGCGCGGCGGTTGCGCCCGGCCCCGGCGCGAGCGAAACTACGGCCCACCATGCAACCCTACCTGACCTGGCTGCTGATCGGCTTCGGCCTCATCATCGTCGAACTGCTCACCGGCACGTTCTACCTGCTGATGCTGGGCATCGCCGCGTTCGGCGCGGCCGCCGTGGCCTACCTCGGGCAGGGGTTCGAGGTGCAGGTCATCGTCGCGGTGGCCGTTGCCTCGGCCGGGTGCTACGGCGTGCACGTCTACCGGGCGAAGCACTCCAAGCAGCAGATGGCCTCCGTCGACGCCGGGCAGCCGGCGAATTTCGAGAGCTGGATCGACCAAGGCGGGGGCCTGGCCCGGGTGCGCTATCGCGGCGCTTCCTGGGATGCGCGCGTCGACGGCGCGGGCGACCTCCAGCCCGGCGCCCTGCTGTACGTCAAGAACCTCGAAGCCCACACGCTCTACGTAAGCAGGCAACGCCCGGCCTGAGCCGGCGGAACCTCTAAAGGGGAGGCACTATGTTCGCAAAACTGATCGGCGCCGTCGTCGTCACGTTCATCGCCGCGGCGATCCCGGAGACCCGGGCCTACACGGTCTGGATATTCCTGATCGCCATCATCGTGGTGTTCGTGATCGAAGGCGTGCGCATCGTGCCGCAGCAGCAGGCCTGGGTGGTGGAACGCCTGGGCAAGTTCAGCGAGATCCTCGAGCCCGGACTGAACCTGATCATCCCGTTCTTCGAGCGCGTGGCCTACACCCACAGCCTGAAGGAAGTCCCGCTCGACGTTCCCGAGCAGGTCTGCATCACGCGCGACAATACGCAGCTCGGCGTCGACGGGGTCATCTACTACCAGGTGATGGACCCGCGCCTGGCGTCCTACGGTTCCTCCAACTACATCATGGCCATCGTGCAGCTGGCGCAGACCACGTTGCGCTCGGAGATCGGCAAGATGGAACTGGACAAGACCTTCGAGTCGCGCGACGAGATCAACCGCCAGATCGTGGCTGCGCTCGACGAGGCGGGCCGCAACTGGGGCATCAAGGTGCTGCGCTACGAGATCAAGAGCCTAACGCCGCCGGAGGCCATCCTGCGCAGCATGCAGCAGCAGATCACCGCGGAGCGCGAGAAGCGCGCGCTGATCGCCAAGTCCGAGGGCGAGCGCCAGCAGGAGATCAACATCGCCGACGGCAGGAAGCAGGCGGCGGTGCTGAATTCCGAGGGCGAAAAACAGGCCGCGATCAACCGCGCGCAGGGCGAGGCCACGGCCCTCAGGCTCATCGCGGAGGCGAACGCCGCGGCCGTGCACGCGGTGGGCGAGGCGATCGCCGGCAAGGGCGGCATGGAGGCGGCCAACCTCAAGGTGGCGCAGGAATACGTCGCCGCGTTCGGCAACCTCGCCAAGACCAGCAACACCCTCATCGTGCCGGCGAACGCGGCCGACATAGCGTCGCTGGTGACCACCGCCATGACAGTGCTCGACAAGACCCGCCAGGCGGCGGCCAAGAGCTAGGAGACTCCCATGGCCGTATCCGGAATGAACCACTTCACCATCCTGACCGACGACCTGGATGCGACGCTCGCGTTCTACAGGGACCACCTGGAGTTCTCGGCGGGGCCGCGCCCGCCGTTCACCTTTCCCGGCGCGTGGCTGTACGCCGCGGGCGGCAGCGACCCGATCCTGCACGTGATCGCGGGTCGCGACCGGAAGGAGCTCGTCAAAGGCGTGCTGGACCACATGGCGTTCACGGCCCAGGGCCTGGCCGGCAGCGTGGCGAAGCTGAAGGAGCGCGGCATCGGCTACGAGCTGCGCAAGCTCCCCGGCTACGGCACCTGGCAGCTGTTCTTCAACGACCCCAACGGGGCGAAGGTCGAGCTCGACTTCGACGCCGCCGAGCCGGCGCCTGCGGGACACGCCGGGCAGTGAATTGGGAACTCACCACCGGCCGGGCGCGCATCATGGCGCCGCCGGAGCTCGTCTGGCAGTGGGTCAGCGAGCCGCGCGGCTGGCAGGCCTGGAACCCCAAGATCGAGGAAGTCATCCCGCTGACCCCCGAAGCGCCGCGCGAAGGCATGCGCTTTCGGATCGCCTACCGGCTGCGCAAGAACAAGAAGCAGCTTGCCGAGGCCGAGCTGGTCGAGTTCAAGCCGAACGAGCGGCTCGTGTGCCGCACCACGGGCGGCGACCTGAAGCCCGGCGGCTGGATCCTGGAAACCTACGCGCTGTACGCGGACGAGGACACCACGGTGCTGACCCACACCGTGGACCTCGCGCATTCGAGGATGCCTTACCTGTCGCGCCTCGCCGTGGTGTTCCTCACCAACCTGTTCAACTCCAGCGGCAGCCTCGGCCACGTGCGCAACCTCAAGGCGCTGATGGAGGACGGCGTCGACCCTCCGTTCAGCAAAGGCTAGTTTTCAGTCTATCTTTGCGCCCGAATCGCGCACGATCTTGCCAAGCTTGGGGATGTCTTCCTTGATGAGCGCGGCGAGGTCCTCGGGCGGCATGCCGCCGGCGTCGAGCCCCAGTTCCTGCAGGCGCTTCACCACGTCCGGCGACTTCAGCGCCCTGGCGGTTTCGGCATAGACGCGCGCATGGATCTCCTTGGGCAGGCCGGCCGGCGCGAACATCGCCTGCCATGAGCTGATCTCGTAGCCCGCGAGGCCGGACTCCTGCATCGTGGGCACGTCCGGCGCGACGAACGAGCGCCTGGCGGTCGTCACTGCGAGCGCCCTGAGCTTGCCGGACTTTGCGGGCGGGTAGGCGGTGGTCATGTTCTCGAAGCTCATCGAGATCGTGCCGCCGAGCAGGTCGGTGATCATCGGCCCGCTGCCCTTGTACGGGATGTGCTGCATCTTCACCCCGGTCATCGCCTTGAAGAGCTCGCCCGACATGTGCTGCGAGGTGCCGTTGCCGGCCGAGCCGAACGTGTACTTGTTCGGGTTCGCCTTCACCAGCGCGATCAATTCCGCCACGCTGTTCACGCCCAGGCTCGGGTGCACGATGAGCATGTTCGGCAGCGTCGCCAGCATGGTGATCGGCGTGAAGTCCTTGATCGGGTCGTAGGGCAGCTTGGAGTACAGCGACACGTTGATCGCATGCGAGCTGATCGTGCCCCCCCCGAACGTGTAGCCGTCCGGCGCGCTCTTCGCCAGCAGTTCCACGCCGAGGGATCCGCCGCTGCCCGGCCGGTTCTCGACGATCACCGGCTGGCCGAGCGCCTCGGAGAGCTTGGCGCCGATCATCCGGCCGAGGATGTCCGTGGTGCCGCCGGCGGCGAACGGCACGATGTACTTGATGGGCTTGCTGGGCCAGGCCTGGGCAAATGCGCCGGTGGAAAGTGCGGCCAGCAGGGCGGCCACGGCGAAGCGCGTGCTTTTCATTGTTTTGTCTCCTCGTTGGTGCTGCCAGCGGATTCTAACGTCCATGTCAGGATTGGCCTGCTTGCTTTTTTAAATGCGAACGATTATCATTTGAATGTCAGCAGACGAGCCAGCAACCTTCCCGGCAGCCAGCCGCGCTCTGTTGTTTCGATCCTTTTATCAGCAGCTTATGGCAACCGGGAGAGTCTCATGCCGTATTTCCAACGCCGCCCGCTGGCGGCCCTGATCCTCACGCTGTTTTCAGCGTCCCAGCAATCGTTAGCGCAAGCCGGGTCCGAGCAAGTCCTGCCCGAAGTCAAGGTCCGGGGCGTGGCCGAAACCGCCGACGGCCCCGTGCAGGGCTACCGCGCCACGCGCTCCGGCACCGCGACCAAGACCGACACGCCGCTGAACGAGGTGCCGGCCTCCGTATCCGTGATCCCCGTCCAGCTCATGCAGGACACCGCAATGCAGGGGCTGGGCGATGCGTTCCGCTACGTGCCGGGCGTGCTGATGCACCAGGGCGAGGGCAACCGCGACCAGGTCGTGATCCGCGGCAACAGCACCACGGCGGACTTCTACGTGAACGGCGTGCGCGACGACGCGCAGGTTTTCCGCGATCTCTACAACCTCGAGCGCGCCGAGTTCCTCAAGGGCCCGGCCGGCATGATCTTCGGCCGCGGCGGCGCGGGCGGGGTGGTCAACCTCGTCACGAAGAAGCCGGTCTTCGACCGGGTCCTCGGCGGCACCGCGACGCTCGGCAGCCGCAACCAGCTGCGCGGCACGCTCGATGTCGGCAACAGATGGGGCGACTCGGCCGCGTTCCGCCTCAATGCGATGGTCGAGGGCGCGGACTCCTTTCGCGCCGGCGCGGACCTTAAGCGCTACGCGATCAACCCGGCGGTGACCCTTGTGCCCGGAGGTTCGACGGCGCTCACGTTCAGCTACGAGCGCCTCCACGACGACCGGACGGCCGACCGCGGATTCCCGTCACGCAGCGGCGCGCCGTTCAATGCGGATCCCGCCACCTTCTTCGGCAACGCCGCGCAGAGCAACTCGGTGCAGACCACCGACCGGTTCTCGGCGGTGCTCGAGCACACGCTCGGCAACGGCTGGCAGCTGAAGAACACGCTGCAGGTGGCGCACTACGACAAGTTCTACCAGAACGTCTATCCGGGCAGCGCCGTGAATGCCGCCGGGACCCTGACGCTGTCGGCCTACAACAACCAGAACACGCGCACCAACGTGTTCAACCAGACCGACTTCACCAAGAAGCTCGAGCTCGGCGGCATGGAGCACACGATCCTTGCGGGCGTGGAGATCGGCCACCAGGACAGCACCAACAAGCGCAACACCGGGTTCTTCGGCGCTGCCACCGGCGTCGTCGTGCCCGCGTCCAATCCGTTTGCCACTGCCACCCGTTTCGCGCCCAACGGCACCGACGCGGACAACAACGTGACCGCGAACGTGGGGGCCGTGTACCTGCAGGACCAGGTGGCCCTGTCCAGGAACTGGAAGGCCGTGGCCGGCGTGCGCTACGACCGGTTCAGCGTGAATTTTGACGACCGCCGGGTGCTTGTGCCCGCCACGGACCTCGCGCGCACCGACACCGGCACCAGCCCCCGCGTCGGCCTGATCTGGACGCCCACGTCGAGTTCGTCGTACTACGCGAGCTACAGCTACGCGATGCTGCCCTCGGGCGAGCAGCTCGGCCTCGCGACGACGACGAGCGACCTTGCGCCGGAGAAGGCGAAGAACTACGAGCTCGGCGCGCGCTGGGACCTGCGGCCCGGCCTCACGCTTTCTGCCGCGCTGTTCCGCACCGACCGCGCCGACGTGCGCGTGGCCGACCCGGTGAACATCGGATTCTTCGCGAAGAGCGGCCTGCAGCGCACCGAAGGCCTGGAAGTGGGCCTGGTCGGCCAGGTCACGAAGAACTGGGAGGTGTATGCGGCCTACACGAACCAGGACGGGCGCGTGAAGAACCCCATCAGCACCGGCACGACGGCGGCGGTGGCGACCATCACGCCGGCCGGCAACAAGATCGGCCTGGTGCCCGACCAGGTGCTCTCCGTGTGGAACAAGGTCGGCCTTGGCGCGGGCTGGTCGGCGGGCCTGGGCGTGATCCACCAGTCCAGCTCGTTCACGTCGTTCAACAATACGGTGACGCTGCCCGCGTTCACGCGCCTGGACGGCGCCGTGTACTACGCCTTCGACACGAAGACGCGGCTCGCCCTCAACATCGAGAACATGGCGGACCGGAAGTACTTCCCGACGGTGGATGGCGACAATAACATCAGCCCGGGCGCGCCGCGCACCTGGAGGCTGACGCTGGCGAAGTCGTTATAGGGACGCGCTATGCGTGACCCGGGTGTCGCAAAGGGCAGTGCGATGCCCGGCATGGCAACAGGGATTCGCCCACGGCGTCGGAATCGTATCCTTACTATTCGGCCAAATTCGTCCATCCCCAGACGATCAATGCCGCCCAAACTAAGACGACAAAAGCGGCTGCCCAGTAGTTGCGCGGCTTATCGCTGTCTTCCGCAAGCCACGCGTCGGCTCGCTTTCGCGAATCAGCGATGACGTTTGCCGGAAGCAGGCGGAGCACCAGATAAATTCCCAACGGAACTAGGATCAGATCGTCGAGATACCCAAGGACCGGGATGAAATCTGGAATCAGGTCGATCGGACTGAATGCGTAGGCGGCCACGACTATTGCAAGAAGCTTCGGCGTTAGCGGTGTATCGCGGTGAGTGCTGCTGAACCAGACCGTGAGCACCTGCGATTTCAACTCGCGCACCCATCGACCGATCTTCTCTATTGTCACAATCCGAACGCAATGAGATCTGCCGGGGGCAAAGGCGCGATCACCAATTCTTCTTCATTCCGACCATGAATCCGTGCGGCAGCGCGCTGAGTATGAAGGGGGTATTGCGCGAATGGGCGTAGTAGCCCGCCGCGGTGCCCAGCGCCCAGCCCGCCAGCACGTCGGTCTGCCAGTGTCCCCGCGTCCTCACGCGCGCGATCGCATCGTAGGCCGGCAGCAATTCCAGCGCATACACCATTGGATGGTCGCGCCCGTATTCGAGGACGAACGGCGTCACCATACCCGCCAGGGAGGAAACCTCGCCGCTGGGAAAGCTATAGCGTTTTCCGCTCTGAAACCACTTGTTCGGGTCGCTCGTCTCGCCCGGCCGTTCACGCCTGAACAGGAGCTTGCCGGCGCTCGACCCGGCCGTGGCCAGCAGCGTCGAGTCGATGGACTGCCATAGGGTCTTGCCCAGGCGAGAGTCGCCTCCTTCGTAAAGCGCCGCTGCGATGTCCGCGGTCACGGCGAGTCCGAGGACCGCGTTCTGCGTGCCGCGCTTCCAGATGCCGGCGTCGTGCATATTGAGTCGATGATCGATGCCGAGCGGTCCTCCAGCCGCCAGAGCGGACCCAGTCCCAAGCAGCAGCGCCAGCGCAAGGTAAGGAGCGGATGGATTCTTCATTGGGACTCCGATTTTGAACAAAAAGGAATCATTGGCTATGCGTGGCTTGGTTTCGCTTCGGATTTCTTCCCGATATCCCGCTCTGCCAGAAGGCGATCGACGAGATCAACGATGTCCCGGACGGTGCGAACCGACCCCGGCTCGCCGGGCATGTGTATTTGCAGCTCGTTCTCGAGCCTGAACAACGCTTCGATGACCGCCAACGAATCGACCCCCAGTTCATCGAGGCCGCGCGCCGGATCGAGATCCTCCTGCTTGAGGTTGAATTCCGCGGCGAGGACGCGCTGTACCAACGCTAGCGTGCTTTCGTGTGGCTGCATATGATCTCTTTCGTAGATGGTTCACAGGCCGCGAGTAGCATTCAGCGTCAATGCGGGCATTGCTCGAATCTTAGAAGGAGCTCCGTTAACGCCGAATTAAGAACGTCTTATCGAAGCTGACGATTATCTGAAATCAGGACTGCGGGAATTGGATCCTGACTGTCAGGCCAAAGCCTCCGGCAGGGCTCGGAAACCCGTCTTCGAGCTCGACAATCGCAGCATGCCGTACGGCGATCGCCTTAACGATCGCGAGTCCGAGGCCCGTACCCGGAAACGCCCCGGCGGGATCCCTGACGTCGCCGGCGCGATAGAACCGTTGGAATACTTTTTCGCGCTCTTCCCTGCGAATGCCGGTGCCCGTGTCGCAAATTTCCACGGTGGCCGAGTGCATTCGTTCGTCGCGGCGCACGCTTACGTCAACGCGGCCTCCGGATGGCGTGTAGCGCAAGGCGTTGTCGATCAGGTTATTAAGCAGAACGCGCAGTTGCTCAGGGTCGCCTTTGATGGGCGCCGGGTGCGCCGCGTCGGCGCCGAGGTCAA
This sequence comes from Pseudomonadota bacterium, assembly GCA_018241645.1. GTDB lineage: Bacteria > Pseudomonadota > Gammaproteobacteria > Burkholderiales > SG8-39 > SZAS-79. The sequence goes on from JAFEDL010000111.1 coordinate 22,386, forward strand.
TATTTCTCCGTTCCGCCCTTTCGCTGAACTCGCCCACTACCGATTGCGCCAGTTCGGCGAGGTCGACCAGTCGCATTTGGGTTTCAATTCCATCCGGCTCGAGCCTAGACAGGCTCAGTAGTTGGACAACCAAGTGGGTCGCACGATCGAGCCCCTTTAGGATGTCGGCATGCGCCTCGGTTCGTTCGGCGCAATCGATGGCCCGATCGAGAACCTGCAATTGCATTCGAAGGGCGGTCAGCGGGGTGCGGAGCTCGTGCGCGGCGTCGGCGACGAATCTGCGCTGCTGGGAGAGGGCATCCGCCAGCCTGAGCATGAGGGCATTAATCGATACCACGAGCGGGCGCAGCTCTTCCGGTAGTGATTCGTTCGGAATCGGATCGAGCGAGGTGGCACTCTTGCGTCCGAGTTCCTCGGCGGCCAGTCCCAGCGGCCTGAGGCCGCGGCGCAGCGCGTAGACCAGCAACAGGGCAATTACGAGGGCGGTCGGCAGGCTCGGGATCAGCAGTTTCAAGGCCACGTCCGCTGCGAGCGATTCGCGAGCATCCGCGGGTTGCGCGACCTGAACTACGCCGTTGGCCGACGGGGCCGTGTACACGCGCCAGTCTCCGGATTTGGTCGTAACCGTCGAAAGTCCGGCCTCGCGAACGAACGGAATCCCGGCAGCCGGGAGGGATGAAAATATCGGATTGCCGTCGGCTGACCACACCTGAGTGACGAACGTGCTCGCGGCTTCCGCCCTGCGGTCCGGGTCGGGCAGCCTCGTCGCCGACAATCTGCCTTCGTGCTGCGCGAGCGCCGCAAGCGCAACCTGCTGGAGCTGGTCGTCGAACACTTCGTCCATTTCTTCGAGCGTGAACAGGAACGACGCCAGCGCAAGCAGGACCATCCCGAGAGTCAGGGCGCAGAGCAGCCAGACGAGCAGATTCCTGCGCAGCGAAACCACTCAGCCTCCGGCCACGCGATAGCCCACACCGCGAATATTCTTGATCACGTCCGCACCGAGTTTGCGGCGCAAATTGTGTAAATGGACTTCGATGGCGTTGCTGGTTGATTCTTCGCCCCAGCCGTAGATCGTTTCCTCGAGTGCGTTGCGGGATACAACTGCCCCGGGCTTTCGCATCAGCGCCTCCAGCAACGCGAATTCCCGCGGGGACACGGGAACATCGGTTCCCCGCAGCGAAACCGACTTGCCGATCGGGTCCAGCCGCAACTCGCCGCATTCCAGGTAAGGGGTTCCGCTTCCGGCGTGTCGGCGTAGGAGCGCGCGCATGCGCGCGACCAACTCGTCCAGATCGAAGGGCTTGACGACATAATCGTCGGCGCCGGCGTTCAGCCCGCCGATCCGGTCGGCAACGGTGTCGCGTGCGGTGGCAATCAATACCGGAACATTGTTATGTTTCGCGCGAATGGATTTGAGGATATCGATCCCGTTTTTGCGCGGCAGCCCCAGGTCGAGTATCACCAGATCGTAAACGCCGTTATCGATCGATAGCACCGCCGCTTGCCCATCCTGCACCCAGTCGACGCTGAATCCGGATTTTCCGAGCCATTGCCGGACGGACTTTCCGATCATTGGGTCATCCTCGACCAGAAGTACTCTCATGTCATGGTCGCCGTGCTGCTGCGTCCTGCCGTGAGCAGATGCCAGGCTGGTACGCCGATAAGGAGGGACGATGCGCCCGCGCATACGAGGCCGATCATGATCGCGAGCGAGAACATCTGCAAAGGCTCGGCCCCGAGAAAATACAGTGACGCCGCGCAAATCACCACGGTCGCAAGCGTGAGGGCGGACCGTCGCGCAACTTGGACCACGCTGGCGCTAGCGATAAGCGCCGTCGACTCGCGCGGGTGCAGCCGCATGTTCTCGCGCATGCGGTCGAACACGACCACGCAGTCATTGGTGGAAAATCCGATGACGGTAAGCAGCGCGGCTATGAACGTGACGTCGATCTCGAGCCCCCAAAGGGAGAATACGCCAAATACAAAAAACACAGCGTTCGCGATCGTCACAACTGTCGCCACGGCGTAGCGCCAATTGAAGCGGACGGTGACATACGCTGCGAGCAGGACCAAAGCCAACCCGATGGCCACTATCGCCTGCCGCGCCAGATCGTTGGCGACAGCCGGATCGGCGGTGTTCTGCTGGTAGGAGACGTTGTTTCCGTAGACGGACCTGAACGCGTCGACGATTTTCGCGACTTCATCGCTCTTCAGCGGGTTGTCGAATCGCGCCGCTACCTGGTCCCGATTCGCGCCCGCGATCGCAATCGTGGCGGCGGATATCCCGGACTTGCCAATCAGTTCGTCCGCTTCGTCCCGGGAAATCGGACGAAATACGCTGATGTCCAGTGCGGTACCGGCTTTGAAGTCGATGTCGAAATTGAAGGGCCGCGTTGATATGCTCCATGCGCCGACCGCAAGGAACACGGCGGTGGCAGCTGCAAAGGCCTTGGCTATGGGCAGGATGTCGAATCGGTTGTATGCACGCGGCGGAATCGGCGCACCGGGGCGCAACAGGTCAGGATGCCGGGCTACCCTGGGATGTCGCAGCCGCATCAACAGCGATACCAGTAGGACGCTGCAAACCAGGCTGGAGACGATGCTGACAATCGTGGTCAGGGCGAATCCGCGGATTGGTCCGATGCCGGCCATGAAGAGCGCGGCCGCCACGATAAGGCCCGAAACGCTGGCGTCGAGAATCGTCCGCCACGCGTGCGCTAGGCCGTAACGAGTCGCCGACGCCGCGTCGTTTCCGACCTGGAATTCCTCTCGAATCCGTTCGAAAGTCAGGATATTCGCGTCCGAGGCAATGCCCAGGCCAAGCACGAACGCAACGATCGCGGCCAGCGACAGAGTGGCGCCTATTGCGTTGAAAATCAGCAACATCAGCCACAGGAACGAGAGCAGGCCGGCGGAGGCAATCAGGCCGTTTCCGCGATAAACCAGTACAAGCAGCGCCAGCACCAGGCCGAGCGCAACGCCACCAGCGCGTAATGTGTCGTGAAAATCCGCCTCGCCCAGCACGCCTCCCACGGCGTTGGTCCATTTCTCGGTGAGCCTGACAGGCATCGCTTCCGGCCCTTGGAGCAGTGCGCTGGCCTGATCCCTGGCGCTGATGCCGGCGAGCATCACCCGGATCTGCGCGGGGTCCTCGATGCGAATTTCGGGTTCGGCCATCCCAAGGCCGTTTGCGCGTTTGTCCAGGATCCTTGCCGCTTGCAGGAGTTCCTGCCGGTTTACCGGTCGATTCGCCTGCAACGGCTGCGCTGAGTACAGAATTTCGTAGCCGCCCCTGAATTCGAGCCCGATACGGGTCCGCTTCAGCAGGAGCGGCGCGGTGAGAAAGATTACCGCCAGCACCGCCGTGAGCAGCAGCCAGAAGCCCTTGTGGTTGGAGATTTTCGCCAACGGAGTCCCCGGTCAGTCCTTGTCTTCGCGCTCGCCTTCGCGATCGTGCTGATCGGCGGTTGCGGAGAGCACTTTTCCATTGCGGCTGTCCACGCTAACGTCGGTGAGCTGGTCGCCCTTGAGGACCTCGATGTTGTAGGCGAACTTTCCAGCTTCGTCTTCGAGTGCCGCGCGGGTCGCCTTGCCCTGGACATGCGATTCCGCGGCGGCGATAGCTTCGCCGAATCCTATTTTTGCGGCGGCGAGCTGCGCTTTTAGCGCGGGCACTTCATCGTGCTCCATGTGTTTGGTGGCTGCAAATACCAGAGAACTGGCTGCGGCGGTGCCGAGGACGGCTGCGGCGATTAGTGACTTAGTTTTCATGAGGCGTTCCTTTTGTACAGGGTTGCTAGCTTGGCGCAAGGCTGAATTGCCTTCGCGTGAACGCAGTCTGCGGTCACCTCGCTTAACCGTGAATTAAGACTGGCTGGATTTTCGTTCTCAGGGTCAGTCTGCGTATGCTGGCGGTACTGCGCGAGAGGCCCAAGGCGTTCGCGGGCGCGGAGCGATGGATGCGCGCTGAGGGAAGTAAGGAGACGGATTCGTCATCCGGCTCTCACCTTCCAAAGGTGACTGCAAAACAGAATTCTTTAACTTTTATATCGGGAGGTCTGCGCCAGGAGCGGCGCTCCCGGCAGTCTATGTATTGTTACCGATACATTGCAGGCTAGTCGAAGTCAGATCAGTCGGCCTGTTTGCGCCCGGGCAGAATTGCCTGAACCCTTTCGCCGATTGGAACTTCACGATTTTGCGCTCGCGTGCGGCCGCGCGCCGCGCGATGCAACATGCATGCCGAGCATGACGATCGCCGCGGTAAGTGCTTGGGCGCCAAGCGACTCGAGCGTCGGGTGGATGCCGAGCATTGACACCGTAAAGAAAGGCACATGACTCGAACTAACTACTCCGGCTTCCTGCAGCGCGGCGACGCCCTGGCCCGCGAATACCACGGCGAGCAGGGCCATGAGCAGCGACATGGCGGTGAAGAACGGTCCCAGCGGCAGCCTGAGGCTGTAGCGGAAGATCGCCCAGGCCGTGACCGCGAGCAGGACGATCGCGAGGCCGATCCCGCCGAGCACGGCGCCATGGCCGGCGGTGCCCGCCTGGACCCACAGCGCCTCGTAGAACAAGACGACTTCAAAGACCTCGCGATACACCGCGACGAACGACACGCCGGCCATTGCCCATAGCGTGCGTTTCTGCAGGGCCTGGCCGATGCTGTCGCGGATGAAGGCGCCCCAGGCCGCGGCCTGGCCCTTGCCGTGCAGCCAGTAGCCCACGTAGAGCAGCATCGCGGAGGCGATGAGGGCGGTCACGCCCTCGGTCATCTCGCGATTCGCGCCCGAGATCCCGATCAGGAAGCTGGCCACCGCCCAGGTCGCGGCTCCCAGCAGCAATGCGAGGATCCAGCCGGCGTGCACATATGGCAGCGCGTCGCGCCGGCCGGTGCGCGTGACGAACGCAATGATGGCGGCCAGCAGCAGGATGGCCTCCAGCCCTTCGCGCATCAGGATCACCACCGAGCTCGCGAACGCCGCGCCGGGCGTCAGTTCGCCGGCCGCCAGCCTGTCCTGCGCCTGCGCGAGCAGCGTGTCGATCTGGGCAACCGATTTTGCGATCCCCTCCCGCGTGCCTTCGCCGCCGAACGCCGCGCGCAGCCCGAGCATTTCGTGCTCGATGGCCAGGCGCAGCGGCTTGTCCACGTTGTCCAGGCCCGCCTCGACCAGTTCGAACCCCTCGAGGTACGCAGTGGTCGCGGCTTCGCGCGCCGCGGCGCGGTCGCCCCGGTTGTAGGCGGCCAGGCCCTCGGCGAGTTTCTGGCGCGCGAACTCGATCGGCATGGGCTTGCCGGCGGCGAGCGCCTCCGGATGCGCGCGCAGGTAGTCGTGGACCAGCGCGGCGTCGTTGCCGTGGCGCTGGAGGACTTCGTTGGCCGAAAGCGAGGTCAGCGCGGCGAGGTCCGGGAAGGCCTTGCGCGCGGCCGGCGATTTCCACAGCGCCTCGCCCGCCTTAACGCGCTCGGCCGGGACGCCGAACCCGGCGGCAAAGAAAGCCAAGGCCCAGCGGTCGTCCTCGCCGAGTTGCCGGAACGCCGCCATCGAGGTGCCGGTGACCCCGAGGGTGATCGTGCTGTAGATGCCGTAGAGGCTGCGGTTCGCCATGCGCGCGGCGTCGTGGAAATCAGCCGGCGCCGGGTCCAGCCCCTTCGCGACCGGGCCGTCGCCGCGCCCCTGGGCGCCGTGGCAGGACGCGCAGTTCGCCGCGTAGAGCGCAGCCCCGCGCGCGAGGTCCGGCGCGCGCCGGGGCGCGACCTGCAGCTTGTAGGCCCCGATGAGCGCCCAGCGCAGCCGCGCGGAGGCCTGGGCTACCGAAGCGGCATCGACCTTGTCGGCCACCAGCTTGGCAAGGGCGGCGGCGTCGTTCACGAGCGCCGCCTTCGCCGGGTTGTCCGGCAGTGCCTTGACCCCGTCGAGCGCCTGCGCGGTGAATTCGACCATCTCCTTGTATTCGTCCGCGCTCTTCACGCTCCCGTTCTCCACTGCGCCGCCGTAATCGGCGCCGACATAGGCGAGCAGGTGCAGGACCGTCTGCGCGCCTTCCTGCGCGAGCGCTGGCAGCGCAAGTGCGCAGGCCAGCAGCAGCGCGGCAATGCGGCGTGTCACTGGCGGCCCTCGTCCGGGTTGGAGACGAATCCGATGCGCTTGAGCCCGCCCTTTGCCGCGTCGGCCATCACCTCGGCCACTGCCTGGTAAGGCGTGGCCTTGTCCGCGCGCAGGTGCAGTTCGGGCTGCGGCGCCTGCCGGGACGCCTGCGCCAGGCGCGCGCGCATCGCCGCGCGATCCAGCCGCTCGCCATTCCAGTACAGCGCACTCGCCGAATCGATCGTCACCTGGATGTGCTCCGGCCGGGTGGGGTTGGGCTGGCTCGATGCCCTGGGCAGCTCGATCTTGACCGCGTTCGTGAGCAGGGGCGCCGTGATCATGAAGATGACGAGCAGCACCAGCATCACGTCGATCAGCGGGATCATGTTGATCTCCGCCATCGGCGCGCTGCCGCCGCTGCGGTCGAAGCTGCCGAATGTCATGGTCAGGCCGCTCCCCCGGCGATGCTGCGCGCGGCGGGCCTGAGCGGCACCGCGGCGCCGGGATCGCCGACGTGCGAGCCGGTGGTGAGCACCGCGAACAGGTCGTGCGCGAACCCGTCGAGCTGCGCGAGCGTCAGGCGGTTGGAGCGCACGAAGCCGTTGTAGGCCAGCACCGCTGGGATCGCCACCGCGAGCCCGAGCGCAGTCATGATGAGTGCCTCGCCGACCGGCCCGGCCACCTTGTCGAGCGTGCCCTGGCCCGAGATGCCGATGTTGACGAGCGCGTGATAGACGCCCCACACCGTGCCGAAGAGCCCGACGAACGGCGCGGTCGATCCCACCGAGGCCAGCACGGTCAGGCCCGATTCGAGGCGCGCCGTGTCCTCGACGATGACGCGGCGCATTGCGCGCGTGAGGAACTCGGAACTGGTGCCGGCTTCGTTCAGCCGGTGGGCGCCGTGGCGCTCATGGTGCCGGGACGACACGATTGCGTGCCAGGCGAGGTGCGAGAAGGGTTCCTCGGGATGGCGCTCCTCGATGTGCTTTTCGACGGCGGCGAGGGAGGGCGCGTTCCAGAACGCGGTGAGGAAGTCCGCGCTCTTCCTGCGGTCGAGGAGCAGCGCGAAGGTTTTCGTGGCTATGAAATACCAGCTGGCCACCGACATGCAGGCGAGTGCCGCAAGGATCGCTTTGCTGACGGCGTCGGTCTGGGCGAGAAAGCCCGCGAAGCCCAGTGCTTGGGTAGGTTCCATGGTCAGGCATCCAGTTTGAACGAAATCGGTATCAGCACCCAGGCGGGCACGGCTTCGTTGCCGCGTTTGGCCGGGACGAATTTCCATCGCCTCACCGTATCGAGGGCCGCGGCGTCCAGCCGGGGGGCGCCGCTCGAGGCGCGGACCTGAATGTCTTCGGCGGTCCCGGCGGGCGTGACGAGCACGCGCAGGATCACGCGCCCCTCCTCGTGCATGCGGCGCGACAGGGGCGGATAAGCGGGTGCGGGGTTGTCGAGGTAGGCGGCATTGAATACCGGGGGCACGATTGCGACCGGTGCGGCGACGACGGGTTCCGCGGGCGGCGGGGCGGGGCGCGCCGCGGTTACCGGGGCAGGCGCGGCGGGCGCCGGCGGTAAAGCTTCGCTGGGCGCGGCCAGCAGCGGAGAGGGCGGAACCGGCGCCGGCGGCTGCACGGATTTGGCGACGGGCCGGGGCTTGGGGTGCTCCGCCGGCGGCGTGGGTTTCGACTGGACTGCGGGCGCCGAGATCAGCTCGACCATGATCGGGGCGGCCGCGACCAGCGCGCTGCGCGCGGGCTCGTAGCTGAGCAGCGCGGCGGCGGCCAGGCCGTGAAGGGCCATCGCTGCCAGCGCCCCGCTGCGGCGCGGTGCGCCGGGGCTGCGCAACGGTGTGTACCCGGGGTGGAATGCTGCGGCCACGGCCAATGTCTCCCTACCTTACGCAGTGAGGATCATCTTGTCGTTCTGGGTCAGGCGCAGGCGGTACTCGCGCCCGTTGTGGACGATCACCACCTCGCGCTGCGCGCCGAACAGGACCTCGCTCGACAGGCGCGCGGGGACGCTTTCCGGCGCAGGAGCGATCCGGAGGTGCAGGCGGTCGATTGGTTCATCCATATGATAACGATAAGTGTTATCATTTAGATTGTCAAATAATCCTCGCATACACCAAGATTGCCGCGAGCACTTGTTGATAGCGTGCACTAACTTTTTATTGCCCTTCAGGGCATACGAAGGTTCTTGCAGGGGTCTTCGCGCTCGGCACGCGGCGTAAACCAGACCAGGTCGTACAGGTCGGCGTACTCCGGACGGGGCTCGGTTCGCCCCGCCTCCACCTCCAGGAATCCGATTGCCAGCACATCCCGGCGCAAGTCCGCAGGGAGGTAGGCCGGGACGCCCCGGTCGTGCCGCGTGTGCCCGGCGCCCGCTATCAGGACCGCACCTCGCGCGTCAGTGCCTGCAAGGACCGCCGCCATCTGCGCGTCCCGTGCGCGCTGCGCCTCGACCATGCCGGCCAGCACGCTTGCGGACGGGCGGTGCCCGCAATGGCCCTCAACGATGTCCTGCTCGAGCGATGCGCGCAGAGCGGGCGGCGCGGGCGCGAGCCCCGCGGCAGGCCGGCCCGCCTTCATCAGCGCGCGCGCGTCCTCGCGCGACAGGTTGGCTGCGAGCAGGGGAAGGCTTGCGGCGACCGCTTCCTGGACGAGCGGGCGGTACTGCGGCCAGTTCCAGCCTTTGCGATCGAACCTTCCGGCGTCCGCGATACGTTCCGGATCGCGCACGCCGCGAGCCCGGGCCGCATCGAGCGCGGCCTGGTGCTCGCGGTCGAACTGTTCCATCGCGAGCGCCGGGGAGCGGCCCGCCTTCCGCAGCGCGGCCAGCACTTCGGCCTGCAGGCGGTGGTGGTCGGGATTGTCGTGCGCCTCGCCGAGCATCACGAAGCGCGCGGCGGCCGCCCGTTCGAACAGCGCCTCGCGCGTGACGAACATCCTCGCGCGCGTGTCCCAGATGCGGCCGGCGAGCGGATGGTCCTGCTGGAGCGGCGACAGGTACGTGGGCGCGCAGGCGGCAAGCAGCAGGGCAAGCGCGGCGCAGGCAAGCCTCGTCGCGGGGCGGGCAATCGGGTACACGGCCCTAGTCTAACCGGGCGTCCCGGATATCATGGCGGGGCGGGGCGCCCCGGCGCCCGCCCGACCACCACCTGTCCGAGGAGCAACCATGATCGACCTTTACGCCGCAGGCACGTCCAACGGGATACGCGCCCGCATGGCCCTTGAGGAATGCGGGCTGGCCTACACCTTCCATCCGGTCGACCTCGCCAAGGGCGAGCACAAGACGGCCGCCTACCTCGCCCTGAACCCCAACGGGCAGATCCCGGTGATCGTCGACCACGACGGCCCCGGCGGGAAGGAGGTGGTTCTGTCCCAGTCGATGGCCATCCTCGTCTACTGCGCGGAAAAGGTGGGCAAGTACATCCCGATGGACCCGGCGGACCGGCCGGCGTTTTCGCAGGCGCTGATGAGCGCTGCGACCGACATGGCGCCCATGCTCGGGACGATCTTCGGGATCATCCGCTCCAAGGACCCGCACCGCCCCACGGCGGAGATGTTCGAGAACCGCTGGCGCGATTACCTGAAGGTCTGGGACTCGACCTTTGCCGGGCGCCGCTACGCGGCCGGCAAGGAGGTGACGATCGCGGACTTCGCCCTTTACGCCGTGGTGGCCCGCGCCAAGGGCGTGGTGCCCCACCTGTGCGAAGGCGTGCCCAACGTCGACCGCTGGGCGGCCGAGATGGCCGCCCGTCCGGCGATGCAGCGCGCGCTGAAGTTCTAGCCGCAGCCCTTCGGGGCGCGCTCCCGGTCAGACCACCGGCGTGAGCAGCGGCTTGCCGGCGAACAGGGCGCGGATGTTGTCCACCTGCACCATGCCCATCGCGAAGCGCGTCTCGTGCGTGGCGCTGCCCACGTGGGGGAACAGCACGGCGTTGTCGAGCGAGTAGAAGCCCGCGGGCACCTTCGGTTCCTCGGCGAACACGTCGAGGCCAGCGCCGGCGATCCTGCCTTCCTGCAGGTACCTGAGCAGCACCGGCTGGTCCACCACCGAGCCGCGCGAGATGTTCACGAGGTAGCCCTTGGGCCCCAGCGCGTCCAGCACCTTCGCATTGACGAGGTTCTTCGTCTCGGCGCCGCCCGGCGTGACCAGCATCAACACGTCGCAGGCCTTGGCGAGCGACACGGGGTCCGGGTAGTAGGGATAGGCGACGTCCTTCTTGTTGCGGTTGTGGTACGCGATCTTCATGCCCGAGGCCTGGGCGCGCCTTGCGATCGCCTCGCCGATCCGCCCGAGGCCGACGATGCCCATGGTCTTGCCGCCGAGCGAAGTGGTGAGCGGGTAGCCCCCGCGGGTTTCCCAGTAGCCCGAGCGTAGGTACGCCTCCGACTGCGGGAACTTGCGCATCACGTTCAGCGTCAGCGCCATCGCCGTGTCGGCCACGCAGTCATTGAGCACGTCCGGCGTGTTGGTCACGCGGATGCCGCGCTTCTTCGCCGCGTCGACGTCGACCACGTCGTAGCCCACGCCGAAATGGGAAATGAGCTTCAGGTTGGGCAGGGCGTCCATCATGGCGGCGTTCACGCCGGGCCCGCCGCTGGCGACGGCGCGGATCTTCGGGCCGAGTTCCTTCAGGAACGCGGCGCGGTCGGCGGCTTCGTACAGCCGGTGCGCGGTGAACTCCTTCTCGAGGATCTCCTGCGTGGGCTGGTGCAGTTTCGCGACGATGATGATGTCGTGCTTCATGAGGGTTTCCTTCCGGTCAGGATTTGAATTTTGCGCACAGGGCCTCGGCGCCGCGCGCGAGGATCCCCACGTCCGCGCCCACGGCGCAGAAATTGGTGCCGGCGGCGATCATGCGGCGCGCGTCGGCCTCGAGCGGCGTGAGGTAGCCGGCGGCCTTGCCCGCCTTGCGGATGCGGCGCATCGCGTCCTCGATCAGCGGCAGCACCTTGGGGTTGGAGGTCTCGCCGATGTAGCCCATCGAGGCATGCAGGTCGGCCGGGCCGATGAACACGCCGTCCACGCCGTCCACGGCGCAGATCGCCTCGATGTTCTTCATGGCCTCCTCGGTTTCCACCTGGACGAGCACGCAGATTTCCTCGTGCGCCCGCTTGCCGTAATCCTTGACCCGCCCGAAGTGGGTGGCGCGCGTGGTGCCGGCCACGCCGCGCACGCCGGCGGGCGGGTAGCGGGTGTAGGACACGGCGGCCTTCGCTTCCTCGGCCGTGCAGACGTAGGGGATCAGCAGCGACTGCGCGCCCGCGTCGAGCATGCGCTTGATCGTCACCATGTCGTTCCACGGCACCCGCACCACCGGGTGGCTCTTGTAGGCGGCTGCGGCCTGCAGCTGCGTGAGCACGCTCTCCAGGTCGTTCGGGGAGTGCTCCTGGTCGAGGAGGAGCCAGTCGAACCCGGCGCCCGCGATCACCTCCACGGTGTAGTTGGAGGACAGGCTCGACCACAGGCCGATCTGCAGCTTGCCGGCCTTGAGGGCGCGCTTGAAGGGGTTCTGCGGGAGTTCCATCTGCTTCCTTCTATTATCCAAATTTGACATGTAAACCTGCCGGAGACCGGCTCCGGGAGCCGGTCTTTGCAGGCCAATCCTGAAGATTCAGGCTCAGTCGGCCTTGATGCCGGCCTCCTTCACCACCTTCGCCCAGCGCGCCTTCTCGCTGGAGATGAACGTGCCGAGCGCCTCCGGCGTGCCGGCGCGCACCTCGGTCCCCTGCTTGGCCAGCATTTCCCGGACGTCCTGCAGGTTGAGGATGCGCGTGAACTCCGCGTTCAGCTTGGCGACGATCTCGCGCGGCGTGCCGGCGGCCGCAAGCACGCCCTGGTAGGAGCCGGTCACGAAGCCGGGCAGGCCCGATTCGGCCACCGTGGGCAGCTCGGGCGCGGAGGGGACGCGCTCGGCGCTCGACACCGCGATGCCGCGCAGCCGCCCGCCCTTCACGGAAGGATAGGTGGCCAGCATGCCGTTGAAGAGCACGTTCGACTGGCCGGCCACGACGTCGGTCACGGCCTGCGAGCCGCCCTTGTAGGGGATATACGCCCACTGGATGCCGGTGCGCTGGGCGAACTCCACTCCGGCAAGGTGCGGCGCGCCGCCGGTGCCGGAGTTGGCGAAGTTGAGCTTCCCGGGATTGGCCTTGGCGTAGGCGACCAGCTCCTTGATGTTCGTCGCCGGCACCGACGGGTGCACCGCGAGCACGTGCGGCGAGTACGACACCATGATGACCGGCGCGAAATCCTTGACCGGGTCGTACGGCATGTTCAGGTAGACGCTCGGGTTGATCGCGAGCGCGCCCACGTCCGACAGCAGCATGGTGTATCCGTCCGGCGCCGACTTGGCGACGAAGTCGGCGCCCACGTTGCCGTTCGCCCCGGCCCGGTTCTCGACCACGACCGGCTGGCCCCAGGACTCGGTCATCTTCGGCCCGATGGCGCGCGCAAGGATGTCCGAGGTGCCGCCCGGCGCGAAGGGCACCACGATGCGGATCGGCTTCGCCGGGTAGGCCTGTGCGAATGCGGTGCCGGCGGCGAGCGTAAGGGTGAATGCAACTGCGAGGCGCTTGAACATGGGGTGTCTCCTCCGTGGTTTTTTTGGGGCCGTAGCGCCGAAAGGGGGTGCGGTTGCTTCCGGGGCGCCCGGCCGGTTTGGCCTGCCGGGGAGATTCTACCTGCCGTCGGGGCCCTTGCGATGCCGGTCAGGCCTCGATTACCGCCACGACGTCGCCTTCTTTCAGGACGTCGCCTTCCGCGACGCGCAGTTCCATCAGCTTCCCGGCGCGCGGTGCCTCGACGGGGATCTCCATCTTCATCGATTCCATGATGAGGATCACTTCGTCGGCCGCAAGCGTTGCGCCTTTCGCGGCGACGATCTTCCAGACGGTGCCGGCGACCTCGGTGCAGATCTTCACTGAACTCATATGGGGAAATATCCGAAGGTGGAAGGCCCGGCGGTGCGCAGCGGGGCGGTCAGGTTGGCGAACTCGCACAGCAGCGCCCGCGTCTCGCGCGGGTCGATCATCTCGTCGTAGGCGAACGCCTCGAGCGTGCGCAGCGGCGAACCCAGGCGCTGCAGGCGCTCGCGCAGCTCGGCGATCTTCGCCTGCGGGTCGGGCGACGCCTCGATGTCCTTGCGGAAGGCGGCCTCGATGCCGCCTTCGAGCGGCAGCGATCCGGCGCGCATCGACGGCCAGCAGTAGCGCACCGAGTAGCGCGACTGGTTCGAATGCCCGGCCGCGGCGACGCCGTAGGCCTTGCGCACGATGACCGAGCACCAGGGCACGGTGGTCTGCTGGATCGCGGTGAGCGCAGCCACGCCGTGGCGGATGGTGGCCGTCTGCTCCGCGTCGAGCCCGACGAGGAACCCTGGGATGTCCACGAGGTGCACGATGGGCAGGTGGAAGAGTTGCGCGAGCTGCGTGAAGCGCGACACCTTGCGGGAGGCATCCGCCGTCCACGCGCCGCCGTAATGCATGGGGTCGCTCGCCATCACCGCCACGGGCCAGCCGTCGAGGCGGGCAAACCCGGTGATCACGCCGCGGCCCCAGTGGCGCCCGATCTCGAAGAACGAGCCCGCGTCGACCACGGCCTCGACGATCGGCCGCATCTTGTAGACCTTGCGGTCCTCGCGCGGGATGGCTTCGATCAGCCAGTCGACATTGCGGTTCGCGGGATCTGTGCATTGCGTGCGCGGCGCCAGCTCGTGCACCGAGGGCGGCAGGTAGGAAAGGAATTTCCTTGCGCGGGCGAACGCATCGGCCTCGCTCCCGGCCTCGTCGTCGATCGCGCCGTTGCGCGTATGGATCTGGCTGCCGCCGAGCTCGTTCTTCTCGAACTGGCGCGCGCCGAGGCGGTTCACCACCGGCGGGCCTGCGACGAACAGCTGCGAAGTGTCCTTCACCATGATCGAATAGTGGCTTGCGCAGACGCGCGCCGAGCCCAGGCCGGCCGTCGAGCCCAGCGCCATGCCGACCACCGGAACGGTATTCAGGTTGGCCACGACCAGGTCCCAGCCGAGGTACCCGGGCACGCGCGAGTGGCCGTCCTTGTCCATCATGCCCGCCGAGCCGCCGCCCCCGGAGCCGTCCACGAGGCGCAGCAGCGGCAGGCGCAGGTCGCGTGCCATGGTTTCGACGCGCGTGAGTTTGTCGCGAATGCTGCCTTCGTTGGTGCCGCCGCGGATCGTGAAGTCGTCGCCTGCTACCACCACGTTGCGGCCTTCGATCCTGCCGCGCCCGATCACGAGGCTCGCGGGCGTGAGCGAGATCAGGTTGCC
>JAFEDL010000112.1:0-1394 GCA_018241645.1 Pseudomonadota bacterium
TTGGTGTAGGCGTAGCCGGGGCGGTAGAGGCCGCGCAGCAAGCGCAGTGCGTGGCCGAGCAGGGTCAGGGTGTCGGCGCTCGGGGCGGGCAGGGTGCGCGTGGCGCTGTTGGCGTACTGCGGGCCGTCGCGCCATGGGCTGGTGCGGATGAACACGCACATCGCGCCGGCGAGCTGGCCGGTGGCGCGCAGCTTCTCGGCGGCGCGCGCCGTGTGCTGGCTGATGTGCGCCGCCAGCGCCGTGCAACTGTGCTGCGCTTCGCCGAAGGAGCGGCTGCGGATGATCTGCTGCGCAGGCGCGGCGGCGTCGGACAGCGACAGGCAGCGTCGGCCGCGCAACTCCCAGACGATGCGCTCCAGCACCACACCAAAGCGTCGCCGCAGCAGGGCGGCGTCGGCCTCACGCAGGGCGAGTGCGCTGTCGAGGCCGAGTGCGTGCAACTGTGCACCCCAGCGTCGGCCGATGCCCCACAGATCCTCGATCGCGGTTTCCGCCAGTGCCGCCTGCTGGCGCTCGGGCGTATCGAGCAGGCAGCAGACACCGGGGCGGCCCGCGCGCTTGGCGAGGCGGTTGGCGAGCTTGGCGAGCACCTTTGTCGGCCCGAGTCCGACGCACACCGGCAGGCCGGTCCAGCGCTGCACGGTGGCGGCCAGCGTCTCGGCGAGCGCCAGCGGCTCGGCGATGCCGTCGAGGTGCACGAAGGCTTCGTCGATCGAGTACACCTCGACCGCCGGCACATGCAGTTCCAGCACCTGCATCAGTCGCGCGCTCATATCGGCGTAAAGCGCGTAGTTCGAGCTGCAGACCACGGCGCGATGCCGCGCGAGCAGGCCGCGCACTTCGAAGTACGGCGCGCCCATCGGTACACCAAGCGCCTTGATCTCGGGAGAACGGGCGATCACGCAGCCGTCGTTGTTCGACAGTACCGCAACCGGTCGAGCGAGCAGCGTCGGCTGGAACACGCGCTCGCAGGCGACGTAGAAGTGGTTGGCGTCGACCAGGCCGAGCAGGTTCACAGGGCATGCACGACGCTGGTCACGACCCCCCACACGATCAGTTCGGCGTCGCTCGTGAGCGTGATCGGCGCATAGGCCGGGTTCTCGGGCACGAGTTGCACGAGGCCGTCGCGCAGCCGCAGGCGCTTGACGGTCAGTTCACCGTCGAGCACCGCGATCACGACGCGGCCGTCGGCCGGGTGGATGGCGCGATCGACAACCAGCAGGTCGCCGGGGTGGATGCCAGCGCCAAGCATCGAATCGCCGGTGGCGCGCACGAAGAAGGTCGCGGCCGGGTGGCGGATAAGGTGCTCGTTGAGATCGAGCGTGCCTTCCACGTAGTCGTCGGCCGGCGACGGAAAGCCGGCCTGTACGCGTGATGCGTACAGCGGGTGCGGC
>JAFEDL010000112.1:1468-8239 GCA_018241645.1 Pseudomonadota bacterium
GGCTCGCGGTATGGGCCGCTGTTGGCTGGACGACCGGCGCCGCGGCGGGCGCCGCCGCGCGGGCGGGAGGGTTGATCGGACATCGTCCTTGCTCATATGAATTATGTAACCAAATTCATAATAGCCGATTTCCGTCATCCCTCAATCCTCCTCACCGTCCCCCACCGGCTGCGCGCCCTGATCCGCCGCCGGCGGCTCAGCCTTCGGCTGTTGCCCGCCACGGCCGCGCCGTAGCATCGGCAGATCTTTCAGCATTTCTGCATAGCGACGCGCACGGATCGTCGGTGCCCACTTCGGGCGACTCGTGCAGTCGACGATCTCCGCCGGCAGCTCCTCGCAGCCCAGACGCTCCTGCATCCGCTTCGCCGCCTCGGTCGCCTCGCGCACATCCAGACGCGTGCATCCGGGGAGCATCGGTGTGTTCGTGGTTGTACCGCCGGGGCCGGCTCTCTGCGTGCGATCCAGCCAGCCGGCCGGGATTTCCAGGACGCTGCGCACGGCGTTGCCGGCCTGATATTCGGTCCGGTCGGCATCGTCGCGCGCCAGCAGTCCGACATGCCGGGCGGTGATGATCTTGCGCATCACCTCGTCGAACTCGAACACGAGCTGCGCGGCCTGGTAGCCGTAGGCGTTCGTGAAGCTCAGCGGCAGGTTGATGGGGCTGTTCGTATCCGCGACATCGAACCGGAAGCCCTGGACCGATCCAAGCAGTTTGTCGATGCGCTGGCCGATGTTTTTCAGCCGCTGCCGGCCATCATCCAGTCCTTGCTCGATGCGCAACAGGGTCCAGTCGGCGAAAGGATCGTCGGCCTCGGCGCGCCGCCAGAGATGCGTCATCAGGAACCCGAACCGGAACAGGCCGACGATCGGCGGCCGTCCGGCGCCGGCCTTGCGGCCGTAGGCCATGCGCTGCGCCTGGCGCGTCTTCACCGTCATCCAGGCCCCGCCCATCAGCCGGCCGGGGGGGCTGGTAACCGAGGGCGGATCGGCGATCGGGTCGGCGTTGTCGGGCAGGGACGGACGGGGTTTCTCGGTATCGGCCATTACGTGGATTTTCCTTGCTGGCGCCTGGTCCAGTGCTGCCGGGCTTGCTCGAGCTTGCGCGCGACTGGATCGCGTGGTTCGGGGGCGGGTGAATCGGAGGAGGTGGTCGCGGTCGTGGTCGCGACTTCGGAGGCTCGGCGCAGCCGTGCGTCCTGCGCGACTTCGGCCTGTCGCAGCCGGTCCTGGGTGTCCCAGTACTGGCGGGCATTCAGGCCGTAGGAGGAGAAGACGAACGTGCCGTCCAGGCAGCGATCGATCATCCCGTGCAGGTATCCGATCCGATTCGGTATCGGTCGGTGGTTACCGCCGGTAGCCGCGTGCAGGCGGCCCTGCAGCTCGAACAGCAGCTCCTGCTGCCGGTCGAGTGGTGCCCGCGGCAGGTACATGCGTACCAGTTCGAGTTCGTTGCTCGACAGCTGTGGCGGCCAGCGCAAATCGGCTGCCAAGGGGGACAGTTCAGTTTCTGAACTCTCGCGCGCGTGTGCGTGCGCGCGCGTGTTTGTAGTAGTTGTTTTTATAAAACTACTACTACTACAAGAAGCGTTCTCCGAGTTCAGTTTTTGAACTGCTTCATCAAGTTCATGATTTTTAAGTATTTCAGCGTCCGCGTTCAGTTTTTGAACTCGGTCGATCGGTGGCTGCGCGGCCTGATTTTCACCGCGTTCAGTTTTTGAACCCGGTCCGGAAACCGCCGCCGCAGGCGTTTGCAGTTCAGTTTTTGACACCTCCTGGGCTGGGGCAGCACTCGTCTCTACCGGTTGCCGTTCAGTTTTTGAACGCCATGGCATCTGATCCAGCACCAGTCCGCGGCGATGGGAGCGGTGCGCGGCGATACGCTCCAGCGTGCGCTGGGCGAGATCGGGGGCCACGCTCACGTCTTCGCCGGCGGCGATCTGATCCGCGAGCGTGGCGTGGATGGCGTCGGCGATCGCACGGACTCGAGGATGTCCGTGCTGGCGGGACTCCGTCAGGAACTGCATGTAATCGCCATCGAGCAGGATGGCGTCGGCCACCGTCGCCGGCTCCTCGTGGATCGCGTAGACGTTGCCGCGAAAGCGCGAGCGCGCATCGCGCACCCGGCTGCAGAGCGAAATCCAGCGCGTCAGGCGCAGGATCGCCAGTGCCCGCGCGATGGTGGCGCGGGCACCGATGTTGCGTTTCTGGAAGTCGTCGTAGGTCGGAAACGCCGCGCCGCCCTCGGCAGCGGCGTGGACGAGGATGACCTGCCAGGTCAGCTTGTCGACCGGGTCGAGCACCGGGTCGTCGATCAGGATTCGCGGGATGGAGTCGTGCCAGACGCCCATGAAGACGAGGCCGTCGCTGCCACCGCGACGGCCGCGCGTGTCTCGCAGACGCGCGACGCTGCTCTCGATGTAGCGCGAGAGCATGCGTACGCGCTGCGATGCGCCATCCAGCGCATCGTGCCGCAGCGCATCCATGATCAGTTACCAGCAGCAGGGCGCTGAACGCGTGCGCGGGCTCGTCTGCGGATCGGCGGCGAATCCTGTGTGTCCAGCCGGGACACCATCTGCCAGATCGTGTCGATGCCGAGTTCGAGTTCGCGCGCCAGTTGCAGATAGCGTTGGCTCAGGGGATGTCGGGCTCGCTCCAGTTGCAGCCAGCGGCTTTCCGCCTGGTTGGCGAGTTGCTCACTGGGAAAAGCCGGTGCGCGCCCGGTCCACCGCAGCCCGAGCAGGCGTCTGCGTTCGGCGAAATCCGCCGTGGTCCAGCCGTACAGGCTCTGCATGAGCGCCGACGGAGCCCGTGCGCGCAGCAGGTCCGCCTGCAAGGCTTCTTCCTCGTGGCTGCGCTCGATCTGGTCGAGCAGTGCGCGCAGCCGGTCCGGATCGATGTGTACGTCGACGAAGTGGGCACGGGAGCCGGCGATCCAGCGCAACTGGGCCGGCTTCAGTGACCAGAGCCTGCTGATTTCCGGTGACGTGAGGCCGATTGATCGCGGCTGGCTTTGGTCGAGCGCTCGCACCGCCATGAGCAGCATGTGTTCGACCAGCGCCGTGTGCGGCTCGCTGATGCTTTGCCAGCCCTGCGCGGGGGCCGGGGCCGCCTGGACGATGGCCGCTTCTAGCAGGGCCTGCAGGCAGTCGTGATCGATGCACAGACTGGCGATCACGATCTTGCTGGTGTGGTGGCCGATGCGCATCAGGTCGCGCAGGGACAGGTTCTGCAGGTGCAGGGCCAGTGCCTGGGGGACGCCAATCGTGCGCAGGGTTGCCGCGTCGTCGGCGATCCGCTGTACGTACAACAATACGTGGGCAGCCAGTTCGGCCTGGAACTTCTCGCGCTGGGTCCGGGGGCTCATACCTCGGTCCCCCACAGCACGGCCTGCATCTCGTCGTTGTCCATCAGCCAGCGGGTGATGGCCCGCACGGCACGGACCAGCGCCATGAGCTCTTCCCACGGCTCGTCTTCGATCTGGATGCTGCCCAGGACGTGCGCGGCAAACGCCGGGCTGTCGTACAGCTCGACGTGATTGCCCAGCTCAGACGGGTGTCCGGTCAGCATCGGGGCGATACGCATCGGTTCGCCCGCGATCGCTTCGAGTCGACCGGGAAAATCGTGCTGTCCCGAGAGGGAGGCCAGCAGCCACCAGATGCCGCAGCGCAGGAGGTTGTTGTCCGCGTCCATGCCGGCTGTTATCGGCCGGTTCGGCAGGTCGACCAGATAGCCGTAGCCGCAGGCGGTGTCCGGTTCCGGGAACTTCAAGTAGCAGTCGAGCCGGAACATCCGCGCCAGATTGAAGGCGTGCGACGCCACCTCGTTGCGCAACTCGATGAGGACCGCTGCCGGATCGGCGTCGGGATGCGAAGCGGCAGCGGACGCCGGCATCGGGGAGCGGCCCGGGAGGGCGGGCAGTGGCTCTTCATTGGCGTCGGCTTCTTCATCGCCGGCGTCCGCCGCTTCCGGTTCGAGAATCTCGCGCTCGAGGGCGGGGGCTGCGGTGCGCACGGGCGTGGGGATGCGAGCAACAGGGGGCTCTGCAGGTGGTGCTGCGGCTGGCTCGGGTGCGGGTTCGGGTGGCTCCGCCGTTTCGGGCACCGCCGGCGCAGGCAGGGCTGCAGGTGCAGTTTCGGCTCGAGCCTCCGGAGCGTCGTCGATATCCGCATCTTTGCCGGTCCGCATCGCTTCGTCGATCTCGAGGCGGGCGAACTGCAGCGACATGCCGGCGGTTTCCGCCAGGATGCCCTCGAACTCGCGCTGGAAGCGGTCGATCTGCAGTGCTTCGGCGTCGTGGCGGTGCAGGCATTCTTGCCAGAGTTCGTCGAACGCATCGGCGTGCTCGGGCGGCACTTTCTGCTGCCAGTAGGCGCGGATGACTTTTTCGAGTTTTCGAATCCGCTCCACAGGGCCGCTACCCATACCCGCCTGCAAAGCTGTCGGGATCAGGGGGTAGAGGACGGTGGCGGCGTATTCGAACGTGATCAGTAGCGTCCGGGAGACCGTCAGGCCAGCGGCTTTCAAGCTCCGAACCCACTCGGAGCGCTTCAATGTCGTGCCGGCTTCGGCCTCGAACTGTGACTTCAGCTCCATTACGGCCAGAGCCTTGTCGATGAGCACCATGTCGCCGCGCAGTTCGTTCTCGATCAGGTGCGCGGTCAGGATGTGCGTCTCGGATACCCACGGCCGGAACACGACGGGCACGCGGTTGAAGCGTTCGTCACCGGTTTCGGCGTACAGCTCCTGCAGGATCTGCAGCCGGGTGTTGCCACCGGACTCGACCATGTACCAATCGTCACCGGGCCGGCGTGTGACGGTGATCGGGTTGTTGAGTCCGCCTTGTGCCTGGATGCTGGCCTTGATCTCGTCGTAGCGCGGGTTCTTCTGGCGCCGGGGGTTGTGGTCATAGGTGCGCAGCTGATTGAGCCGCAGGTCGGAGCGCAGCATCGGTTTCAGCGGGTCGGCCTGTGGCAGCGACCCGGTATTGAAGCCGGGACCGGCCTCGCTCGGCAGGTCTTCTTGGGGCTGTTCCGCGTCCCGGCCTTGCAGGACGCTGAGCATCAGGCTGGTCGTCGTTCTGTTTTTCGTGCTCATGTGCGTGCTCTCCCTTGCGCGTCAGTTGAGGTCCGAGCGGAAGCGCTCGGTCTGGACGTGGGGCAGGAGTTCACGCACGAGCGCCAGCATGGTGGCCCGGGGATGGGCATCGGGGGCGACCGGACGGGCAGGGCGCCACCGATGTACTGGAACACCCTGGGTCACCGCTTCGCGGTAGGCGACGGCTTCGGGGACGACGGTGTCGAGGATGCTGATGTCGCCGCGGGAGGGGGCGAATACCTCCTGGCGCAGGGCCTGCACGACGCTGCGGGCGTCGTTGGTCCGCTGCATCTTGTTGATGAAACCGTACAGGTGGCCGACGGGTGCGTCGTAGCGGGCCAGCGGACGCAGGTGTTCCAGCATGCCGAGCGTGCCGCGCAAAAACTCCCGCGAAGAAATGATGTCCGGCGAAATCGGCGACAGCAGGAGATCAGCGGCGGCCACGGCTGCGTCCTGCAGAGGGCCGATGGCCCCCTGGGTGTCGAGGACAATGAAGTCGTAGCGATCCTCGATGCGTTCGAGGACATGCTTCAGGCGGACACGGCCGTCGACTTGGTGCAGAATCCACGTCCGCAGGTCGCCTTTCGGGTCGTTCGAGCGTACGAGCTCGAGGTCCGGATGGACGGTGGCGCTGATCGTCCGCTCGCAATCGGCAGCGATGATGAGTTCCGCGAGTCCGCCTTCGGCACGCGCCTGCAGTGCGAAACAGGCGCTCAGCGACGGCTGTACGTCGGCGTCGATCATCAGCACACGATGGCCGAGATCGGCGAGCAGGCCGGCGAGGTTGGCTACGGTCGTGGTCTTGCCGGTGCCGCCTTTCGAGCTGACGACGCAGATTTTGATGGATTTGCAGGTCATGTTGTTGATTCCCCATGCGTTTGCGTGAATTCCACGAATTGCAAGGGATGTCCCATAAGGGACAGCAATCACAGCATGATCAAGGACTTAATCCGTCTGTCAGGGGCTCGGACTTACTGCCAATGGCTCTTAATCAATTGGTTGTAGGTTCGAGTCCTACACGGCCCACCATCTTCAGCGAATGTAAATGATATCAAAGGGTTGCGGGAAAACCGCAACCCTTTTTCTTTTCTGGTCCGATCCCTTTCCGTGCGCTCTTCATCGACGTTTTCACCGGCGTCAGGCGCGTATCGTGACGTATGTCCTCCCTTCGTCCGTCTGCTGTGGTGAGCGGGGGCGGGTACGCGCAATGTCTGGATTCCCCTTCAGGGTCCGAGGCAGTTCAGGCCGGGGTGAGCGCCAGAGCCTCGCTTCCGGCTCCGGCCAGTTGTCCGGCGATCATCCGGCCTGTCTCCGGGCGACGATCGGGCGATCCGCAGGACGGGCGTCACGGCTGCGTCTGCAATCCGCGGGCTTCGGGCTTCAATCCCGTGCGCCGGTCGATGCCGGCGGTTCGGGATGGCGATGCTGATATCCACTGAGCTTTCTGAAATTTAAGTTGCCTGATTTCAATAATGGTGCATTGCCGTAAGGAGGCGTATTGCGCCTGTGGTGCAGCCGAAGGCGTATGTGCACTGCTTTGGTTCATATTGATTTCAGTAACGCACTACTGTAGTGCGTAAGCTTAGCTCTACAGCAGCCGTCAGCATGATGCGTTGCCGCAAAGCCATGAACCGGCAGTGAAGCCGGCCTTTGGCATGGCGAATGCTCGAAAGGTTC
>JAFEDL010000113.1 GCA_018241645.1 Pseudomonadota bacterium
GCTGGAGAACCCGGCCATCCTCGACCAGTTCAAGCAGAGTTCCTGAGCGGGTCGGGAAAGACGGTGGGCGTCCAGCTTGTGCAGGCGACCATTGCAGACCTCGGCGCGCATGCGCCGTTCGACCGCATGAAGCCTGACGCGTTGCGCTTTCTTGCCGAGCGTCTCAAGGTGGCCTATTTCGCAAAGGACACCGAAGTGCTGGGCCCGTCCTCAGGCGTTGTTGACCGCCTGTACATTGTCAAGAAGGGAGCGGTCACGGGAAACCCGCCCGAGGCCCTTTCGGGGACGCCGGGCGAAGTCGGGCTGGCGCTCGGCCCCGGTGAGTGCTTCCCGATCGGGGCGCTCGTCGGCCGTCGCGCGACCCAGTACAGTTACCGGACCGGAGAGGACACGTTCTTCTACGAACTGGGCGCCGAGGCATTTCACGCGCTGCTGGGGATGAGTCCGCAGTTCCACTCGTTCTGCACCTCCTACCTGGCCAGCCTCGTGAACCGGTCGCATCAGGAACTGCGCTCTCTGGCGAACGAGGGCCTGGCCGAAGTGCACAGCATGCTCGAGCCGCTCGCCGGCCTGGTCTCGCGCGCCGCCGTTTCGTGCGAGCCGCATGCCACATTGCGGGAGGTGCTCGGCAAGATGAGCGGCCTTCGCATCGGGTCGATGGTGGTTGTCGATGGCGATGCGGCGCCGATCGGCATACTTACCCATCCGGACGTACTGGAGCGGGTTGCGCTCGCCGGCGCCGACTTGTCGGCGCGCATAGATTCGGTAATGACTCCCGCGCCGTTTGCGCTCCCGATCGACGCACCGGTGTTCGAGGCAGCCCTGGCGATGGCGAAGCACGGCATCCGCCACGTCGTGCTGCTGAAGGACGGGCGCCTGGCCGGGGTCGTGTCGGAGAGGGACCTGTTTGCGCTGCAGCGTGTGTCGCTGAGGCGTACGGCCGAGAGGATCCGCGGCGGCGACAGCGTCGAGGCGCTGCGCGACGCGGCCGCAGGAACGCGGGACCTGGTGCGCAACCTGCTTGCGCAGGGATTCGGTGCCGAGCAGATCACGCAGGTGGTCAGCACGCTGAACGACAGCCTGACCCAGCGCCTGATCGGGATTGTCGAGCGGCGCCACCAGCTTCCCGGCCGCTGGTGCTGGGTCGCGCTGGGCAGCGAGGGGCGCTCGGAGCAGACGCTGTCGACGGACCAGGACAACGCGCTGATCATCGACCCGGCGGCGGGCGCGGCGCCGGATCGCGCCGCGTTCCTCGCGTTCGCCGACGAGGTCAACCAGGGACTGGACACCTGCGGTTTCCCGCTCTGCAAGGGCGGCATCATGGCGCGCAACCCAATGTGGTGCCTCACGCTGGGCGAGTGGCGCGGCGCGTTTTCGGGCTGGATCCGCAATACCGATCCCAAGGCGCTGCTGAATGCGGCGATCTTCTTCGATTTCCGCGCGCTCTACGGCGATGGCGGGCTGGCCGGCGAATTGCGCGAGGCGGTGCTCGAGCAGGCGGCGGGCACCCCGGCATTCCTGCGCGGCATGACCGGCAACGCGCTGCAGGTGAAGCCGCCCATCGGCCTGTTCCGCGATTTCGTCACCGACGACTCGGCGGAATTTCCCAATACCATCGACCTGAAGAAGTTCGGCACGCGGCCGTTCGTGGATGTGGCGCGAATCCATGCGCTGGGGCGCCGCATTCCCGATACCGGCACCGTGGCCCGCCTGCGCGCCGCCGGGGAGGCCGGGGCCCTGCCGGCGCAGGAGGCCTCCGCGGCAATCGAAGCCTTCCAATTCATCCAGACTCTGCGGGTCAGGCACCAGTACCTGAAGCCGCTACCCCGGCCGGGGACGGAGAACCGCATTGCGCCGGACTCGATCAATGCGCTCGACCGGCGCATCCTGAAGGAGGCTTTCCGCCAGGCGGGAAGCCTCCAGGACAGGATTCGCCTCGACTACCAGCTTTAGCGCGGGCGCGGCAATGGGCTGGTTCCTCCGCCTGATCGCGTCGCCCCTGCGGGGGGCTGCGGATCGTGCGCGCTGGGTGGTGGTGGACTGCGAATCGTCGGGACTCGACCCGCGCGCCGACCGCCTGCTTGCGATTGGCGCCGTCGGCGTGGAGGGCGGGAGGATCGCGGTGGGCTCGGGATTTTCCGTTGTATTGAGGCAGCAGGCCCCGAGTGATCCGGCAAACATCGTCATTCACGAAATCTCGGGCGATGAGCAATTGTCGGGGATCGACTGCGTGGATGCACTGAACCGGTTCGCGCAGTATGCAGGTGATGCTCCGCTGGTGGCTTTTCATGCGCCGTTCGACCGGGCATTGCTCAAGCGTGCATGCCGGGGGGCGCGGCTGGCGCTGCGCAACCGCTGGCTCGACCTCGCTGCACTGGCGCCGGCCCTGCATCCCGAAATGGCGCCGCGGTGCAAGGCGCTCGACGACTGGCTCGCGGAGTTCGGCATCGAAAATCCCAGGCGTCACGATGCGCTGTCCGATGCGTATGCCACGGCGCTGCTTTTCCAGGTCCTGCTCGATGCCGCGCGCAGGCAGGGGGCGCACACATGCGCGGAAGTGCTCGGCGCGGCCGGGGGGCGGCGCTGGCTGGTGGCGGGGTAGTGCCCGAGCCGGCTGCGGCCTGCAGCCGGATTGTTGGTACATTACGATGCAGGAAAAGGGAGCCGCATGAGTAGTCACCCGGAACGCAAGGGCCAGCGCATGGTAGCGATCTGCATGCTCGGCGCGCTGCTGTTCAACTTTCCCGTCCTGGCGCTCTTCAACGTGTCCGGGACACTGTTCGGGATACCGCTGCTGTACGCCTTCCTCTTCTCCGCCTGGGCGGCGGTGATTGCCCTGATGGCGATAGTGGTCGATTTCGACGGCTGATCCGGTCCGGATCGAAAACGAAGCGTCCCGATGCTGAGCGGCCCGGTCATAGTTCTCGCGTCGTTCGCCTACCTCGGGCTGCTGTTTGCGATCGCCTATTACGCCGACCACCGCGCCGACGCGGGCCGCTCCGTCATCGCCAGTCCGTACATCTACAGCCTTTCGCTCGCGGTCTACGCGACGGCGTGGACCTTCTACGGCAGCGTCGGGCGCGCGGCGAGCGACGGAGTGGGGTTCCTGCCGATCTACATCGGCCCGACGCTGATGATCGCATTGTGGTGGGTGGTGATGCGCAAGATCCTGCGCATTTCGAAGCAGAACCGGATCACCTCGCTCGCCGACTTCGTGGCCTCTCGATACGGCAAGAGCGCGCTGCTCGGCGGGATCGTCACCGTCATTGCGGTGATCGGGATCCTGCCCTACATTTCACTCCAGCTGAAGGCCGTGTCGACCAGCGTCACGATCCTCGTGCAGTACCCCCGTATCATCATGCCCGAGAACATAGGCGCCGCGCCGGGCCGGGAGGACACGGCGCTGTGGGTGGCGCTCATCCTCGCCGCGTTCACGATCGCATTCGGTACCCGCCACCTCGACGCGGCCGAGCACCATCCGGGGCTGGTGGCCGCGATTGCGTTCGAGTCGCTGGTCAAGCTGCTGGCGTTTCTCGCCGTCGGGCTGTTCGTCACGTTCGGCATGTACGACGGTTTCGGCGACCTGTTCGCGCGCGCCTCCGCCGCGCCCGGCATGCAGGCGCTGATGACCCCGTTCGAGGGGGTGGCCGGCGGCTATGCGACCTGGGCATGGCTCACGATCCTGTCGATGATGGCGATCATGTTCCTGCCGCGCCAGTTCCAGGTGACGGTCATCGAGAACGTCGACGAAAAGCACCTGGACAAGGCGATCTGGCTGTTTCCCCTCTACATGCTCGCCATAAACGTGTTCGTGCTGCCGATCGCCTTTGGCGGGTTGCTGCGCTTCCCGGACGGCAGCGTGGACGCCGATACTTTCGTGCTGACCCTGCCGATGGCCGAGAAGCAGGAGTGGCTCGCCTTGCTGGTGTTCATCGGGGGGCTGTCTGCGGCCACGGGCATGGTCATCGTGGAGACGATCGCGCTTTCCACCATGGTGTGCAACGACCTCGTGATGCCGGTGCTGCTGCGGATGCGCAAGCTGCGGCTGAACGAAAGGCGCGACCTGACCGGCCTGCTGCTCGCCATCCGGCGCAGCGCGATCGTCCTGATCCTGCTGCTGGGCTACCTGTACTATCGGCTGGCGGGCGAGGCCTATGCCCTGGTGTCGATCGGCCTGATCTCGTTCGCCGCGGTGGCGCAATTCGCGCCGGTGATCCTCGGCGGGATCTTCTGGAAGGAAGGCACGCGGCTGGGAGCCCTCGCGGGACTGCTGTCCGGGTTCGCGGTCTGGTCCTACACGCTGTTGCTGCCAGCCCTGGCACGCTCGGGCTGGGTGCCGATCGGCCTGCTGGAGCGTGGACCGTTCGACATCTCGTTGCTCCGGCCGCTGCAGTTGTTCGGGCTGTCGGGGCTGGACCAGATCACGCACGCGATGATCTGGAGCATGCTTGCGAACATAGTCGCCTACGTGGGCGTGTCGCTGTTGCGCCTCCCCAGCGCCGAGGAGCATCGGCAGGCGAGCCTCTTCGTCGACGTGTTCCGGCAGGACGGCGAGGCGGGCGGGGCGCGGTTCTGGCGCGGCACGGCTTCGGTGCCTGACCTTTACAACCTGCTTGCCCGGTTCACGGGCGCGGCCTCCGCCGACGAAGCCTTTGCGCAGTATGCCGCAGCCCGGGGCATGCAGTGGCCCGACGAGGGCCTCGTGGCGGATGCGGCACTTGTCCACTACGTCGAGGTGCAGCTCGGCGGCTCCATCGGCGCCGCCTCGGCGCGCGTGATGGTGGCCTCGGTCGTGACGGAAGACGCCCTCACCATCGACGAAGTGCGCGAAATCCTGGACGAGGCTTCGCAGGTCGTCGTCTACAGCCACCGCCTCAAGCAGAAGTCGCACGAACTCGAGGCAGCCACGGCAGAGCTGCGCGAGGCCAACGAACGGCTGAAGGAACTCGACAAGCTGAAGGACGACTTCGTATCCACGGTGACCCACGAGCTGCGCACTCCGCTCACATCGATTCGCGCATTCACCGAGATCCTGCTCGACGAGCCGGAACCGGGGATCGAAAGGCGCAGGCGTTTCCTCGGCATCATCACCAAGGAGGCGGCGCGCCTGACGCGCCTCATAAATGAGGTGCTGGACCTCGCCAAGCTGGAGTCCGGCAAGGCGGATTGGGCCGAGTCCCGCATTGACATGAAGGAGGTGATCTCGGACACGCTGGCGGCCATGGACCAGCTGTTCCGGGAAAAGGGGATCCGCGTCGATGCCCGGCTGCCGGATGGCGTGTCCGTGGTGACCGCGGACCTCGACCGGATGATCCAGGTCATGCTCAACTTACTGTCCAATGCGGCCAAATTTTGCGACGCAGCGGACGGCCGGATCGAAATTTCGCTGGTCGAGCGCGAAGGCCAGGTCCAGGTCGATGTCAGCGACAACGGCCGCGGCATCCGCCCGGAAGACCTTGAAGCCGTTTTCAGCAAGTTCTACCAGGCGGACAGGGAGTCGAACGAACGGCCCCGCGGCAGCGGCCTCGGGCTGCATATCAGCCGCCAGATTGTCACGCACTTCGGCGGGCGGATGTGGGTAGAGAGCCGGGCGGGTTCCGGCGCGCGCTTCTCGTTCACGCTGCCGGCCCGTGGGCGGCCTGCGGCCTGACTAAGAGGCGTCCTGGTTTTCCAGCCGGTATCCGAGCCCGCGGACGGTGATGATCCGCACGCCGTCGGGCTCCAGCTTGCGCCTGAGCCGGTGGACATAGACCTCAATCGCGTTGCCGGATACCTCCTCGCCCCATTCGCACAGGTGGCTCACCAGCTGGTCCTTGGAGACCAGGCGACCGGCGCGCCGCAACAGGATTTCGAGCAGGCCGAGCTCGCGCGCGGACAATTCGATCGGCTCCCCATTGAGGCGGGCGACCCGGCCGGTCTGGTCATATGTGAGGGGGCCGTGCTGGATCAGAGTGGATCCCCCAGCCATGCCGCGGCGCATCAATGCGCGCACACGCGCTTCCAGGACCTCGAACTCGAACGGTTTGGCAAGGTAGTCGTCCGCACCGGCGTCCAGGCCGGCCACCAGATCTTTTACGCCGTCGAGCGCGGAGAGTATCAGCACCGGCATCGCGGACTTGCGTGAACGCAGGCGCTTGAGCACCTCCAGGCCGGAGCGTTTGGGCAGCCCGATGTCGAGGATCAGCAGGTCGAACTCATTGGCTTCGAGCGCAGCCTCGGCCTCCTCCCCGTCCTGCACCTGGTCGACGGCGTATCCGGACTTGCGCAGCGACGTCACGACGGCTTCCGCGACGCTCGGATGATCTTCGGCGATCAGGATGTGCATGCGATTCCCCCTCGAGGAAGTCTAGCAAACACGGTCCTCGGGCAGGGGCGAGACAGCAATTCATTTTCGGCAACAGTTTGTGCGCCGCACAATCCGGGATGAATGTTTTGCAGTGCGCAACCCCGGAAATAGTTGGCCTTGCGTAAGTCTCACGTAAGAGTATGCAAATATCGTTCGCAGGGACAAGACCGGGGAGGCCGGTCAGAAAAACAATATCGTTATTTTCGTTTTCGGCAAAAAAGGGAGGGGACTCATGGAGTTGACCCAGAAGCACCAGGAATACTGGCACAGGAACCTGGTCGTCACGGCAATACTGCTGTTCATCTGGTTCGTGGTGACGTTCGTGGAGGGGTGGTATGCGCGCGAACTGAACTCGATCACCATCTTCGGCTTCCCCCTGGGCTTCTACATGTCTGCGCAGGGCTCACTTGCCATATATGTCGCGATCATCTGGTACTACCAGCACTTCATGAACAAGCTCGACATCGAGTATGGCGTGCAAGAGGGGGAAGACGAATGAACACCGAGGTCATGGGTCACAAGGCATTCAAAGCCCAGCTGAAGAAGTACTACTCGTTCTACACGGGGGGCTTCCTCGTGTTCCTGGCCCTGCTCGCGATTGCCGAGCAGATGGGCATGACGCGCCAGTGGATCGGCTACTGCTTCCTGTTTGCGACGATCGGCCTTTATGCCGGCATCGGAATCATGAGCCGTACCGTGGATGCGGCGGAATACTACGTCGCCGGCCGGCGCGTGCCCGCCTTCTTCAACGGCATGGCGACCGGCGCGGATTGGATGAGCGCGGCCTCGTTCATAGGCATGGCGGGAACGCTGTACCTGTCCGGCTTCGATGGCCTTGCGTTCGTGATGGGCTGGACCGGCGGTTACGTGCTGGTGGCGCTTTTCCTGGCGCCGTACCTGCGCAAATTCGGCCAGTTCACGATTCCCGACTTTCTCGGCGAGCGCTACGGCGGCAACATCGTCAGGTCGATCGGGATCTTCGCCGCCATCCTGTGCTCCTTTACCTACGTGGTTGCGCAGATCTACGGCGTCGGGATCATCACCAGCCGCTTCACGGGGCTGGAGTTCGGCATCGGCGTGTTCGTCGGCCTGGGCGGCATTCTCGTGTGCTCTTTCCTCGGCGGCATGCGCGCGGTGACCTGGACGCAGGTGGCACAGTACATCATCCTGATCATCGCCTACATGACGCCGGTCGTCTGGCTTTCGGTCAAGTACACCGGGAACCCGATTCCGCAACTGGCGTACGGCCAGGTTCTGCAAAAGGTCACGGAAAAGGAAAAGCTCCTAACGAACGACCCGAAGGAGCTCGAAGTGCGCGGCATCTTCAAGGCGCGTGCGGACGCGGCCAATGCCGGCCTCAAGGATCCCGCCGGTGCATACGCAAAGGGCAAGGCTGACCTCGAGCAGAATCTCGAGAAGCTGAAGGCGGACAATGCGCCCGCGGACAAGGTCGCCTCCGCACAGAAGGCGCTGGAGTCCTATCCGAAGGATGCCGATGCCGCCAAGGCACAGTGGAACAAGGACAAGGGGCTCGCCGCGCGCGCGGCGCCGCCGCGCCCGCACGCTGAACCGTTCCCGGGCAAGGATGAGGCTGCGCGAAGCATCGCGCGCAACAACTTCCTAGGTATCGTGTTCTGCATGATGTTCGGCACTGCCGCACTGCCGCACATTCTGATGCGCTACTACACGACGCCGAGCGTGCGCCAGGCGCGGCAGTCGGTGTTCTGGTCGTTGTTTTTCATCTTCCTGCTCTATTTCACGGCGCCCTCCCTGGCCGTGCTGGCGAAGTTCGACGTGTACTATTTCCTTGTAGGTAGCAACTTCACAGACCTTCCAAGATGGGCGGCTAACTGGGCGAAGGTCGATCCATCCCTGTTGTCGATCGTGGACATCAACAAGGACGGCATCGTGCAGCTTGCGGAAATCGTGCTCGGCGGCGACATCATCGTGCTGGCGACGCCGGAGATCGCGGGTTTGCCGTACGTGGTGTCGGGACTGGTCGCTGCCGGTGGCCTTGCGGCGGCGCTGTCCACCGCCGACGGCCTGCTGCTGACGATCGCCAACGCGCTCTCGCATGACCTGTACTACAAGATGATCGACCCGAGTGCCTCGACGGCCCGCCGGGTGTCGGTATCCAAGGCCCTGCTGGTGATCGTCGCACTGACCGCGGCATACGTGACGTCGCTGAAGCCGGGGGACATCCTGTTCCTGGTAGGTGCGGCGTTCTCGCTCGCTGCATCGGCGTTCTTTCCGGCCCTGGTGCTCGGGGTGTTCTGGCGGCGCGCCAACAAGTGGGGTGCCATCATCGGAATGCTCACCGGGCTCGGGGTCTGCATGTACTACATGATCCAGACCTATCCGTTCTTCGGCGGCGTCGCGGCGAACCAGTGGTTCAACATGGCGCCAATCTCGGCCGGGGTGTTCGGCGTGCCGATCGGCATCTTCACGATCATCGTGGTGAGCTTGTTGACGCCAGAACCGGCCAAGAGCGTGCAGGAGCTGGTCGATCATGTGCGTTATCCGCACCTGAAAGGCGACATCGATACGCAAGCCGCGTAACGGGTTTGCGGCAGGAACCGGCAAAGCCCGCTTCGGCGGGCTTTGCCTTTTGTGTGTGCGAAACCTTTGCTAAAGTGGCTGACATGAAACTCGACCTTTGGTGGCTGTATCACCGCGCGAACGTGTTTGCGCTGCTGCGCCGCCACGACAAGGCAATTGACGATTTGCAGGAAGTATTGCGGCTGGATCCTACCTTCGTTCGCGCGGCCGCCTCACTAGGATTCCTGTACGGGACCCTGGGCCGCCACCGGCTTGCGATAGAGCAGTTCGAGAATGTCCTGAAGGCCAGGCCGGAAGACTCGGTGATCCTGTTCAACCTCGGATATGTCCATCACCTGCTGAAGGAGTACGAGGCGGCGATCGACGCCTTCAAGCGCGCACTTCATGCCAACCGGAAGATCGACCGCGCCTGGTACGGGCTGGGGCTCGCGCTCGCCGCCGTCGGCAGGCATGAGGAATCGGCCCAGGCCTTCGAGCAGGCGGCCGAACTCCAGCCGATGAATGGTCACGCATGGTACGAGCTGGGCATGGCCTACTTCACCCTGAACCGGCGCAGCAAGCTGGACGAAGTCATCGCACACCTGGACCGGTTCGACCCGAAATTGACCCAGCACCTGGTGCGCGCCACGCAGAAGCCCGCATCGGCGCAAACCGAATGACCTATCAGCTGGTCGTTATCCTCAAAGGCGTCAACGAAGTCGCCCTGATGGCCCTGCTCGGCCAGGGCGCGCTGTTCATCCTGGCCGGGGCGCGGCGCGAGCAGAACTTCGTCTATTCCCTGCTGAAGACCGTCACTGCACCGATCATGAAAGCCACCCGCTTCGTCGCGCCGCGTTTCATCGTCGATGCACACATAGGCTTTCTTGCGCTGTTTTTTCTGCTCGTGATCGAGGCGATGCTCATCGTTCTGAAGGTCCGCCTGTACTTCGCCGCCGTCGCAGGCTGAAGGAATGGATCGGGTATTCCTGCGCGCCATCCGCATCACCATTGCGCCGGGCGAGGAATGGCAGACCGTTCGCGGCGAAGTTCCGGATCAGGTGGCCCTTCTCGGTCGATTCATCCTGCCCTTGTCATGTATTCCGGCCGCCGGGTGGGCGACAGGGCTGGGGCTGTCCGGTAGTCACGCGCTGATTGGCCACAGTGCCGCGCACTCTGGGATCGCCCAGGCCGCGCATGCCGGACTTACGGTCTTGCTCGGGGCCGCGATCTCCGTCTACCTGCTCGCGGCAGCATTGTATGCCCTTGCGCCGCTGTTTACGGGGCGACGCGACTGGCCGCGTGCGCTCCAGGTTGCGGCGTACAGCAGCACGCCGGTGCTGCTCTCCGGTGTCGTGCTGGTCCTGCCGGACCTCGCGTTTACGCTGATTCTGGCGGCTCTGCACAGCCTTGCCCTGCTGCATGGGGGTGTCAAATCCGTGCTGGGAGCAAAGTCAGACGAATCTGCCGAGTACACCGCGCTGGCAATGGTGATTTTCCTGCTGGCATCCACCGCGCTGGGCGCGCTGGGCAGCCGGTTGGGCGTCGCATGAGGCCGGGCCGGGCTTCTGCTAAAATCCGCTCCCCGCTCCAAGTATTCGGTTTCAGGCAGGCAAACGGAGAGATGGCCGAGCGGCTGAAGGCGCACGCTTGGAAAGCGTGTATACGTTAATCCGTATCATGGGTTCGAATCCCATTCTCTCCGCCAAATTCCGATGCCCGGCCGCGCCGGTCGGGCATAATGTTCAACGGCGGGCCCCCCCGCATTGCGGCGTGGTGAACCTGGTCAGGTCCGGAAGGAAGCAGCCACAGCTACATACCGCAAGTGCCGGGGACAAGGCTCGCCACCATACGCGACGAGAAGAGGGAGGGTCCTGAGGACCCTCCCTCCTCAGACCTCCCTCCCCACAGCCGGAAACGCAGTAGCCGCACTGTTAGAATTCGCGCATGACTTATCTCGTTCTGGCGCGCAAATACCGGCCTAGGAGCTTCTCCACGCTGGTGGGGCAGGAGCACGTCGTCAAGGCGCTGCGGCACGCCCTGGAACAGCAGCGCCTGCACCATGCCTACCTGTTTACCGGGACCCGCGGCGTGGGCAAGACCACCATCGCGCGCATCCTGGCAAAGTGCCTCAATTGCGAGACTGGGATCACCGCCGAGCCGTGCGGCAAGTGCAGCGCCTGCATGGAGATCGACGGGGGACGCTTCGTCGACCTGCTGGAAGTGGACGCGGCGACCAATACCAAGGTCGACGAAATGCGCCAGCTCCTCGAGACCGCGCAATACGCGCCCTCGCGCGGGCGGTTCAAGGTGTACGTCATTGACGAAGTCCACATGCTTTCCAATTCGGCGTTCAATGCGATGCTGAAGACGCTGGAGGAGCCGCCCGAGCACCTCAAGTTCGTCCTCGCGACGACCGACCCCCAGAAGATCCCGGTGACCGTCCTCAGCCGCTGCCTGCAGTTCAACCTGAAGCAGATGCCGCCGGGCGCGATCACGGAGCATCTCGCGCGGCTGCTCGAGGCCGAAGGCGTCGCATTCGAAAAGGACGCGCTGCCGCCCTTGGCCCGCGCAGCCTCCGGCAGCATGCGTGACGGATTGTCCCTGCTGGACCAGGCGATTGCGCATGGGGCGGGTACCGTCACCGCGGCCAACGTGCGCGAGATGCTGGGTGCCGTCGACGAGACCTATCT
The DNA here is from genome assembly GCA_018241645.1 of Pseudomonadota bacterium. GTDB lineage: Bacteria > Pseudomonadota > Gammaproteobacteria > Burkholderiales > SG8-39 > SZAS-79. The sequence continues at coordinate 11,575 of JAFEDL010000113.1, forward strand.
GCTGCGCGCCCTGGATGCGCTTGCCGCCGGCGACGGCAAGGCGCTGATGGACGTTGCGGACGAGATGCAGGTCCGCAGCCTGTCCTTCGACGGAGCCCTCGCGGACCTGGCGAGCCTGCTCCTGCGCATCGCGCTCGCCAAGACCGTGCCGGACGCGCTGGATGCGGACCTGCCGGAGCGGGCACGCATATTCGGGTTTGCCGACGGCCTTGCGGCGGAGGAGATCCAGCTCTATTACCAGATCGCAGTCCAGGGGCGGCAGGACCTGCCGCTCGCCCCGGACGAACATTCCGGCTTCGTGATGACGCTGCTGCGCATGCTGGCTTTCCGGCCGGAAGGCGGAGCGGACGTCCAAGGCGCGCTGCCCGGGGTGCAGGCCGCAGCAAGGCCGGCGGGCGCTGCGCCGAGGCTTGCCGCACCGGCCGCGCCACGGCCGGCGGCGCCCGCACCGGCTGCCGCCCCCGTGCGGCCGGTCCAGGCCGGCGCGCAGGGCACATCGGCCTTCGACGGAAACTGGCCCGCGCTGGCGCGCGACCTGCAACTCGGCGGCGCAGCGAAGCTGCTGGCGGAAAATTCGGAATTGCAGCGCCACGAAGGCGGGCAGTTCGAGTTGTGCGTCCCCAAGGCCATGGCGTACCTCGCGGAAAAGAACTACACGGACAAGCTCAAGCTGGCGCTGGCCCAGAGGTTCGGCGGCAACGTCTCGCTGCGCGTGTCTGCGGGCGAAGTCCAGGGCAAGACGGTGGCGGCGATCGAGCAGGGCGAGCGCACCGCCCGGCAGGCCAGGGCCGCGGACGCGGTGCACGGCGACCCGTTCGTGCGCGACCTGGTCGACATCTTCGACGCGACCGTCATCGACAAGACCATCAATGCGACCTCCAAAGGGTCCTAGGAGAACATCATGAGAGGCAACATCGGCCAGCTGATGAAGCAGGCGCAGGCGATGCAGGAGAACATGCAGAAGATGCAGGACCAGCTCGCCACGCTCGAAGTCGAAGGGCAATCCGGCGCCGGGATGGTGAAGGTCCAGATGACCTGCAAGTACGACGTCAAGCGGGTGGCGATCGACCCGTCGCTGGTTGGCGACGACAAGGAAATGCTCGAGGACCTCGTGGCCGCGGCCTTCAACGACGCGGCGCGCCGCGTCGAGGCCAAGATCGCCGAGAAGATGAGCGGCGTGACCGCCGGCATGGGCCTGCCGCCCGGCCTGAAACTGCCGTTCTGAGCGACCGGGCGTGACCAAGGAGCCGGTTCCGACTGCGCAGGGGCTGGAGCGGCTGGTGGAGGCGCTGCGGGTCCTTCCGGGCGTCGGGCCGAAGTCGGCCCAGCGGATGGCCTACCAGTTGCTCCAGCGCGACCGCGCGGGCGCCGACCAGCTCGCCGTGTCGCTGAGGCATGCGCTGGACACCGTGCGTCACTGCGCGAAGTGCAACAACTTCACCGAGGGCGAACTGTGCTCCCTGTGCGAGTCGTCGCGACGCGATTCGACCCTGTTGTGCATCGTGGAGACGCCGGCGGACCTGGCGATGGTCGAGCAGACGTCCTCCTACTCGGGAATGTACTTCGTCCTCATGGGGCGCCTGTCGCCGCTCGACGGGGTCGGCCCCCGGGACATCGGGCTGGACCGGTTGCTTGCCCGCGCGACTGACGGGGAGGTGCAGGAGGTGATCCTGGCCACGAACTTCACCAACGAAGGCGAGGCGACCGCGCATTACATCGCCGAAATGCTGCGCAGCCGCGGAATACGGGTCAGCCGGATCGCCCGGGGCGTGCCGCTCGGGGGAGAGCTGGAATACGTCGATGCCGGCACCCTTTCGCAGGCCCTGATGGAGAGACGCGCGCTGTAGAATGAAGCGAAACAAGGAGGTGGGACCCATGAAAACTAAAATGATCGAAGCAGCATCCGCAACAATCCGCATGGTGGCCGCAGCCGCGGTCGTTGCTTTTTCCGCCGGCGCGCAGGCGCAGATCGAAAAGCCGGACGTGCACATCGCGATCGGCGGGAAATCGGCGCTCTACTACCTGCCGTTGACGCTCGCCGAACGGCTCGGGTACTTCAAGGACGAAGGGCTGAACGTCCGGATCAGCGACTTCCCCGGCGGCTCGCGCTCGCTGCAGGCGGTGGTGGGCGGGAGCGCGGACGTGGTGTCCGGTGCGTACGAACACACGATCAACATGCAGTCGAACGGGCTGCATTTCGTGTCGTTCGTGCTCTCCGGGGCGGCCCCGCAGATTTCCGTTGCGATCGTCGCTTCGAAGGCCGCTGGCTACAAGTCCCCCAAGGACCTGAAAGGCCTGCGCATCGGCGTGAGCGCGCCGGGTTCGAGCACCAACATGGTGGCGAATTTCCTGCTGGCCAAGGGCGGGCTCAAGCCCACCGACGCCTCGATCATCGGGATCGGCGCCGGTTCCACGGTGATCGCGGCGGTCGACCAGGGGCGCGTGGACGTCGTGTCGCAGACGGATCCGGCGGTCACCATCCTCGAGAAGGAAGGCAAGGTCAAGGTCATCGCCGAAACCCGCACGCCCGAGGGCACCGAGAAGATCTTCGGCGGCCCGATGCCGGCGGCGAGCCTCTACGCGCCGGCCGAGTTCGTTAAGAAGAACCCGAACACGGTCCAGGCGCTGACGAACGCGATGGTCCGCGCACTGCTCTGGCTGCAGGATGCCACGCCGCAGCAGGTGCTCGCGACGGTCCCGGAAGAGTATCTGCTCGGCAACAAGGCGATGTACCTGTTCGCGTTCAACAACGTGAAGACGGCGTACTCGAAGGACGGCCTGATGTCCGAGGCGGGCGCCCGGACGACGCTCAAGGCGCTCGCGTCGTTCAACCCCAAGATCACGCCCGACAAGATCAAGCTCAACGAGACCTACACCAACGAGTTCGCAAAGAAGGCGTTTGCCAAGTACTCGAAGAAGAAGTAGGGCGCATGGCATCGCAGGATGCGCCCGCGCTGGCGCTGGAAAACATCACGGTGACCTTCGCGGCGCGCGACGCGAAGGACACCCGCTATACGGCGGTCAAGGATGCAACGCTGGTGGTGGCGCCGGGCGAGTTTGTCTCGGTGGTGGGACCCACCGGGTGCGGCAAGTCCACGCTGCTGAACATCGCGGTCGGGTTGCTGGAGCCTTCGGCGGGGAGCGTCAAGGTGTTCGGCAAGCCGCTCGTCGGGCTCAACGGCAGCGCGGGCTACCTGTTCCAGACCGAGGCGCTGATGCCGTGGCGCACCGCGCTGGACAACGTCACCGCCGGCCTCGAGTTTCGCGGGGTGTTGCGCGGGGAGGCGGTGCAGCGCGCCGAGGACTGGCTGGCGCGGGTGGGGCTGGCCGGTCACGGCCATCGCTATCCGCACCAGCTCTCGGGCGGCATGCGCAAGCGCGTCGCCCTGGCGCAGACCCTGATCCTCGACCCGCAGATCATCCTGATGGACGAGCCGTTTTCCGCGCTCGACATCCAGACCCGGCAGCTGATGGAAAACGAGCTGCTCGAGCTGTGGTCGGCGAACCGCAAGTCGGTCGTGTTCATCACCCACGATCTCGAGGAGGCGATTTCGCTCTCCGACCGGGTGGTCGTGCTGTCCGCGGGACCAGAGACGCGGCCGATCGGCGAGTTCGCGATCGACCTTCCGCGCCCCCGCGACGTGGCCGAAATCCGGCTGACCCCGCGCTTCATCGAACTCCATACCAGGATCTGGCACGCAATGAAGGACGAGGTGCTCAAGGGCTATGCGCGAACCAGAATCCAGTAAGGGCGTGTGGGCGAGGATGCGGCCCCGGCAGGGCAACCTGCGCGTGTGGCAGGTCGGCATGCTGCTCGTATTTTTCGCGATCTGGCATGTGCTGACGGTCCCGGGGATCGTCCCGCCGCTCTATTTCGACGATGCGAACAAGGCGGCCTTCTTCTTTGGCGAGCCGCTGAAGGTGCTTAGCCGAGTCTGGGACTGGTTCTACTCCGGCGCCATCTACGAGCACCTGTGGGTAACGCTCTGGGAGACCTTCCTGGCGTTCGTGATCGGCACGGTGTCCGGGCTCGTCATCGGGTTGTGGCTGGCGCTCAACCCGATTGCGTCGGCGCTTTGCGACCCGTACATCAAGGCGCTCAACTCCATGCCCCGCGTGATCCTTGCGCCGATATTCAGCGTGTGGTTCGGGCTGGATATCGCATCCAAGGTCGCATTGGGCGTCACCCTGGTGTTCTTCATCGTGTTCTTCAACGTCTACCAGGGCGTGCGCGAGGTCAGCCCCACCGTGCTAGCCAACGCTCGGATCCTAGGCGCGAGCCAAAGGCAGCTGCTGCGCCACGTATACGTGCCGAGCGCGATGAGCTGGGTATTCGCGAGCCTGCACAATTCGGTCGGCCTTGCATTCGTGGGGGCAGTGGTCGGCGAATACCTCGGGTCATCGCGCGGGGTCGGCTACCTGATCCTGCAAGCCGAGGGAACGTTCGACATCAATACCGTGTTTGCCGGAATCCTGGTCCTCACGGCATTTGCCCTGATTCTGGACTTTGTAGTGAGCGTGGCGGAAAAGCGCCTGATGGTCTGGCAACCACGCCAGGGTGAGACCGAAAGAATATAGTAAGATACTGTTTTATATAAAAAATAAAGAATTCCGGGAAACTGGAGGAGGGTTAGATGATCCGAAATTCCGTACTGCTCGTGGCACTGTCCGCGGTTTGCCTTTCAGCGCCGGCGCTGGCCCAGAAGTATCCGTCTCACCCGGTAAAGATAATCGTTACGTTCCCCCCGGGAAGCACGCCCGATACGGTGGCCCGGGTTGTTGCGCCACGCCTGCAGGAGTCCATGGGGCAGCCCTTCGTGGTGGAAAACCGGGCAGGGGCGGGCGGCAACGTGGGAGCCGACCTGGTCGCCAAGTCGCCTGCGGATGGCTACACGCTGCTCGTCAGCACGAACGCCGCGGTGGCGACCAACAAGGCGCTCTACCCGGACCTGCCGTACGACCCGGAGAGGGATCTCTCGACGATCTCGCTGATGGCCTATGCGCCTCAGATCCTCGTCGTAAGCCCGTCGGTACCGGTGAGTTCGTTCAAGGAGTTCCTCGAGTATCTGCGCGCGAATCCGGGTCGCCTTTCCTATGGCTCGGCGGGGAGCGGCAGCGCCTCGCACCTGACGATGGAACTGCTCAAATCCGATGCGAAGGTATTCGCCGTGCACATTCCCTATCGCGGATTCCCGCAGGCGGTGACAGACATGCTCGGCGGGAACATCCAGGCGATGTTCGCGATCGCGCCGATCCTCCTGCCGCACATCAAGTCCGGAAAGATGCGGGGACTGGCGGTAACCGCCGCAAAGCGCAGCGAGCAGGCGCCGGAGATTCCGAGTGTCGCCGAACTGGGCTTTCCCCAGCTCGAGTCCCTCTCCTGGATCGGCCTGCTGGCGCCGGCCAAAACGCCTCAGGACATCGTCGATCGCCTCGCGGCGGAAACGCAGCGCGCCCTGCGCGAGCCGGAGGCGCGCAAGATCCTCTCCCGGCAGGCCTTCGAGGTGGTCGCCAGCTCGCCTGCGGAGTTCCGCAAATTCCAGCACGCCGAGGTCGAAAAGTGGGGCAAGGTCATCCGCGCCACGGGCGCCACCCCGGACTGAGTAATTTTTTTCGCAAAGGTCTGGCGCAGCGCCGGATTTCTGGCTATAATTTTGGGCTTGGCAGTTAGCAAGTTGCAGTAAGAAATACACGGACGCGGGGTGGAGCAGTCTGGCAGCTCGTCGGGCTCATAACCCGAAGGTCGTAGGTTCAAATCCTGCCCCCGCAACCAGCAAAGAAAAAAATGCAGTGCAAGATCAAAAAGTATTTGCACTGCCTGAATTTCTCGTTATAATGGCGGACTTCGCTGATAGCGCGGTGTCCGGGACGAGATGGACGCCGAGCGGCCCGGAAAACCAGGGGCGCAAACGCAGTCACTGCTCTTTAAAAATTTACAGCCGATAAGTGTGGGCGCTTGGGTGGAAGGCCACGAACTCCGCGAAAACCCGCAAGGGGATTCAAGGGTTCATGAGCTTTAAATCAAAGTGCTCGCACTCAAGTAACGAAGTTTTACTCCGTTTACTTTTGAGCGAGAAGTAATTAGCAGTAAGTTGATGCGGCCCTTAAAAGCTGCATCGGCGACCCAGCAGAAATGTTGGAACCAGAATTAAACTGAAGAGTTTGATCCTGGCTCAGATTGAACGCTGGCGGCATGCCTTACACATGCAAGTCGAACGGCAGCACGGGGGCAACCCTGGTGGCGAGTGGCGAACGGGTGAGTAATACATCGGAACGTGCCCAGTCGTGGGGGATAACGTAGCGAAAGCTACGCTAATACCGCATACGATCTCTGGATGAAAGCGGGGGACCGCAAGGCCTCGCGCGATTGGAGCGGC
>JAFEDL010000114.1 GCA_018241645.1 Pseudomonadota bacterium
AAGCCGACGGCGCGCAGCATCGCGCGGTTGGGGGCGCGGGCCACGCCGCCGGTGATGGATTTGGAACGCCAGTTCTTCTGCTCAGCCATGATGTCTCCTCCTGCTCCTAGAATTGGGTCTTCGCGATTGGCCGCGATGATACCAAGCGCGCCGGCGCCGCGAGCGCGACCAGCGCCCCGCCCGCAACCAGCGCGAATCCCGCCGCATGAAACACGTGCACGTGCTCGCCCAGCAGCAGGACCGCGAACAGGCTCGCGAACACGGGCATCAGGTGCACCAGCGCGCCGGCCCGCACCGCGCCGACTCGGGCCACCGCATAGTTGTAGCAGAGCATCGCGCCCAGCGTGGGCCCGAGGCCGATGTACAGCAGCGCAAGCACCTTGCCCGCGTCGAGCTGCGGCGGATGCACCAGCACGGCCTCGGCGATGAGCGCAGGGGTGCACAACGCCACGCCGAATACGGCAATCACCGCCACCAGGGCGGGCGGCGACAGCGACGCCGGCCGGTCGGAAAGCTTCAGCGTGTAGAGCGCCCACATCGTCATCGCCGCGAAGATCAGCAGGTCGCCCTGGTTGAACGCCAGCGCCAGGGCATTGGCGGCCGACCCCTGGAACAGGATCACCAGCACCCCGGCCAGCGACACGGCAACGCCGAGCATCTCGGTCCAGCGGGTCCGTTTGCCCCAGAACAGCGCGCCGAGCACGATGATCAGCACCGGGATGGCCGAGTTGAACAGGCCGAGGTTCACCGCCGAGGACAGGGCCAGGCCCTCGTAGACCACGACGCTCTGCGGCGCGCTGGCGAGGACCGCGAACAGCAGCAGGGTCCCCCACCGGGTGCGCAGCTCCCGGGCGATCGCGCGGCGCTCCGGCCAGACGACCGGGGACAGCGCCACCGCGACCACGAACCAGCGGGACCACGCGAGTGCGACCGGCGGCACCGCCTCCAGCACGAGGCGCGAAATCGAGGGATTGCTGCCCCACAGGGCCATGGTGAGCACCAGGGCGCCGTAGGCCGGCCATAAGGGTCGTTTCATCGGGACGCACAGGCTAGCCCCGCGACCTGATTCCCGCCAATATCATTTCGGCACAGGTTTGATACCCTGTGGGTATGACACTCCCAGACCTGCGCCAGCTCAGGCATTTCGTCGCGGTGGCCGAGCACCTGCATTTCGGCCGCGCGGCGGCGGCGCTGCACATCTCCCAGCCGCCGCTGTCGCGCAGCATCCAGGCGCTCGAGGCGCAGCTGGGCGCGAAGCTCTTCGAGCGTTCGCGGCGCAAGGTGGAGCTCACCGAGGCCGGGGAGTGGTTCCTCGAAGAGGCGCGCCAGGTGCTCGCGCGCCTCGAGCACGCCAGCCGCGCCGTGGCCGAACGGGCCGCCGGCGGCGCAGGCACGCTGCGCATCGGCTTCGTGACGATTGCCGACTACAGCGTGCTGCCCGGCCTGCTCAGCCGCTTCAAGGCGGCCAACCCGGGGGTGGCGCTCGCGCTGCGCGAGCTCGTGACCGAGGCCCAGCTCGAGGCGCTCGCCGCGGGCGACCTGGACCTGGGCTTCGTGCTGCCGCCCCTGCCCCCGCGGGAATTCGAATCGATCGCGGTCAACCGGGAACCCCTGGTCGTGGCCCTCCCGGCGCGCCACCCGCTGGCCCGCGAGCATGGCCCGATCGGCGTGCGTTCGCTCGCAGACCAGCCGTTCGTGATGGTTCCGGCCGCGCTCGCGCGCGGGCTGTCGGACGTGGTGCTCGGCCTGTGCGCCCGGGCGGGATTTGCGCCGCGCATCGCGCAGGAGGCCGTGCAGATGCAGACCGTCGTGAGCCTCGTATCGAGCGGCCTGGGCGTCGCGATCGTCCCGGCCTCCCTGTTGAACCTGCGCCGCAGCGGCGTGGTCTATCGCCCGGTGCGCGAACCGCATCCGCGGATCGAGCTGCGTCTTGCATGGCGGCGCGATGCCCGGTCCACGCGACTGGAGCGCTTCGTGGAACTCGCCGGGCGCAAGACCAAGTAACATCCCGTCCATGCTCGTCCACCCGAACTTCGACCCCGTCGCCATCGCCATCGGCCCGCTGGCCATCCGCTGGTACGGCCTCATGTACCTCACCGCCTTTGCGGCGTTCTGGTTCCTCGGCACGCGGCGCATCGGCGCCGGCGCGGCCCCGATCACCCGCGAGCAGTTCGACGACATGCTGTTCTTCGGCATCCTGGGCGTGATCCTCGGCGGACGGCTTGGCTACGTGATCTTCTACAAGCCGGCCTACTACTTCGCGCACCCGCTTGAGATTTTCGCCATCTGGCAGGGCGGGATGTCCTTCCACGGCGGGTTCCTCGGCGTGCTCATCGCGATGGCCTGGTTCTCCAGGAAGACCGGCCGCCACTGGCTGGCGGTCATGGATTTCGTCGCGCCGCTGGTGCCGCTGGGCCTGGCCGCGGGGCGCCTCGGCAACTTCATCAACGGTGAACTCTGGGGCCGGGTGACCGACGTCTCGTGGGGCATGCTGTTCCGCAATGGCGGGCCGCTGCCGCGCCACCCCTCGCAGCTGTACGAGATGGCGGCGGAAGGAATCCTGCTGTTCGTGCTGCTCTGGTTCTATTCCTCCAGGCCCCGCCCCCGCGGCGCGGTGTCGGGGCTGTTCCTGATCGGCTACGGCTTTGCGCGCTTCGCCTGCGAGTTCACCCGCGAACCCGATGACTTCCTCGGCCTGCTGGCGCTCGGCATGAGCATGGGCCAATGGCTGTCGGCCCCGATGATCGCCGCCGGCCTGGCCATGATGAGCTGGGCTTACCGCAAGGCGCCGCCCAAATGACCGCCCAGGACGTCCGCCCGCTGTCGGGCCAGGAGCTCGACCGCCTGGAGACCTTCCTCGAAGGCGACAACCCCTTCGGCTGGGAGACCATGCCGCTCGACATGCTGCAGGGGTTCCTGTGCGGTGTGGCCAGCGCCCCCGAGGCGATCGCGCCGGAGGACTGGCTGCCGTGGGCGTTCGGCATCCAGGACTGGCCGGACACGCGACCCGGGACCGATGAGTGGTACGAGCTCGCCAGGCGCTTCTACCTGCAGCAGATCCCCGCCCTCGAGGGGCGCGAGGACGCGGCGTTGATCCTCTACGACGAGACGCCGAACGCCACCAACCGGTTCGAGTACTGGTGCGTGGGTTACCTGGACGGCCTGGAAATGGCCGCCGAGCAGCTCGACCAGCTCGGCGACCCGGCCGAGGTGGATGAGCTGCTGTTCGCGATCCGCGTGCTCGCCAACGCGTTCGACGACAAGGAGCGCGCCGGGTACAGCGAGAAGAAATGGCGGGGGCTGATCGACGAATGCAGCGAGGAACTCTGGCCTTCGGTGTGCGACACCTATCGCTACGGCAATGCGCTGCGCAACCGGCCGACCACGGTGCGCCACGAGACCCCCAAGGCCGGGCGCAACGACCCCTGCCCCTGCGGCAGCGGGAAGAAATTCAAGAATTGCTGCGGCAAGGCCTAGCCCTTCGCCTTCCCGGACAGGTAGTGGTGCCACAGCAGCCGCGCGGCCGTCGCGCGATGCGGGCTCCAGGCCTTGGCGCGACGGGCGAGCTGTTCGGGCGTCGGCCGGGCGCGCAACTTCCACAGCTGGCGCACCGCTTCCATCAGGGCGAGGTCAGCGGCCGGGAACACGTCCGGCCGGCGCAGCGCGAACAGCAGGTAGCAATGCGCGGTCCACGGGCCCACACCATGCAGGGCATCGAGCGCCGAGATGGCGGTGTCGTCCGGCTGGCCGCGAAGGGATTCGAGGTCGAGCACACCCGCCTGTAGCTGCGCCGCGAGGCGCGCGAGGTAGGCCGACTTCTGCCGCGTGACGCCGAGTGACCGCAGGCCGGCTTCCCCCAGCCTGGCGACGTTGAGGGCGCTGACACCGCCGGCCGATTCGATCCGCGCATACATGGCGCGCGCCTGCGCGAGCGACACCTGCTGCTCGAGCATCAGCAGCGCGAGGGTCGCGAACCCCGGCTCGCGGGGCCACAACGGCGGCGGGCCGTGCCTCTCGAGGACCGAAGCGAAGCGCGGCTCCGCGCGGCAGAGCGCGCGCACCGAACGCTGCAAACCGGTCTCGTCGATCCGCAGGATCCCACCGCTGCGGGTGGCATGGATCACTTGCCCGACTTCTTTGCGGCCCGGCTGGGCCGGGGATGTGGAGCCCGCCGCTCGATTTCTTCCAGAGCGGCATCGCGATTCTGGAGCGCCAGACGCCGGTGCGTCGCCTCGGCAAGGTCGGCTTCGCCGCCGATGATCGCTCGCACGAGTTTGCGCCAGTTCGCGATGGACTGATCCCGTCGTTCCTGAACCGTCAGGCCGAGGCGCGTGTAACGCCCTATGCGCTGGGCAAACGACTCCACCATTCCGGCGAGTTGCTCGTTACGGGATAGCGCGGCCACTACGGCCACCATCGCGGCGCTCGCGCGGACGTATCCAGACTGATCGCGACGGGCGGCAACGAGAGCGTCCAGCGCGGCCTGCAGGCGCTTCTTGCCGTCCGCAGTCTGATTGAGCGCGGCCTGCCGGGAGGCAAGGCCAAGCAGCACCGCCCGGATCTCGAAAAGGTTTTCCAGCTCCCGGCTCGACGGAAGCGTGACCTGCGCGCCGCGCTGGGGCTGGATCCGCACCAAGCCACGGTTCTCCAGGATCCTGAGCGCTTCGCGCACCGTCGCACGGCTGACGCCGAAGGCGGCGGCGAGTTCGGTCTCCTTCAGTCGCTCACCCGGCCGGAACAACTCCTCGACAATGTCCGTGCCGATGCGCTCGGCGATCTGCAGCGGGAGCGTGGGAGTCAGCGATCCGGGCGTAAAGCGACTGTTCATGGCGGGGATGATAAACCATCCCTCCTGGAGAAGAGTGCGTTCCGCAACGGCTTGCAATAATGTCGACATTAAGGCAAAGTGCGCCGGTGCAAACGACGAGCGGTCCGCAGACTCCGCCATCGCCGCGCATCACACCACCTTGAGGAGGAACCCATGAAGAACATCGTTTCGTTGCGTGCCGCCGCTACGGCGCTTGCCCTCGCCGGGGTGCTCTGCAGCCTGCCCGCGCCGGCGCAGAGCGGCGCCTTTTCGAAGTCCCCGAAGGTAACTCTGCGCCTGTCGTCGGCGTCGCCGGCCGGGATGGACGACAGCAAGGCAATCGTCGAAGCTGCCGACCGCCTTTCCAAGGCCACCGGGGGCACGGTCGCGCTCCAGCCCTTCTTCGCTTCCTCGCTGTTCGACGAAATTGCGGGAATGGGCGCGGCGCAAAGCGGGCTCGTCGACATGGCGATCGCCTGCACGTGCAACATGACCAAGCAGACCAGCTCGATGCTGTTCTCCGACCTGCCCTACCTTTGGCGCGAAATGGACAACGGGCGGCAGGTATGGGGCGGCCCGCTTGGACAGAAGATCCGCCAGGAGATCACCGACAAACTCGGCCTCGTCCCGCTGGCGTTCGCGCCAAGCGGCGGAGGCTACCGGCTGCTGTGGAACAACCGGCGCGTGATCAAGGTGCCGGCCGACGCGAAGGGGCTCAAGATCCGCACCGTGGCCACTCCGGTCGAACAGGATTTCTGGCGCCGCATGGGCGCGATCCCCACGCCCGTGGACATCGGCGAAACCTACTCGGCGCTGCAGCAGGGGCTCGTCGACGGGCAGCACCTCCAGCCGGCCTGGCTGAACTTGCTCAAACACGACGAAGTCGTGAAGTACGGCACCGAGATCGGGGCCCTCGCCGTGTACCGCATCCTGGTAGTCAATCAGAAGTCGCTCGCCAGACTCGACGACGCCCAGCGCAAGGCCTTCCTCGAGACGATGAAATTCATGGAAGACCGCGCCTACTTCCACAACCGGGCCATGCGCGAGAGTTCGCTGCAGGCGATCCGTGCCAAGGGCGTGCAGATCTACACTCCGACGCCGGCGGAAATGGCCGAGTGGCGCAAGCTGGGGCAGGACATGTACCAGGCCGATGTCGTCAAGAACAGCGTCCCGCCCGCCACCGTCGAACAGGTGATTGCCCTGCAGAAATAACCGGCCCCGCACATGCAATTCACCCCCACCGCTCTGGACCGGTGCGCCGAGAAGCTGGCCCGGCTCTACCGGAACCTCGGCGCCGCCCTCACCGTCGCGCTGATGGCGCTTGTATTCGGAAACATCGTACTGCGCGAGGTCTTCGGCGTGTCGCTGGTCTGGGCGAACGAGCTTTCGCTCGTGCTGTTCGTCTGGATCGTGTTCGTGGGTGCGGGACTAGCGTTTTCCTCCGGGGGAAGGATCCGCTTCACGCTGCTGACCGACCTGGTCTGGCTGCGCGGACGGGCCTGGGTGGAAGTGGCGATCAGTTATGCCGGCTTCGCGATCCTGCTCGGATTCTGGGTGATGAGCGTCTACATGGCGTGGACGTTCCGCAACCAGCGATTCACGAGTATGGATGCCACGGTAGTGTGGGAGTGGGGCGCCGCGCCTGTCGGTATCGCCCTTGCGCTCCTGGGATGGATCAGGCACGGCGTCTGGCGCCCCGGTGCATACGGGAATCGCGCGGTCACCGGCGCCGCCACGTCGCTCTGAGGCGGATCGGACATGGAACTCATATTCCTCGTCGCCGCCTTCCTGGGCGCGCTGGCGCTTTCCCTGGATATCGCCCTTGCAATGTTCTTCGCCAGCGCGGCGCTCCTGCTCATCGGGGATACGGTGCCGCTGCACCTGATCAGCGAGAAGGCCGTTTCGCAGATCAGGCTGTTCCCGCTGCTCGCCATCCCGGGATTCATCATCGCCGGCGAACTGATGAACAGCACCGGCCTGACGGAGGCTCTCGGCGAGCTCGCCCGCAAGCTGGTCGGGCGCTGGCGCGGCGGCATGGGTCTCGCGACCGTCGTCGCCTGCATGTTCTTCGGCGGCATGACGGGATCGGGGCTTGCGGAGACCGTGGCGATCGGGACGCTGATGATCCCGATGCTCGCCAAGCACGGGTATCCGCGCGCGTTCTCGGCCGCGATCGTCGCCTCCGGCGGCAGCCTCGGCCCGATCATTCCGCCGTCGATCCCGATGGTCATCTACGCCAGCATCGCACCGACCGTTTCGGTGGCCGCGCTGTTTCTCGGCGGCGTCCTCCCCGGGATCCTGATCGGGCTGAGCTTCATGACCGTCGTGCTGATCAGGACGCGCCAGCTCGGAATCGAGGAGCGCGCGCGCGCGGACGATGCGCCTGCCGCATGGGGACACATCCTGATGCGCGCCGGGCCCGCGCTATTGGTGCCGGTGATCGTGCTGTATGGAACGCTCGGCGGGCTGGTCACCGTGACGGAGGCGTCGGTTCTTGCGGCCGTGTACGTCTTCCTATACGGGCTCGCGTCGCGCACGCTCAATCTTGGCAGCGTATGGGCTGCGGCGGCGAGCACGACCACTTCGACCGGCACCTTCGGCTTCATCATTGCGGCGGCCGGCCCTTTCGCATTCTTCCTCGCGCTGTTCCAGGCGCCGCAGGTGATCGGGCAGTTCCTCCTCTCCGCCACCGGGGGCAGCCCGACCACGCTCATGCTCGTGCTTACGGTGGTGCTGCTCGTACTCGGGTGCCTGGTTGAGGCGACGTCGCTCGTCATCATCCTCGCCCCCATACTTTCCGGCACGGCCACGATCGCGGGGATCAACCAGCTGCATATGGCGCTCGTGTCGATCACCGCGCTGATGATAGGACTGTTCACTCCACCGGTCGGAACCAACCTGTTCGCGGTAACCTCGATTTCGGGCGAGCCCATCGAACGCGTATCGCGCGAGAGCGTCCCTTTCGCCGTTGCAGCCGGCGTCGTGGTTCTCGCGCTCGCCGTCCTTCCAGAACTGACCACTTACGTGCCGAGGCTGTTCGGAAAATGAACCGGGCAGTCACTTCGGCCTACACGGACGGCATACCGTCCGCGGTACTCGTGAGTATCGAAGAATCGATGGGCGCGCTCGACCTCGGCCGGTCCCTGCGTCAGAAGTTCCTTTTCACCGGGCGCGATCCGCAGGCGCGCCGGGAGTACGACCACTAAACGGACAAGGAGGCGTAATGCTGCGCAATTTCAGGATCGTTCTCGGCTTTTGTATGTTGCTCGCCTGCGGCTTCGCCGCCCAGGCGCAGGAAGCGAAGTTCCCGTCAAAGCCCATAAAGGTGCTCGTCCCGTTCTCGCCGGGAGCCCTGACCGACGTGATCGCGCGCATTTATGCCGAGAAGCTCACGCAGCGTCTCGGCCAAGCCGTAATCGTCGAGAACCGCCCTGGGTCCGGGGGAGTCCTCGCCTCCCAGGCGATGCTTGCCGCGCCCGCCGACGGGTACACGCTCCAGATGGTCTCTTCTTCGCACGCGGTAAATCCGACGCTGTACGCGAAGCTGCCGTACGACACGGTCCGGGACATCGCCGGCGTTGCGCTCGTTGCGAGTTCCCCGAGCGTGGTGGTGGTCAGCGCCGACCTCGGCGCGAAATCGCTGAAGGATCTCATCTCGATCGCGAGGCAGCAGCCGGGGAAGCTGAACTACGGTTCGGCCGGGGTGGGGGCGGCCACGCACCTCGTGGGGGAGTACCTGCGCAGCCAGGCGCAGATCGACATCGTGCATATCCCTTACAAGGGCGTGCAGGAGGCCGTTGCGGAAGTAATGGCCGGGCGCATCCAGATCGCCTTCCCGCCGATCGCGCTGGCGATGAACCAGATGCGCGCAGGCAAGGTAGTGGGGCTTGCCGTGACGAGCGCCGAGCGCTCCGCGCTGATTCCCGACGTGCCCACGGCGCAGGAATCCGGCCTGCCGGGCTTTGAATACAGCATCTGGTATGCGCTGGTGGCGCCTGCCAGGGTGCCCCGCCCGATCCTCGAGCAGGTGGCGAAGGAAGTGCAGCAGGTCGGCGCGCTGCCGGACGTGCGCGAGAAGATGATCTCGCAGGGCCTGATCCCGAAAGCCGTCGTGTTGCATGAATTCGATACTTACATCCAGGCGGAAATCGACAAACTCGGCAAGCTGATCAGGGCGAGCGGCGCGAAAGCCGAGTAGTCAAGGTCTTCAGATGCGAACCCAGGAGCAAACATGGCAACGATGACAGGCGGCAAGGCGGTGGTCGACGCGCTCGAAGCGGAGGACGTGCGGCACGTCTTCGGGCTGATCGGGTCGGCAGGCATGGAAGTGTTCGATGCGCTGTACGACGCGAAGAGCATCGGGTTCGTCGGCGTGCGCGACGAGCGCACGGGCATGCACATGGCCGACGGCTATGCGCGGGCGAGCGGAAAGGCGGGGGTATTCCTCGCGGGCCAGAACGGGCCCGGCGCCACCAACCTGGTGACCGGTCTTGCGCAGGCGAACGCGGCATATTCGCCGGTCGTCGCGCTTGCGGGGTCGCTCTCCTCGGCGCATATCTACCGCGATGCATTTCAGGAGGTCGACCAGCAGGCGTTGTTCAAGCCGGTTACGAAGAAGACCTGGACCGTGACGCAGGCGAAGCGCCTGCCGGAAATGGTGCGCGAGGCGTTCACTACGGCGCTCTCGCCGCGCCGGGGGCCGGTCGCGCTGAACATCCCGCGCGACATCCTTGCGGAAGTGACCGACATCGACGGCTACGCGCCTGCGGGATACCGCGCCGAGACGACTGCGGCCGGAGATTCGGACCTCGTCGCGCGGGCCGCCGCAATGCTCGCCGGCGCCTCGCGTCCGCTGATCATCGCCGGCGGCGGGGTGAAGAACGGCCGGTCTGAAGCCCAGGCCGTCGCGCTTGCCGAGGCCCTGAACGCACCAATCGCGCTTTCTCCCGGACACGGAGACGCGATCTCCTGCGACCACCCCTTGTACGCCGGCCAGGTCGGGCCGCGCGGCAACGTCGTGGCCTCGGAGATGGCGCGCGAGGCCGATGTGATCCTCGCGCTCGGCACGCGGCTCGGATTCAACACCACGTTCTACACCTACGACAACCTCAACCGTGCGGCGAAGATCATCCAGGTCGAGCTCGAGCCGAGCGCGGTCGGCCGCTTCTTCCCGGTCACGATTGGAATCGTCGGCGACGCAGGCAAGGTGGCCGTGCAGATCCGCAACGCCCTTCCCAAAAGCAAGCCCAACGCGGCGGCAACCGAATGGGCAAAAGCTTTCCAGGCCAAGCGGGCGAAGCTGGTCGAAGATCGCGACCGCGACGTGCAGTCGGCGGACCCATTGCAGCCGGCCGAGCTGTTCCGGACGCTGCGCCGCGTGCTTCCCGAGGACACGATGTTCACGATGGATGCGGGCACGCTGTGCCTGCAGGCCACCGACCAGATGCTCTACCACCGGGCGCCTTCCCTGTTCACGCCGCTCGACTTCGGGCTGGTCGGCTTCTCGTATGCGTGCGGGCTCGGCGTGAAGCTGGCCTGTCCCGGGCGGACCGTCGTGAGCCTGATGGGCGACGGCGGCTTCGGCATGACGATGAGCGAGATCGGGACGGCGGTAACCCACGGCATCAACAGCGTCTGCATCGTCATGAACAACGGCTGCTGGGGCGCGGAGAAGGCCTACCAGCGCGATTTCTTCGACGGACGCTACATCGGCGCGGATGTCCCGAATCCCCCATACGACAAGCTGGCGGAACTGTTCGGCGCGGCGGGATTTCGCGTCGAGCGGGCCGCGCAGCTCGGCGATGCGGTGCAGGCCGCGCTGGCTTGCGGCAAGCCCGCCATAGTCGACGTCCAGGTCGACCCGAACGCCCTGTACAGCTTCCGCAGGGACTCCTTCAAGCACCGCGACAAGGGCGCGAAATAGTGGGCGGGAACGACAACCCAGCGCCCCGCTACGACTACATCGTCGTCGGCGCCGGCTCGGCCGGGGCGGCGCTCGCCGCACGCCTCACCGAGAGCGGCGAACACACGGTGCTGCTGCTGGAAGGCGGGGGCGAGGACCGTAACCTCTGGATCCACATCCCGCTCGGCGTGGGCAAGCTGCTGACGAACGAGCGCTATGCGTGGAAGTTCGAAACCGAGCCCCAGGATTCCCTGAACGGCCAGCGGATCTACTGGCCGAGGGGCAGGGTCCTCGGCGGGTCAAGCGCCTTGAACGGCATGGCGTACGTCTGGGGCGACCCGCGCGAATACGACGCTTGGCGCGATGCCGGCAATCCGGGCTGGGGATTCTCCGACCTGCACCCGTACTTCAAGCGCATGGAGAACAACCCATACTCGCAAAGCACCGAGCGCGGCCATTCCGGGCCCTTGCGCATTACCGACCGCAAGATCCGCGACCGGGACGCGCTCTCGGACGGCTTCGTCCGGGCCTGTACCGAAGGGGGCATCGCCGAGACCACCGACTACAACGTTTCAGGTTACGAGGGCGTGCGGTATCTCGAGCAGACTGCTTACAAGGGGCGCCGCTGGAGCACTGCCGTCGCGTACCTGCGCGAGGCGCGCCGAAGGCCCAACCTGCGGGTCGAGACGAACGCGGTTGCCGAACGCGTCCTGTTCCAGGGCGTGCGCGCGACAGGGGTCGCCTACAGGCGGGGGGGAGTTGCGCTTGCCGCCCACGCCTCGCGCGAGGTGCTGGTCTGCGCCGGCGCAATACAGTCGCCGCAACTGCTCGAGCTCTCCGGGATCGGCGATCCCGGCGTGCTCGGCGACCTCGGCATCCCGGTGGTTCACGCGCTCCCAGCGGTTGGCGAGAACATGATCGATCACCTGCAGTTGCGCTGCACCTACGAAACGACGCTGCCGATCACGATCAACGACGTGATGCGCAGCTTCTGGCACCGGATGCGCGTCGGACTGCAGTACGTGCTGACGCGCAAGGGGCTGATGGCGGGCACGTCGTCGACGGCGCACGCGATCACCCGCGCCCGGCCGGGCATTGACCGGCCCGACGTGATGATCCGGATCTACCACATCAGCGGCAAGGACCGGTACTCACGCTCGGCGGAAGCCGGCATCGACCAGTTCCCGGGGTTCTCAATTGGTGGATTCAAGTTGCACCCGGAGTCCCGGGGCTCGATCCATGCGCGCTCACGCGACCCGCTCGTACATCCTTTGATCCAGCCGAACTACCTGCAGCATCCCGGAGACCGCGTGACGGCGCTGCACATGATGCGGCTGCTGCGGCACGTGGCGGAGCAACCCGCGATGCGCGCCCTGATCGTCAAGGAACACCGCCCGGGACTGACGGTCCTGAACGACGCTTCGCTGCTCGATTACGTGCGAGAAACCGGCCAGACCGCTTGGCACACCGTCGGCACCTGCAGAATGGGTCGTCCGGAGGATTCGGTCGTGGACGCGCGCCTTCGCGTTCATGGGGTGGATGGCCTCCGCGTGCTGGATGCGTCAGTGATGCCGAGCATTCCGTCGTCCAACACCAATGCGCCGTCGATCATGATCGGCGAGAAAGGCGCCGACATGGTCCTCGAGGATGCCCGCAGAGGATGAAACTGAAGGGAGCAGCCATGAAGACCACCCGGCGCAAGAAGGCGCTGCCCACGCCAAGCATCGACGCGCACATCGCGAAGGGAGACTGGAACCCGCTGTGGAACACTCTGCGCGAGTGGGACCCCGAGTTCATGGAGGCGTACCTGGCTTTTCGCAGCGTGCCGCACCGGCGAGGGAGCCTGCCGGGCAAGACCCGCGAACTCATCATGATTGCGATCAATGCCGCTACCACGCATCTCTACGGGCCCGGGGTGCGCCGGCACATGCAGAATGCAATGAAGCTCGGGGCGACCCGCGACGAAATCCTCGAGACAATCCAGCTGACCACGGTGATGGGGATTCACGCCTGCAACCTCGCGGTCCCGATTCTGGCTGAAGAACTCGCGAAATCCGGCGCCAAGACTGCGTCGCGGCCTAACCGGAAGAAGAACGTTAGCCGTAAAAGTTGAACTTTCTCTTTTTGAGATCGGCTCCAGGAGCCGCTCTCCGGTCAGTTTATGTACCGGTACCGGTACATTTCAGGCGAGCGCCGAGGCCAGCACGCGGGCCACGTGCACGGCCTCGCGCTGCGCGCCGTCGGCGATCTGGTGCCGGCAGCTGGTACCGTCGGCCACGACCAGCGTGTCGGCATCGGCCTTGCGCACCGCAGGCAGCAGGCTCGCCTCGGCCATCTTCATCGAAATATCGAAGTGCTCGGCCTCGTAGCCGAAGCTGCCGGCCATGCCGCAGCAACTGGACTCCACCGTGCTGACTTCAAGCCCCGGCACGAGCCGCAGCGTCTTCTCCACCGCACCCATGGCGGCAAACGCCTTCTGGTGGCAATGGCCGTGCAGCAGCGCCTTCGCGGCTACCGGCTTGAGGTCGAGCCTGAGGCGCCCGGCATCGGACTCGGCGGCAAGGAATTCCTCGAACAGCATGGCCTGCTTGGCCAGCGCTCGCGTCGCTTCGCCGGGGAGCATGGACTCGAACTCGTCCTTAAGCGTGAACAGGCACGAAGGCTCGAGGCCGAGGATGGGCATGCCGCTGTCCACGAAGGGCTGCAGCGCATCGACCATGCGCTGCGCTTCCTGCCTCGCCCGGTCGACGAGGCCTGCGGACAGGTAGGTACGGCCGCAGCAGAGCGGCCGGTCGTGCGCCCCCGCCGGGTGCGCGACGTGCACGCGATACCCCGCGGCGTCGAGCACCGTGAGCGCCGCGCGCGCGTTCTCCGGTTCGAAATACCGGCTGAACGTATCCACGAACAGGACGACTTCGCGGCCGCCGCTTACGGTGCGCAGCCGGTCGATGAACGGCTGGCCGTGCCACTTCGGCAGGCTGCGCTTTTCCGACAGGCCGGCGATCGCTTCGCGCCCGGGCAGCATGGACAGCAGGTTCACGAGCCAGGACAGCCGCGAAGCCCACGGCGCGTAGCGCGGCAGGAAGGCGACGATGCGGTCGCGCAGGGTCAGCCCGTGGCGCTTCTTGTACTGGTGGAGGAACTCGATCTTCATCTTCGCCATGTCCACGCCGGTCGGGCATTCGCGCTTACAGCCCTTGCAGGACACGCACAGCTCCATCGCATCCTTGACCGCTTCTGAAGCAAGCGCCTCGTCGGCGCGCAGGCCTTCGAGCTGCCCCGACAGGGCGAGGCGCAGCGTGTTGGCGCGCCCGCGCGTCAGGTGCTGCTCGTCGTTGGTGGCGCGGAACGACGGGCACATCGTGCCGGCGTCGAACTTGCGGCAGTGGCCGTTGTTGTTGCACATCTCCACGGCCTTATCCATGCCGCCCCATTCGCTCCAGTCGAGCGCCAGCGCGGGCAGGGTCGCCTGGTAGCCGGGCCTGAAGCGAAACAGGCTCCGGTCGTCCATCTTCGACGGCGCCACGATCTTGCCCGGGTTCATGAGACCCAGCGGATCCAGCCAGCCCTTGATCTCGGCCAGGCTCGCCGTGAGGCGCGGGCCGAAGAACGGCGCGATCCATTCGGAACGCACTAGGCCGTCGCCGTGCTCGCCGGAGTACGCGCCCTTGAACTCCTTGACCATGGCGCAGGCTTCCTCGGCGATGGCGCGCATCTGCTCCGCTCCCCCGCGGCGCATGTCGAGGATCGGGCGCACGTGCAGCGTGCCCACCGACGCGTGCGCGTACCAGGTGCCCTTCGTGCCGTGCTTGTGGAAGACCTGGGTGAGGCGGTCCGTGTACTCGGCGAGGTGCTCGAGCGGCACCGCGCAGTCCTCGATGAATGAGACAGGCTTTCCGTCGCCCTTCATCGACATCATGNNCATGATGTTGAGGCCGGCCTTGCGCACTTCCCAGAAGTCCTTCTGCAGCTTTGCGTCGATCACTTCGACCACGCTCCCGGGCAGCCCGAGGCTGCCCATCAGGTCGACGAGCTCCTTGACCTTGCGGACCTGCTCGGCGTGGTCTTCGCCGGAGAATTCGACCAGCAGCACCGCGTCGGGCTCGCCCTTGATCACCGCATCGACGGTCTTCCTGAAGGCGCCGATGTCGCGGGCGAGGTCGATCATGGTGCGGTCGACCAGCTCCACCGCGGTCGGCCCGAGCTTGACGATGTGCTGGGTGGAATCCATCGCCGTGTAGAACTTCGCGAAGTGCACCACGCCCAGGGTCTTGTGCGTGGGCAGCGGGGTGAGCTTCAGCAGCAGCTGCTCGGTGTACGCGAGCGTACCTTCGGATCCGACCAGCAGGTGGGCCAGGTTGGCATGGGGCGGCCCGAGGTGGTCGAGGTTGTAGCCGGCGACCTTGCGCAGCAATTTCGGAAAGCGCACCTCGATTTCGTCCTTGTCGCGCTGGAACAGCGCGGCCAGCTTGTCCAGCAGCGCGAGGTAGCCGGGCGGCCCGCTGCGGTCGTCCATCCGCCCGAAGCGGTAGCGCTCCCCGGTGGCGAGCATCGCGTCGATCGCCAGCACGTTGTGCACCATGTTGCCGTACGCGATCGAGCGCGAACCGCAGGAGTTGTTGCCGGCCATGCCGCCGAGCGTGGCCTGCGCGCTGGTGGAGACGTCCACCGGGTACCAGAGCTTGTGGGCCTTGAGCCGCGCGTTGAGGTGGTCGAGCACGAGGCCCGGCTGCACGAGCGCGGTGCGCGCATCGGCGTCGACTTCCACGACCTTGTTCAGGTATTTCGAGTTGTCGATGACCAGCGCCGCGCCGACGGTCTGGCCGCACTGCGAGGAGCCGGCACCGCGCGGCAGCACCGGGACGCCGGCCTCGACCGCGACCTGGATCGCGGCACGCGCCGCCTCGGGCGTGCGCGGGATCACAACCCCGACCGGCTCGACCTGGTAGATGGAGGCGTCGGTCGAATAGCGGCCGCGCGAGGCGGCATCGAACAGCACCTCGCCGTCGACCTCCCGGCGCAGGCGCGCGGCGAACCCTGCGTCGCCGGGCGCGGTCTTCACCAGCTTGATCGGAAAGCTCGGCGCATTCATCGCGTCAGGCCGCCGCGGCGGCGTTGTCCGCAAGCGCCGCCATGACGCTCGCCACCTTGTGCGCCAGGTGCTCGGCCAGCAGGCGCTTGAGCCGCGCCGCGTCGCGCGAAGCGAGGGCCGCCAGGATCTCCTCGTGCTCGCGCACGGCCGCATCCCAGCGCTCCTGCGAAAGGTTGGCCATGTAACGGGCGCGGCGCACGTTGGCGTTCAGTTGCCGGTAGGTGTTGGTCAGCACGGGATTGCCGGAAGCTTCGATGATCTTCAGGTGGATGAGCTGGTTGTACCTGAAATACCCGGCGAGTTCACCCCGCGCGTGGTGCGCGAGCATCTCGAAATGCAGCGCCCGGATCTCGGCCACCTCCGCTTCGCTGGCGTTGGCGCAGGCCAGCTCGCCGGCCAGGCTCTCGAGCGCCCCCATTACGGAAAGCGTGTCCGCGATGTTGGCCGCCTTGAGCGGCGTGACGATCGCGCCCCGGTTGGGCAGCAATTCGACCAGGCCCTCGGTGGCCAGCATCTTGATCGCTTCGCGCAGCGGGGTCCGGGAGATCCCGAGCTGCTCGCACAGCACCCGCTCGTTCAGCCGGGCGCCGGGCTCAAGTTCGCCCTGCACGATGCGGTCGCGCAGCTGGTCGATGACCTCCTCGTGCAACGGCCGGCGCTCGATGCGCCGCTCGGCCACATTGCCCAGATTCTCGATGGTGCCCATGGTTCGGATTCCCGGTTGCATGCTGGCTATTTTGCATACATAATACAAAAAATAAGCCGAAATCGCAATGCTGCACCCCTTTGCTGCACCCTGCGTTCAGATTTGAATGCAAAATCAGGAGACCCCCATGAGCTACCACGCCGGCCGCCATTTCCTCCAGATCCCCGGCCCGACCAACGTGCCGGACCGTGTGCTGCGGGCCATCGATTTCCCCACCATGGACCACCGCGGGCCGGACTTTGCCGCACTGGGCAAAGCCTGCCTCGCCGGCATGAAGAAGGTGTTCAAGACCGAGGCCCACGTGGTGATCTACCCGGCCTCGGGGACCGGCGCCTGGGAAGCGGCGCTGGTGAACACCCTCTCGCCCGGCGACCGGGTGCTGATGAGCGAGACCGGCCAGTTCGCCACGCTCTGGCAGAAGCTCGCCACCCGGCTGGGGCTCGTGACCGAGTTCCTCCCCGGCGACTGGCGCCATGGCGCGGATCCTGCCGCCATCCAGAAGCGCCTGGCCGAGGACACGGGGCACGCCATCAAGGCGGTCTGCGTGGTGCACAACGAAACCTCCACCGGCGTGACCTCCCGCATTGGCGAAGTCCGCAAGGCGATCGACGCGGCGAAGCACCCGGCGCTATTCATGGTGGACACGATCTCGTCTCTCGCCTCCGTCGATTACCGGCATGACGAATGGGGCGTGGACGTGACCGTCGCCGGCTCGCAGAAAGGCCTGATGCTGCCTCCCGGACTGTCGTTCAACGCAATCAGCGAGAAAGCGCTGGCCGCCTCGAAGGCCGCCAAGCTGCCGCGCTCCTATTGGGCCTGGGACGAGATGCTGGCCAGCGGCAAGACCGGATACTTCCCCTACACCCCGGCGACCAACCTGCTGTACGGTCTTCGCGAGGCGCTGGACATGCTGTTCGAGGAGGGCCTCGACAACGTGTTTGCGCGCCACCTGCGCCATGCCGAGGCCACGCGCCGCGCGGTGCGGGCCTGGGGCCTCGAAGTGCTGGCTCTGAACCCGGCCGAGTACTCCCCCGCGCTCACCACCGTCATGGTGCCGGCCGGCATCAACGCCGACGACGTGCGCCGCGTGATCCTCGAGAACTTCGACATGTCGCTGGGCACGGGCCTGGGCAAGCTGGCGGGCAAGGTGTTCCGCATCGGCCACCTCGGCGACTTCAACGACCTCACTCTGATGGGCACCCTGTCGGGCGTGGAGATGGGACTGGAACTCGCGAAGGTGCCGCACAAGAAGGGCGGCGCGCAGGCCGCAATGGACTACATCGCCGAATGCAAACGCGCCGCGCCCGCGGCGCAGCGGGCGGCGGCATAGGCATGCCCGCCGACGCCCCGGGGGCATAATCCGGGCGGGAACGGAAGTCCGGCAGACGGGTTCAACCCGCATCACACAAGGAGGGGTCAAATGCAATTCGGCAAAGCAGCAGCACTAGCGGTACTCGTACTCGCATCGACCGGAGCGGCAGCGCAGGTCGAACTCAAGCTCGGCCACGTGGGCGAGCCCGGCTCGCTGTTCTCGGCGGCGGCCGATGAGTTCGCCAGGCGCGCGAACGCGAAGCTCGGCGGCAAGTACAAGGTGGTCGTCTACGGATCGAGCCAGCTCGGCGGCGACAAGGAGATGATGCAGAAGATCAAGCTCGGCACGATCGACATGGCGCAGCCCTCGACGGTGATGTCCTCGGAAGCCGACATCTTCGGCGTCTTCGAGATGCCCTACCTGGTGAAGGACCGCCAGCACATGCAGCGCATCGAGAAGGAGCTGTTCTGGTCGAAATTCGCGCCGGAAGCCGAAAAGAAGGGGATCAAGGTCCTTGCGGTGTGGGAAAACGGCTACCGGCACATCACCAACAACAAGCATCCGATCAACGTTCCAGCGGACCTGAAGGGCATCAAGCTGCGGGTCCCGGAGGGAAAATGGCGCGTCAAGATGTTCCAGGCTTACGGCGCCAACCCCAGCCCGATGAAGTACTCCGAGGTGTTCACGGCGCTGCAGACCGGCGTGATGGACGGCCAGGAAAACCCGTTCTCGCAGATCGCCAGCGCGAAGTTCTACGAAGTGCAGAAATACCTGTCCATCACCGGCCACGTCTACACGCCCGGCTACCTCGTGGCGGGCACCAGGAAATGGTCGACCCTGCCGGCCGATGCCAGGAAGGTGCTCGAGGACACGGCCAGGGAAACGCAGGCTTTCGTCTATGAGAAGGCCGCCAGGGACGACGAGGAACTGCTGGCGAAGATGAAGGCGGCCGGGATCAGCGTGAACACGGCCAACAAGGATGCGTTCATCGCCGCTTCCAAGCCCGTCTACGAGGAGTTCGCCAAGGAAGTTCCCGCGGCGAAGGAAGTGATCGACCGGGCGATCGCGCTCGGGAAGTAATCCGGGACGGGCGGCCGCGTGCCCGCGGCCGCCCGTGGACGACCAGACAACGCCAACCGCCAGGACACCCATGTCGCGATTGCATTCGCGTTACGAACTGCTGCTTGAGTGGATCGTCATCCTCCTCATGGTGATGCTCTCGGTCGAAGTGACCGCGGGCGTGTTCTTCCGCACGATAGGGCTGTCGCTCTCCTGGTACGACGAGGTGGCGTCGATCATGCTCGCCTGGCTGACGTTCTACGGCTCGGCGCTCGCCTCGCTCAAGCGCGCCCACATCGGCTTCCCGGGCCTGGTGCGCGCGCTGCAGCCGGGCTGGCGCATCGGCTTCGTGCTGCTGGCGCAGGCCCTCGTGATCGGCTTCTTCGCGCTGCTCGGCTGGATGGGCTACAGCATCCTGGAGGTGCTGGAGACGGACCACCTCGTGAGCCTGCCCTGGGTGACGATCGCGTGGACGCAGTCGGTGATCCCGGCCAGCGCGGTGCTGATCATCATCGCAGAGGCCATCAACATTCCCCAGATGGTCCGGGAGGCGCGCGGGCTGGCGCCGTCCCAGGCGAGCGACCTCGCCGAAATGACCCACTGAGGCGGCCATGGCGATCTTTCTCCTCTTCGCATGCGTCCTCGCCCTGGTGCTGATCAACGTGCCGATCGCGGTCGCGCTCGGCATCGTCGCCGTAGCCGCGCTCCTTGCCACCCAGGGGCTCGGCAGCCTGCCCAACCTGCCGATCGTCCTCTACAACGGCGCGACCAACTTCCCGCTGCTCGCGATCCCGCTCTTCGTGCTGGCCGGCTCGATCATGAACGCGTCCGGCATCTCGCGCCGGCTGATCGCGTTCGCCTCGTCCCTGCTCGGCTGGATGCGCGGCGGGCTGTCGATCGTCAGCATCGGCACGTCGCTGTTCTTCGCGGAGATCTCCGGCTCCGCCGTCGCCGACGTGGCGGCGCTCGGCTCGGTGCTGATCCCGGCAATGAAGAGCCGGGGCTACTCCAAGGAGTTCGCCGCGGCGGTGATGTCCTCGGCCGCCACGCTGGCGGTGATCATCCCGCCCTCGATCCCCATGGTGCTGTACGCGGTGATGGCCGACACGTCCGTGGTGCAGCTGTTCGTAGCCGGCATCGTGCCCGGCCTGCTCGGCGGCCTCGGCCTGATGGGTGTGGCGTACTGGTTCGCCCGGCGCTACAACTTCCCGGTGGAAGAGTCGTTCCAGTTCAAGCGCGTGAAGCAGACCTTCAAGGAGGCGTTCTGGGCCTTCTTCCTGCCGGTGATCATCCTTGGCTCGATCTTCGGCGGGGTCGTCACAGCAACGGAGGGCGCGGCGCTGGCGGTCCTCGCGGCCCTGTTCATCGGCATCGTGGTCTATCGCGAGCTCGACCTGCGCCACCTGCGCGAGGCGATGGTCGAGGGAGGCGTGCAGACCGCGGTGGTGATGCTGCTGGTGGCGACCAGCGGCCTGCTCGGCGTCTACCTCACCGAGTCGCAGGTGCCGCAGCGCCTTGCCGCGGGGATCATGGAACTCACGAGCAACAAGTACGTGGTGCTGGCGATCCTCAACGTGCTGTTCCTGGCGCTCGGCCTGTTCCTGCACTCGGCGGCCGCGATCATCCTCACCGTCCCCGTGGTGCTCCCGCTGGTCAAGGCGGTCGGCATCGACCCGGTGCACTTCGGGCTGATCGTCACGATCAACCTCGGCATCGGGCAGCAGACCCCGCCGGTGGCCTCGGTGCTGATGACGGCGTGCGCCATCGCCAGGGCGGACATGTGGGAAGTCACCAAGGTCAACATCCACTTCATCGCGGTGCTGGTTGCCGTGCTGCTGCTGGTCACCTATGTTCCGGTGACCGGCATGGGGCTGGTGGAGTTGTTTTACAGGTAACGCTTGCCGAGGAAGAACATGCCCGATCCGGTCTATTTCACACGCGACGCCGACATCGCGACAGTCGTCCTGAACAACCCCGAAAAGCTGAATGCGATGTCCTACGGGATGTGGGCGCGCCTGGGGGAGGTCATGCGCGAGCTCGACGCAGACGATTCGCTCCGCGTCATCGTCCTGCGCGGCGCCGGGGAAAAGGCGTTTGCCGCCGGCGCCGACATCTCCGAGTTCGAGACCACCCGCGCCAACGCCCGGGTGGCCAAGGAATACGGCGACAAGATCGACGGCACCATGCGCGCGGTGCACGAGTGCCGCCATCCGACGCTGGCCATGATCCACGGCGCGTGTGTCGGCGGCGGGCTGGAGGTCGCCTCGCAATGCGACCTGCGGATCTGCGGCGAATCGAGCCGCTTCGGCATCCCCATCAACAAGCTGGGCCTGGTGGTCGCATACGGGGAGATGGCCGCGCTCATCGACCTGGTGGGCCGCGCGACGGCGCTGGAGATCCTCCTCGAAGGACGGGTGTTCGGCGCGGCCGAGGCGCAGGAAAAGGGGCTGGTCAACCGCGTCGTGCCCGACGACAGGGTCGAGGAGGAATCCATGGTGGCGGCGCGCCGCATCGCTGCCGGCGCGCCGCTGGTGGCCCGTTGGCACAAGCGGTTCGCACGGCGCCTGGCCGATCCCCGCCCCCTCACCCAGGCCGAGCGCGACGAGGGGTACGCCTGCTTCGACACCGAGGACTACCGCATCGGCTACAAGGCGTTCCTCGCCAAGCAGAAGCCGGATTTCAAGGGCCGCTGACCGGCTTGCCGCTCTGCTAATATTGCGCGCCCCAGCAGCCGGAACGAGCTGCGGGTTACCTTGGGAGAAGACATGAACAAGACGCTATTTTGCGCGGCGGGATTTGCCGCGGGACTCTGCATGGCAGCAGCGGGCACCCTCGCCCACGCGCAGGCCTGGCCGAGCAAACCCATAACGATCGTCAACCCGTTTGCTCCGGGCGGAGGGGTGGATGCCTTCGCCCGCCCGCTGGCCCTGAAATACTCGACCGCGCTCGGCCAGCAGGTCATCGTCGAAAACGTTGCCGGCGCGGGCGGCACCGTGGGCGCGGCGAATGCCGCCCGCCGCCCGGGGGACGGATACACGTTCTTCATGGGCGCCGTGCACCACGCGATCGCCGAGAGCCTCTACGCCAAACTGCCCTACAACATCGAGAAGGACTTCCTCCCGGTGACGGTGGTGGCTTACGTGCCGAACGTGGTCGTGGTGAACGCAAGGCTCCCGTTCAAGTCGATGAAGGAGTTCATCGATTACGCCAGGGCCAACCCGAACAAGCTCAACTTCGGCTCGGCCGGCAACGGCACCTCCCACCACCTCGCGGTCGAGTTGTTCAAGACCATCACCGGCACGAAGCTGACCCACGTGCCCTACAAGGGGGCGGGGCCGATGATGCAGGACCTGATCGCGGGGCAGGTCGACTTCGCATTCGACGGCATGGGCACGGCGGCGACGCAGATCAGGGCCGGCAAGCTGCGCCCGCTCGCGGTCACCACCACGAAGCGCGCGCCGCTGATCCCGGACGTGCCCACCCTGCAGGAGGCGGGCATCCCGGGTTATGACGTGACCACCTGGTACGCGCTCTGGGCGGTGAAAGGGACCCCGAAGGAAATCGTCGACCGGATATACGCGGAAACGGTCAAGGCGCTTGCCCTGCCGGACATCAAGGAATACTGGGTGCAGCAGGGCGCCGAGGCCGGCGGCCAGCCGCCCGAGCAGTTCGGCAAATACCTGAATTCCGAGATCGCCAAGTGGGCCAAGGTCGTCAAGGATTCGGGCGCCAAGATCGATAACTGATGTCCTCCCCGGCGCGCAGCGGCTTTCGTCAAGGACTGCTGCACGCGGCCGGGATCCCGGCGATGGTGCTCGCCGCCGGGTACGTCGGGTTCGGCGCGCTGGCCGCGGGGCACGGGCTCTCGCTGGCCGGCACCCTGCTGTCGACACTGCTGATCTGGGCCCTGCCCGGGCAGCTGATCCTCGTGGAAATGCACACGCTCGGCGCCCCGTTCCTTGCCGTGTTCCTCACGGTCGTGTTCTCCGGGGCGCGCTTCCTGCCGATGACCGTGGTGATGATGCCGCTGCTGCGGGAAGCCCGCGGCAGGCCGGTCCACTACTACGCCGCCGCGCAGTTCGTGGCGATGACCGGCTGGGCCTGGACGATGGCCAGGTTCCCGGACATGCCCGCCGAGCGCAGGCTGGGCTACTTCTTCGGCTTCATCGCCGTCCTGATGGCATCGGCACTGGCCTCGACCGCCCTCGGCTACCTGGCCGGCGACCTGCTGCCGCCGATGGCGAAGCTCGCGTTCGTGTTCATGAGCCCGATGTACTTCCTGCTGCTGCTGGCCGGCGGCACGAATGACGCGCGGGGGTACCTCGCGATCGTGATCGGTGCGGTGGCCGGACCGCTCATGCACTTCGTCGCGCCCCAGTGGAGCGTGATCGTGGCCGGGTTCGTGGGCGGGACGCTTGCCTACGCGGCGCACCGCATGTGGAAAAAGGGGGGCCTGCAGCGATGAGCGAATACACCCTGCTCGCCATCGCCTGCGGATTGGGCACCTATGTCTGGAGGGGCCTCGGCGTCGCGGTGTCCGCGCGGGTCCGTCCCGAGAGCGAGCTGTTCGCCTGGATCGGCTGTGTCGCATTCGCGATGCTCGCAGGGCTGATCAGCCGCGTCGTGCTGATCCCCTCGGGCGCACTCGAGCACACGGCGCTCTGGCAGAGGCTGGCTGCGACGGGCTTTGCGCTCGCCGCCTACTTCCTTTTCACGAAGAAGAACCTCTTCGCCGGCGTCATCGCGAGCGCCGCGGCGATGTACCTGATCCTGCTGCTGTCCTAGAGGATTCCCGCCGCGCGCAGGGCGGCGATGTCGGCATCGCTCCTGCCCAGCAGCTTGCGCAGGATCTCGTCGGTGTGCTGGCCGACCAGGGGCGGCGGCACCCTGTACTCCACCGGCGTGGCCGAAAAGCGCATCGGGCTCGCCACCGTGGACAGCTTGCCCGCCACCGGATGGTCCATCTCCACGCGGATGCCGCGCGCCTTCACCTGCGGCTCCTCGTAGACCTGGGCCAGGGTGTTGATCGGGCCGTTGGGCACGCCGGCCGCCTCGAGCACCGTGACCCACTCGCGCGTGGTGCGCCTGGAGAATACCTCCTGCAGCAGGCGCGTGAGCTCGACGCGGTTCTCGACCCGCTTGCCGTTGGTGGCGAAGCGCGGGTCGTCGATGTACTGCCCGCAGCCGGCCGCCTCGCAGAACTTGCGGTACAGGTTGTCGTTGCCGCAGGCGAGGATCACGTCGCCGTCCGAGGTCTTGAACGGCTGGTACGGGACGATGTTGGGGTGCAGGTTGCCGATGCGCTTGGGCGGCACGCCGGTCGAGAAGTAGTTGGTGTTCTGGTAGGCGAGCAGCGCGATCTGCGAGTCGAGCAGCGCGAGGTCGAGGTGCTGGCCGGTGCCGGTCTCGGCGCGGTGGGCGAGCGCCGCGCAGATCGCGATCGAAGCGTACATGCCGGTGATGATGTCGGCCACCGGGACGCCCGCGCGCTGCGGCCCGCCGCCAGGTGCACCGTCCGGCTCGCCGGTGACGCTCATCATGCCGCCCATGCCCTGCACCATGAAGTCGTACCCGGGATGCTCGCGGTACGGCCCGGTCTGGCCGAAGCCGGTCACCGAGCAGTAGATCAGGCGCGGGTTGATCGCCTTGAGGTCGTCGTAGCCCAGGCCGTACCGCGCGAGGTCGCCGAACTTGTAGTTCTCGATCAGCACGTCGCTGATGCGCGCCAGTTCCTTCACGATCGCCTGGCCCTCGGGCCTGGACAGGTTCACCGAAACGGACTTCTTGCCGCGGTTGGCAGAAGTGAAATAGGCCGAGTCCCGGGTGTCCTTGCCTTCCCGGTCCTTGACCCAGGGCGGCCCGAAGGCGCGCGAGTCGTCGCCGATCCTGGGGCGCTCCACCTTGATGACTTCGGCCCCCAGGTCGGCCATGTTCTGCCCGGCCCACGGGCCGGCGAGCACGCGGGAAAGGTCGAGTACGCGGATGTGCGAGAGGGGTCCGGCCATGGTGGGTGATTCCTTGCGCTGGGTTTCGTCAGGCCGCGATTATCCGCGAAATCCGGTTCAGGATTTGGCCGGGACGGGTCGCTTTGCGCGCAGCAGGTTGCGCACATGGCGGGATGCCGCGATCGCGCCGCCGTGCGCGAAGTTCTCGTGGTTCTCCTCGATCTCGTCGAGGTCGTAGAGGTAGTTGACCATGAACCCGGCCGCCTCGCGCAGGCCCTTGGGCGAAACGTCCCCGAGCCAGTTCACCCGCTCCAGGCTGGCGCCGTTGTTCAGGTGGAAGCGGGACACGGGGTCGCGCGGCTTGCCGGAGGAGTGCTTCGCCTCCAGGAGGTAGGTTCCGATTGCCCGCTGCAGGAGGGGCTGGAGCGTCCTGGCCGTTTCCGCGGATTCGTGCCAGCCGGGCCGGTCGAGTGCCTTGAACGATTCGAACTCCGAGGCAGAGAACACTGCCTTTGCGTCGCGCTGGAGCCATTGCCGGAATCCGGGCACCGGGGAAAGCGTGACGAAGGTCTTCAGGTGGGGCATGTCGCGGCGGAGTTCCTCCACCACCTGCTTGATCAGGAAATTGCCGAAGGACACGCCCTGCAACCCCGGCTGGCAGTTGGAGATCGAATAGAAGACCGCGGTCGTGGCGCGTTTCGGGTCCAGCGGCGCGCGTGCTGGCGCGAGCAGCGGCGCGATCGCTTCCGGCAGAGCCCGGGTCAGGGCGACCTCGACGAAGATCAGCGGCTCGTCGGCCAGCGCGGGATGAAAGAACGCAAAGCAGCGGCGGTCGGCCGGGTCGAGCCGGCCGCGCAGCTCCGACCACCCGTTGATCTCGTGGACCGCCTCGTACTGGATGATCTTTTCGAGGATCGCCGCCGGCGTCGACCAGTCGATGGGGCGCAGCACGAGGAATCCCCGGTTGAACCAGGACACGAACAGGTGCCGGAAATCCGCGTCGACCGGTTTCAGTTCCGGGTACCTGGCACAATTGCGCAGCACGTCCTCCCGCATGCGGACCAGCACTGCGGTGCCGCCGGGCGCGAGGTTCACCCGGCGCAGGAGTTCCTGCAGCCTGGATTCGGCCGCCTCGTGCAGCTCGCGCGCCTGCTCCGGCCCCGGCGCGGCTGCGTAGCGTTTGATCTCCTGGTCGATCCTCTTGAGGTCGGCGCCGAAGCGCTGGGCAAGCTGCAGCAGGAACTGCAGCTTCACTTCTTCCGACGCTGCCGAATAGGCGGTGAGCAGTTCCCGGGCGAGCGCCACGCCCGAAGCCTCGCCGCGCTCCGAAAGGAGCGACTCGGCCAGGAGGCCGAGTTCGTCCTTCGGGGAGGAAAACAAACGACGCAGGAAGCGCGGGGCCATCCCGCTAATTTACCCCAGCGCCGCCGCGGCGCGCTACTTCACCTTCAAATCGTTCTGGACCGCGTGCACGCCGGATACCGCCGCGGCGACCTTGCCCGCCGCGGCCACCTGCTCCTTCTTGTCGACGAACCCGGACAGCTGCACGCGGCCCTCGTAGGTTTCCACCGAGATGGACGTCGAGGGGATGCCCTTGGTGATCAGCAGCTCGCCCTTGACCTTGGTGGTGATTGCGCTGTCGGCGAGGACGCGCTTGTCGTTGTCCTGCATCGCCTTGCTGTACTCGTCCTCGGAAAGCTTGCCGTCCCTGTTGGCGTCGAACTTCGCGAAGCGCTTGGCGACTTCCTTGTCCGCGGACGCCTCTTCGCGGCTGAGCGCGCCGTCCGAATTCTTGTCCAGCGCGGCGAAGGCCTGGTTCTTCTCGTCCTTGGCGATGGCCGGCTGGGCGGTCATAGCGCAGGCGGAAAACACTGCTAAGACTGCGAGGGCTGTGCGCATGTCGAACTCCTTGGTTCTTGTTAAAACGGGCATTCAGCCTACGGTTCGGCCCGCAAGCATCCAAAGGAAAGAATTCACACCCGCGGTGCACCAAGCTGTCGCCACAGCCCGACATCCGGCCGCGCCGCGCGCACGCGGGTCCTGTGCGTGGCGCCTCCCTTACAGGTGGTACCAGTGCAGCACGCGCCGCTCGATCGCGAGGAACCCGCGGTTCAGCCCGTAGCCGAGCGCGGCAAGCAGGACGATCGCGGCATACATGTCGCTTGCGCGCATGGCGTATTGCATGGTCATGATGAAGTAGCCGACCCCGGCTGATCCGGCGATCATTTCGGCAACCACGGTGACGATCAGGGCCAGGGCCAGGCTCACGCGCATGCCGGCAAGAATGTAAGGCATGCTCGCCGGGAGAACCACGCGCAGCGCCGTGCGCATCCTGCCCACGCCAAAGGTTCGGGCGGCATCGACGGCCACGTGGTCCACCGCGCGCACGCCGGCGATCGTGTTGACGAGCACCGGGAAGAAGGCCGAAAACGCGACGATGAAGATCTTCATCGCATCGTCCACTCCGAGCAGCAGGATGAGCGGCGGGATGATCGCGGGGACCGGGATCGGCCGCAGCAGTTCGACCGTCGGTTCCAGCGCAGCGTGCACCACGCGCACGCTGGCCATGAGCAATCCGACGACGAGGGCCGCGCACACGCCGAGCGCGTAACCCGAAAGCATCCGATAGAGGCTCGAGCCGAACACCTCCGGGAGTTCGCCGGAGGCGAATCCGGCGCCGAGCGCCCGGGCGATCTGCGTGACCGGCGGCCAGTTGGGGCTCGACACCCAGTGGTAGGCCGAGTACTGCCAGAGGCCCAGGAGCAGCGCGATCAGGACGGCGCCGCTCGCCCGCGTGCGGACAAGCGCGCTGCGCACCCGCGTGACCAAGGCAGGTCCGGGCATGTCAGCCGCCGTGCACCAGTTCGCCGCCGACTGCGGTAGCGGCCACGCTCGCCGCGCGCAGCGCCTCGGCGTCGCAGGCGACCGGATCGACCGACAGCGCTGTCCAGTCGCCCAGGAGACCCGGGCGCAGCACCCCGCGCTCGTGCTCGCTGAAGCTGACAAAGGCAGCGTTGCTCGTGTACATCGCCAGCGCTTCCTCGCCGCTCACCGCTTCCTCGCGCCCCAAGGGCTCTTCCGAGCCCGCGATGTGCCGGGTGCGCGCCTGCCAGAGGCCGAGGAGCGGCGGGAAGGGCGTGATCGGCGAGTCCGAGCCGCCGCCTACCGTCACCCCGCCGTCGAGCCAGGCCCGCACCGGCGTCGCCTTCGACATCAGCACGGCGCCGAAGCGCTTCAGCAGCACCGGACCGAACGTGTACTGCATCGATGGCTGGGTGGCGACCACGACACCCAGGCTGGCGGCGCGCGCGATGTTCTCCCGGCTCGGCCAGAGGTAGGCGTGGATCAGGCAGAAGCGCAGGTCGCGGATCGGATGCTCGCGGTCGATCTCGGCGAACACTTCGAGCGCGATGTCGATCGCCCTGCCGCCGACGACATGCACGCCCATCGACCAGCCCCGCTGCGCGCAGAGGCGGGCGATGCGCCGGAACGACTCGGTGGGCGTCACTTGGATGCCGCAGTTGCACTTTTCGTCGGGGAAGGGCTCGCGCATCAGCGCGGTGCCGAACGTCGCGGCGCCGTCGAAAAATACCTTCACGCCGCCCAGCTTCAGGCGCGCGTCGCCGAAACCGGTGCGCGCCGGACTTGAAGCGAGGCCGCCTAGCACTTCCTCCAGCGGGCGGCTCGAATCCGCGAGCGGCATGACCACCGACCGCATGCTGAGCTCGCCCGCGGACCAGAGCGCCTGGTAGATGCCGATGACCTCGGGCGTCAGGCCCGGGTCCATG
>JAFEDL010000115.1:0-2228 GCA_018241645.1 Pseudomonadota bacterium
GGCGGGATGAAGTTGCGGCGGCGCAGTTCGTCGGGGGCGAGCTTCAGTTCGCGCGCGGCCTGGTCGATCACGCGTTCCACCAGGTACATCGCCTCCGGCCTGCCCGCGCCGCGATAGGCATCCACCGGCACCGTGTTGGTGACCACGCCCTTGATGTTGGCGTAGATCGCCGGGATCCGGTAGACGCCCGAGAGCATCGGCACGGCGAGCTGCGGGATGAACGGCGCGTAGTTCGACAGGTACGCGCCCATGTTGGCCCAGGTGGTGACGCGCAATGCGAGGAACTTTGCGTTCGCATCCAGCGCGAGCTCGGCCACCGAGAGGTTGTCGCGGCCCTGCACGTCGGACAGGAAGCTCTCGCTGCGGTCGCCCGTCCAGCGCACCGCGCGCTTGAGTCTCCGCGAGGCCCACACCACGATCGGCTGCTCGGGATGCAGGAAGATCTTCATGCCGAACCCGCCGCCGACGTTGCCCGACAGCACGCGCAGCTTGTCCTTGCCGATCTTCAGCACCATGTCGGCCAGCTGGTCGTAGATCACGTGCGGGCCCTGGCTCGGCGTGTACAGGGTGGAGCGGTCCGTGGCGGCGTCGTAGTCGGCCAGCGCCGCGCGCGGCTCCATCGGGTTGGCAACGAGGCGGTTGTTGACCAGTTCCAGCCGCGTCACGTGGCTCGCCTTGGAAAATGCCGCCTCCACGCCTTCCTTGCCGTTGCCGCCCGCGACGTCGAAGCACAGGTTGCCTGCAATCTTGTCCCACGCCAGCGGGGCGCCCGGCTGGATCGCGGCCTTCGTGTCGACCACGCACGGCAGCGCCTCGTAGTCGACCTCCACCAGTTCAGCGGCATCCCGCGCCTGCGCGAGCGTCTCCGCCACCACAACCGCCACCGGATCGCCCACGTGGCGCACGCGGTCGCGGGCGAGGATCGGCCGCGGCGTGTCGCCGCGCTGCGTGCCGTCGATATTGGTCACCGGCACGAGGCACGGCATGTCGCCGAGCTTGTCCTTCGCGACGTCCTCGCCCGTCAGCACGGCGAGCACGCCCGGCGCCTGCTTCGCGGCGGCGGTGTCGATGCCCCGGATCTTCGCGTGGGCGTGCGGCGAGCGCACGATCGAAGCATGCGCGGCGTTCGCGACCTGCACATCGTCGGCATAGCGGCCCGCGCCGCGCAGCAGCGCGGCATCTTCGATCCGGGTCACGGACTGGCCGAGGGCGAACTTGGTCATGGCGGGATCCTGGCGTTGGGCGACAGCGGATATTATCGCTGCCCGCCGCGGAACGGGCCATGCGGCCGCAGGCCGCTACGTCACGACGATCTCCCCGTCCATCTCCTCGTGGCCGTCGCCGCAGAAGATGTCGCAGTAGAAGTCGAACTTGCCCGCCTTCTGCGGGGTGAACGGCAGCCGCGTGACCATGCCGGGGTGCACTTCCGTGCGCAGCCCGAGGTCGGGCGCGCGGAACCCCATCGTGATGTCGTCCGCCACGAACTCGAGGATCACCGGCTCCCCCTTCTTCAGCGCGATATGGTTCGGGACGAACACGAACTTCTTGGTGTGGATCTGCACCACCCGCACGGACGGGCGGTCCGCCACGAGCGCACCCCCGCACCCCGCCGCGACTGCTGCAGCCGCGGCGGCCAGCCAAGCCCTTCGATTCATGGATCAGCCTTTCTGCACGGGAAATTCGGTGACTGCGAGCTCCGTCTTCTTCGCGCCGATCTCGCGGAATCCCAGCCCCTTGTAGGGCTCGGCCGGGTTCCAGGCGAGCGGCGTGCGCTTGGGCTGCGAGCCCGGCGCGGGCAGCGGGAAGATCAGCGACTTGGCCGAATGGTGCGCGATGTGCCCGGTGGTGTGGTGGTTCTCCTGGTGGATGTGGCCGTAGAACACGGTCACGTTCGGGTACGGCATCAGCAGCGCCATGGCCTTGTCGCCGTCCTTGGTGGCCCAGTCCCACTGCGGGTAGAGGTCGAACAGCGGCCGGTGCGTCATCACCACGATGCGCTGGTCGGGGGCGAGCTGCTTCAGGTCGCCGGCCAGCCACGCCAGCTGCTCCTCGCCTATGCTCGCGCCCGGGTCGGAGACGTTGTCGAGCGCGATGAAGTGCACGCCCTTGTGGTCGAAGGTGTAGTGCGTCTTGCCGAAGAACTCCTGGTAGGCCTTGCCGTTGTCGAGCGAGGCGTCGTGCTCGCCGGGCATGAAGCGCACGGTCTTCACATTCAGCCCGGAGACGAT
>JAFEDL010000115.1:2287-7613 GCA_018241645.1 Pseudomonadota bacterium
TCGGGCTGCTGGGCGAGCGAGTTCACCGCGGCCACCGCCTTCTTCAGCGTCACCTTCGCGTCGGGATTGGGCGGCCCCTCGAACCCCCAGTGCGTGTCCGAGAGCTGCACGAAGTAGAAATCCTCCGCGGCCTGCGCCCGCGCGGCCATCGGGTACAGGCCCGAGGCGAAGACCGCCCCGCCCAAGCCTGCCAGTTTGAGGAACTCGCGACGATCGATGCCTTGCTGCATGGTGGTCTCCTTGTCGGGGGGTGGAACGGCCTGTAGGCTGCTGTACCGGGATGCGTCCCGGTTTATTCCCGGGAATAAAACCGGCCCCATGGCGGTATACCCCGGAGGGAGGAGGCCCAGGTTGGACGCAAGCAAGACGCGGCGCTTCGAGGCAGTGGTGCTGCCCCACCTGGACGCGGCCTACAACCTCGCCCGGTGGCTGACGCACAGCGACCAGGACGGCGAGGACGTCGTGCAGGAGGCGTACCTGCGCGCGTTCCGCTTCTTCGACGGCTTCCGCGGCAACCACGGCCGCGCCTGGCTGCTCACCATCGTGCGCAACACGGCGATGAGCTGGCTGGAGGACGGCCGCGCTTCCTCGGCCACGCGCGAATACGACGAGGAGCGGCATGCCGGCGCGCACTCCGACGGCCCGGAGGCGCAGCTCGCGCGCAAGGACGAGCGCGGCCAGGTCAATGCCGCCCTCAAGAAGCTTTCGGTCGAGTTCCGAGAGGTGCTGGTGCTGCGTGAAATGGAAGACCTGTCCTACCGGGAGATCGCGCAGGTCGCGGGCATCCCGGTGGGGACGGTCATGTCGCGCCTGTCGCGCGCGAGGAAGGAATTCGCCGCGCTGCTGGCGAAGGAGGATGGCAATGGACGCTGAGGAAACGCAGGAAGCGCAGGAGGCAATGCAGCTGCGCGAGCGCATCAAGGGCGAGGCGAAGTACCACGCCGCCCCGCCGCGGCTCGCCGCGCGCATCCTCGCCTCGCTGCCGGAGGACCCCGCCGAAATCCCGCGCAGCGGCTGGCGCTGGAACATCGCCTGGGTCAGCTCGGCCGTCGCGGCCCTGTGCGTGCTGGCGCTCGGCCTCGGCATGTTCCTGACCCTGCCCAATGCCGACGACCGGCTGGCCGACGACGTGGTGGCCGGCCACGTGCGCGCGCTGATGGTCGACCATGCCTCGGACGTGGCTTCTTCCGACCGCCACACCGTGAAGCCTTGGTTCGCGGGCAAGCTCGACTTCTCCCCGCCGGTGTTCGACCTGACGGCGCAGGGATTCGCGCTGGTCGGCGGGCGGCTGGACTACCTCGACCGCCAGCCGGTTGCGGCACTCGTCTACCGGCACCGCCAGCACCTGATCAACCTGTTCGTGTGGCCGGCCGCGGGCGACGCGCCGCTGCGCCGGATCGAGCGCCAGGGCTTCCACCTGCTGCACTGGGCCGGCGGCGGCATGAATTACTGGGCGGTCTCCGACCTGAACGCGGACGAGCTGATGCAATTCCGGCTGATGCTGGAGAAAGCAGCCGACTAGGGGGGCGCTACCCGGTAGAATTCGCCCTCTCCCGGCACGTCAGGCCAGACCCCCATGCGCGAACCCACTCCCAAGACCATCCACCTCAAGGACTACACGCCGCCCGCGTTCCTGGTCTCGACCGTCGAGCTCGACGTGGAGATCCGCGACGAGGACGCGATCGTCCGCGCCCGGCTGATGCTCAGCCGCAACCCCGATGCCGCGGACAAGGCGGCGCCGCTGGTGCTGAACGGCGACGAGCTTACCCTGCAGTCGATCGCGATCGACGGGAAGAAGCTCGCCCCGGAGGCCTACACGGTAGATGACACGCAGCTCGCCATCCCGAACCCGCCCGACAGCTTCAAGCTCGAGACCGTGGTGGTCATCGTGCCGCAGAAGAACACCAAGCTCGAGGGGCTCTACGCGACCAAGTCCGGCTTCGTCACGCAATGCGAGGCCGAGGGCTTCCGGCGCATCACCTGGTTCCTCGACCGCCCGGACGTGATGGCGAAGTACACGGTCACCGTGCGCGCCGACAAGGAGAAGTACCCGGTGCTGCTGTCCAACGGCAACCTGGTCGGCTCCGGCGAGCAGCGTGGCGGCCGCCACTGGGCGAAGTTCGTCGACCCGCACCCCAAGCCTTCCTACCTGTTCGCGATGGTGGCGGCGAGGCTCGAGATGCTCGAGGACGCTTTCGTCACCAGGTCCGGGCGCCAGGCGCGCCTCGCGATCTACGTGGAACCCGGCAAGCTCGACCAGTGCGGCTTCGCGATGCAGTGCCTCAAGAGCTCGATGAAGTGGGACGAGGAGGTGTTCGGCCTAGAGCTCGACCTCGACCAGTACATGATCGTGGCGGTGGGCGACTTCAACTCCGGCGCGATGGAGAACAAGGGCCTCAACATCTTCAACACCAAGTACGTGCTGGCGCGGCCCGACGTGGCCACCGACATCGACTACCAGAACATCGACCGCGTGGTGGCGCACGAGTACTTCCACAACTGGACCGGCGACCGCGTCACCTGCCGCGACTGGTTCCAGCTCTCGCTCAAGGAAGGCCTCACCGTGTTCCGCGACCAGGAGTACGGCGCCGACATGTACTCGCGCCCGGTGCAGCGCATCCAGGAGGTGCGCGCGCTGCGCGCCGCCCAGTTCCCCGAGGACGCCGGCCCGATGGCCCACCCGGTGCGGCCGCAGTCGTACATGGAAATCCGCAACTTCTACACGGTGACCGTGTACGAGAAAGGGGCGGAAGTCGTGCGCATGCAGCACACGCTGCTCGGGGCGGAGAACTTCCGCAAAGGCATGGACCTGTACTTCGAGCGCCACGACGGCCAGGCGGTGACCACCGACGACTTCGTCGCGGCGATGCAGGACGCCTCCGGCATCGACCTCACCCAGTTCAAGCGCTGGTACGACCAGGCCGGCACGCCCGTGCTCGACGTCACCGGCGAATACGACGCGGCCGCGAAGCGCTACACGCTGACGGTGAAGCAGTCGTGCCCGCCCACCCCCGGGCAGGACACCAAGCTGCCGTTCCACATCCCCTTCGCCGTAGGCCTCGTCGGGCCGGACGGCACGGACCTCGCCGCGAAAATGCTGTCGGTGAAGGCGGCCGAAGAGAAATTCGTGTTCGAGGACATTCCTGCCGCGCCGGTGCCTTCGATCCTGCGCGGCTTCTCCGCGCCGGTGATCGCCAAGTACCCGTACACCGAGGCCGAGCTCGCGCACCTGATGGCGCACGACTCCGACGCCTTCAACCGCTGGGAAGCGGGCCAGCGCCTCGCGACGGGCCTCCTGCTCGGCGGCCCCAAGGCCGCGCCCCGCTCGTTCATCGACGCCTGGGCGCGCGTGCTGAAGGATGCGGCCGGCGACCCGGCGTTTGCCGCCGAGGCCTTGGGCCTGCCTTCGGAGACCACGCTCGCCGAGCAGATGGACGTGGTGGACCCGGACGCGCTGCACGCGGCCCGCAACGGCCTGCGCCGCCAGCTGGCCGGCGCGCTGCGCGAGGAGCTGTTCGCGGCCTACCGCTCGATGAGCATCAGCGGCCCCTATTCCCCGGACGCTGCCTCCGCGGGAAAACGCTCGCTCAGGAACCTGTGCCTCGGCGTGCTGATGGAGCTCGACGACGCCGAGGTCCGCGCGCTGTGCGTGAAGCAGTTCGAGACCGCCGACAACATGACCGACGCGATGGCCGCGCTGACGCTCTTGGCCAACACCGACTGCCCGGAGCGCACGCAGGCGCTCGAGTCGGTCTACGCGCGCTGGAAGGACGAGCCGCTGGTGGTGGACAAGTGGCTCGCCGTGCAGGCCACTTCGCGGCTGCCCGGCACGCTGGCCGAGGTGAAGCGCCTCACCGCGCACCCGGCCTTCGACATCCGGAACCCGAACAAGATCTACTCGCTGATCCGCGCCTTCGTGGCGGCCAACCACGTGCGCTTCCATGCGGCCGACGGCGGCGGCTACGCTTTCGCCGCCGACCAGGTCATCGCGATCGACAAGCTGAACCCGCAGGTGGCCGCGCGCGTGGCGCGGTGCTTCGACCGCTGGAAGAAGTTCGATGCGGGCCGCCAAGCCCACTCGAAGGCCGCGCTGGAGCGGATCCTCGCCACCGACGGGCTGTCGCGCGACGTGGCCGAGATCGTCGGCAAGGCGCTCGCCTGAGGGCCTGAATCCCGGACTTTGGTTTGCGGAGAACGGCTCCAGGAGCCGCTCCCCGGTCAGCGGATGTACCGGTACCGGTACAATCCAGGCGCGGCGGCTACTTCCAGCCGATCACGTCGTAGCCGCGTTCGGCGAGGCACCGGCCGACGAAATTGCGGAATACCGGGCTGCCTTCGCCGTCGTGGAAGGCCCCGCCCACGGCCCCCGCAGTGCCGCCCACAGCCGCGCCGGCCGCCGCGTCGCTGAGGACGTTGCGGCCGCGGATCAGGCTGCCTACGGCTGCCGCCGCCCCGCCCACCGCGGCGCCCTGCACGCCGCCGCGGGCGGCGGAACTGCCGCCCGAGGACGCGCCGGCCCGCTCGGCCATCGCAACGCATTCGTCCACGTCCCTTTGCGCCGCCGCCTCGCCCACCTGCTTGAGCCTGGCGTTCGGGTAAAGGACCGGGCGCTGCTGGACCGCGGCGCATCCGGCCAGCAGGACTGCCGCCAGGGCGGCGAGTGTGATCTTCTTCATTTCGAGACTCCCAGTGGATCCATCCCCCGAACAACGTTCGACCGGGACGGGCGATGACGGTTCATTTTCCCGGCGTGTTCACCAGGAAGATCCCGGCGCCCACCAGCAGGGCCGCGCCGAGGAAAGTCGCCGTCACCGGCTCGCCGAGCAGCAGCACGCCGGCGGCCACGCCGAACAGGGGCGTGAGGAACGAGAACACCGACAGCCGCGAGGCGAGGTAGCGGGTCAGCAGCCAGAACCAGCCGAGGTAGCTCAGGAAGGCCACGATCACGCACTGGTAGACGAGGCTGGCGACCACGGTCGGCGTGAGCTTCGTGACGCCGGGCTCGCGCAGGATCACGGCCAGCAGGGCCAGCATCACCGCCGACACCGCGAGCTGGTAGAAGAGCGTCTTGG
The DNA here is from genome assembly GCA_018241645.1 of Pseudomonadota bacterium. Lineage (GTDB taxonomy): Bacteria > Pseudomonadota > Gammaproteobacteria > Burkholderiales > SG8-39 > SZAS-79. The sequence goes on from JAFEDL010000115.1 coordinate 7,360, forward strand.
CCGCACTGATGCCCGAGAGCTTCGTGGCGCGGATCAGCACCGTGGTGGCCGCCCAGAAGAGGCCGGCGACCAGCCCGAACGCATCGCCCAGCAGCGTGCCGCGCGAGGAGGAGAACCCGTCGGCGAACGCCAGCACCAGCCCGCCGAACGCCAGCAGCACCCCGGCCCATTGCCGGCCGTTCATGCGCTCGCCGGGCACGAACCAGGCGAGGCCGATCGCGGTGAAGCACGGCGTGAGGTAGATGAACACCACC
>JAFEDL010000116.1 GCA_018241645.1 Pseudomonadota bacterium
GGGCGCCGATGTGCCGACGCTGGAAAGTTTCGAGGAAGGCGGGAAGGTCGAATTCCCGGTCATGATCAAGGCCGTGGCCGGCGGCGGCGGACGCGGGATGCGCCTCGCGCGCACCGCCGCGGAACTGCCCGCCCTGCTCGCTACCGCGAAATCCGAGGCGCAGGCCGCATTCGGCGACGGCCGCGTGATCCTCGAGCGCGCGGTGGAGGCGCCGCGCCACATCGAGGTGCAGCTGCTGGCCGATACGCACGGCAACATCGTGCACCTGGGCGAGCGCGACTGCTCGGTGCAGCGCCGCCACCAGAAGCTCGTCGAGGAAACGCCGTCGCCTGCCGTCGATGCGGCATTGCGCGCGAGGCTCGGCGCGGCAGCGATCCGCATAGCGCGGTCGATGCATTACGCGGGCGCGGGGACGGTCGAGTGCCTGGTCGATGTGAAGCGGGACGGCGCCGGCGAATTCTGGTTCATGGAGATGAACACGCGCCTGCAGGTCGAGCACCCGGTGACCGAAATGGTGACGGGATTGGACCTGGTGGAATGGCAGCTGCGGATCGCCGCAGGCGAACCGCTCGGGTTCGAGCAGGAAGACATTCATTTCTCCGGCCACGCCATCGAAGTGCGCCTGTGCGCGGAAGACCCGGCGCAGGGGTTCCTGCCGCAGGCGGGAACTGTCGCGCTGTGGCAGGCGCCGGAAGGCGTGCGCGTGGAGCACGCCCTGGAATCCGGCGCGGTCATTCCGCCTCATTACGACTCGATGATGGCCAAGATCGTCGCGCATGGCACCACGCGGGACGAGGCGCGCCTGCGGCTGGCCGCCGCGCTCGACCGGACTGCGGCGCTCGGCGTGCCGAACAATGCCGCGTTCCTGGCCGCAGTCCTGCGCGACGAGGTGTTTGCGGCCGGCGGGGCCACCACGAGCCTGCTCGCGGACCGTTTTGCCGCGTGGCGGCTGCCCCAGCCGGATGAGCGCGTGCAATCGATCGCACGGGCTCTGTATGCGCAATGCCGCGCCGCGGCCGCTGGCTTTGGCGAATGGGCAGGCTGGAGCAATGCCGCACGTCCGGCGGAAGCGGACACGGCCGGCATCCCGCATGTGCTGGATGACGTAACCCTGCACTTCCTGCTCGACGGGATATCCTGGTCCTGGCGCGACGCGACGATGGACCCGCCGGAGCGGACCGCCCTGGGCGCGGCGGACGGCCGGATGGTTTCGCCGATGAACGCAAAGGTTGCCGCCGTGCATGCGAAGGCGGGCGACACGGTCGCCGCCGGGGCCGCGCTGGTGGTGCTGGAGGCGATGAAGATGGAGCACACCCTCGCCGCGCCTGCCGCAGCGCGCATCACGGCCGTGCACGTGGAGCGCGGCGCGCAGGTGTCGCCGGGCCAGTTACTGGTGGAGTTCGTACCCGCATGAAAGCCCATCCCGCACTCACCGAGGAACACGAGGCATTCCGCTTCACGATGCAGCGGTTCGTCGCGCGCGAGATCGCGCCGCACGCAGGCGAATGGGACGAGGCCGGCGAGTTCCCGCGCGAGATGTACCGCAAGGCCGCGGCGGCAGGACTCCTCGGTATCGGATTTCCCGAGGAATACGGCGGCACCCCGGCCGATCTCCTGATGCACGTCGTGCTGTCGGAGGAAATCGCACTCGGCGGCTCCGGCGGCGTGCACGCGAGCCTCTTTTCGCACAGCATAGGCGCACCCCCGGTGGCGAATGCCGGCAGCGAGGAACTCAAGCGCCGCGTGCTGCCCGCGATCCTCGCCGGCGAGAAGATCAGCGCGCTGGCGATCACCGAGCCCTCCGGCGGCTCGGACGTGGCACGCCTCAGGACGACCGCGAAGCGCCTGGGCGGCGAATACGCGGTGAACGGCGAAAAGACCTTCATCACCTCGGGAATGCGCGCCGACTACTACACCGTGGCCGTGCGCACCGGCGGCCCGGGCGCGGCCGGCGTTTCGCTGCTGCTGATCGAGCGCGACCGCCCGGGGTTCACGCGGCACGAGCTGAAGAAGATGGGCTGGTGGTGCTCCGACACCGCAACGCTGCGCTTCGACGACTGCCGGGTGCCCGCGGAGAACCTCATCGGCGAGGAGAACACCGGCTTTCGCACCATCATGCAGAACTTCAATGCCGAACGCCTCGGCATGTCGGCCGCCGCGGTCGGCTTCGCGCAGGTGTGCCTCGACGACGCGCTGGAGTGGGCCAAGCAACGGCAGACGTTCGGCAAGGCGCTGGTCGAGCACCAGGTCATCCGCCACAAGCTGGTGGACATGCAGATGCGCATCCACGCGGCGCGCGCCATGGTCTACGACACGGCATGGAAGCTCACGCAGGCCCCGCGCGATGCCGAAGCGATTGCGCAGCTGTGCATGACGAAGAACTTCGCCACGCGCACCATGCAGTTTTGCGCGGACGAGGCGGTGCAGACGCTGGGCGGCGCCGGATTCATCCGCGGCACCCGGGCCGAGCGCGTCTACCGCGAGGTGAAGGTGATGACCATAGGCGGCGGCGCGGAGGAGATCATGAAGGATCTCGCCGCGCGGCAGCTGGGCTGGTAGCCATGGCGATTCCGGCAAGCGCGGCGGGACGCGAATCGGGCTGCGCAACCGTCACGGTCAGCACGCGGCAGCTCATGGCCTACGCCGCGGGCATCGGCGCCACGGACGAGTGCTATTTCGACGACCTGCGCGAGGGCGGCATCCTGGGCCATCCCGCCTTCTGCGTCTCGCTCGAATGGCCCGTGGTGAGCGGCGCGGAGTACCAGGCCGCAATCGGCCGCGCACCCGGAGCGCCGCGGGGCGCGATCCACGTCCTGCAGGACTCGCGATTTCACCGCCCGATCCGCGCCGGGGCGCAGGTTGTCACGCGCGCACGCATCGCCCAGGTTCGGCAGACGGGAGCCGGAGCGCTGGTAACGAGCTGCGTCGAGACCCTCGATTCGGCAAGCGGGACGCCCCTGGTGAGTTCGTGGACCGGCGCGATGTTCCTGCGCGACACGGTGGACGGCGGGCCGGCCACGCACGCGGAGCCCCCTGATCTGCGTCCGGATGCGGAGGTCGCCGTCCCCGGCCCGGCGCGCATCCTGCTCGAGACCGTGCCGGGCCTCGCGCACCGCTATTCGGAGTGCGCCGCCATCTGGAACCCGATCCACACCGAGCGCGCTGCGGCGCGGGCGATCGGGTTGCCCGGCATCATCCTGCACGGCACCTGCACCTGGGCGCTCGCGGGGCAGGCCTTGGTGCACGCAGCGGCCGGCGGCGAACCGCGCCGGCTCAAGCGCCTCGCGGGACGCTTCAGGGGCATGGTGTTCCCGGGAGACCGGCTGGAGCTCGACTATGGCCGCAGCGCACCGGGCGTATGGCAGTTCGCCGTGCGCACGCCGCGCGGCGAACTTGCGATCACCCACGGGGTGGCGGAGGTCGACGAATGAAGATCAGCGCAAAAGTCCGCGAATACCTCCGCGAGGTGATGGAGGAGCGCGTTGCGTTCAACCACCTGCTGGGCATCAAGTTCGAGTCCTTCGACCCGGACGCGCCGGCGCTGCGCTTCGACATGCGGCCCGACCTGCTCGGCAACCCTTCGCGCAGGATCCTGCACGGGGGCGTGATCTCGGCGACGCTGGACGTGGTCGGCGGCCTCGCCATCATGATGAAGCTGGTCCACGCCGCACCGCCGGGCGCGGACGGCTCGGACTTCCCCAACATGGGCACCATCGACCTGAGGGTCGATTACCTGCGCCCGGGCCGCGGCAAGCACTTTATTGCGACCGGCCGCGTGGTGCGCATGGGCAGCCGCGTCGCGGTCACCCACATGGAACTCGTGAACGACGACGGCCAGCTGATCGCGACCGGCGGCGCGGCCTACATGATCGGCTAGGCAATCGCGGGGCGGTCCGGGCCGCCCGCCGGCCTAACCCTTGCGCCGCACCTTGGCCGCCAGGGCCTTGTCCGGGTCCGCGATCCACTCCGGCTGCCGGAAGAAGTTGTCGCATTCGCCCTCGGCGCGGTTGCCGTAGGTGTGGATGCCCACCACCCGGGCCCCGTAGAAATAGACCGTCAGGAAGGCGTCGGCCCGCTCCGGGTTGCTGGACGTCTGGCACCACTGCCACGCCTCCTGGCTGCCTTCGTACAGCCGGCGCTTCGGCACGCCCATGACGTACTGGACGCGGGTCTTGGACATGCCGAATTCGACGTCGGAGGCGCTGGACTCGAACTTGTACAGCTCCTGGTCGGGCCGCAGCCCGCTCAGCGCCCCGCTGCAGCCGCCGAGCGCAAGCAGCGCGGCGGCGAGCAGCGCCGCCGCGTTCCGGCCACCGGTCATTCGGTGATGTAGTCGGTGACCGGCGCCCACTTGCCGTTCACGATCTGCGACAGCCTCGCCCGGTTCGACCCGAGGTGCCGGGTCTTGGAAAACGACATCTCGTCGGCGCCGAACATGTCGCGCGGCATGGAGAACTTCTCGATCGAGGCGACGAAGGCGTCGGTCGTCAGGTTCGGCCCGGCCTTCTCGGCGATGCGCGCGAAGAGCTCGATCACCTCGTAGCCGTAGACCGAGAACACGGCCGGGTCTTCCTTGAACTTGTCCTTGTACTTCACCGCCCAGTCGCGCACGTTCTTGGAGGCGTCGTCCATGTACGGCACGTTCACGGTGTTGGTGGAGTAGAAGCCGTTCATCGCCGGCCCGCCGAGCTTGTGGATCAGCTCGGTGTACGAGGCCGAGGACCCCATGAAGTCGACGCCCCAGCCGAGCTTGCGGGCGGTGGCGATGGCGCCGATGGTTTCACGGATGATGGTGCCCAGGACCACGAAGTCGCAGCCGTCGTTCTTCATCTTCGCCACCTGCGAGGAGAAGTCGGTCGCGCCGCGCTTGAAGGTCGTCTTCTCGGCCAGCGCCATGTTGATTTCCTTCAGGCCGGCCTCCGCGCCGCGCATGACTTCCAGGCCGAAATCGTCGTCCTGGTACATCGTGCACACCTTCTTGTAGCCCTTCTGCTTGACGATGTACTTGGTCCCCGCGCGCATCTGGTCGAAGTAGGTGGCGGCGAACGAGTACTTGAGGCGGTGCAGCGGCTCGTACATCTCGCGCGCCGCCGTGAGCGGGAAGAGGTGCGGGATGTTCTTGTCGAACAGGATCGGCATCGCCGCCATCGCGGGCGCCGTCCCGATCGAGCCGACCATCGCGAAGATCTTGTCCTTCTGCACCAGCTTCTGGGTGGCGAGCACGGCCTTCTTCGGGTCGTAGCCGTGGTCCTCGACGATGAGCTTCAGCTTCCTGCCGTGGATGCCGCCGGCGGCGTTGATCTCCTCGACGCGCATTTCCATGCCGTTCTTGAGCTGCTTGGAGAACGCCACGATCGGGCCGGACAGGTCCTGCTCGGAGCCGATCACGATCTCGGTCTTGCTGACACCCTGCGTCTGCGCATGCGCCGCGGCCACGCCCAGCGCCAACAGCGCCGCTGCGACCGATCCTGCTGCCAGTTTCCTCATTTCCAGCTCCTCCTGTAGGTGTTGTGCGGCAACTTTACACTACGCCGCTTCCTTCGCGTACATCGACTCGATGAGGTCGCTGTACTTGTCGTTGACCAGCTTGCGCTTGAGCTTCATGGTCGGGGTCAGCTCCTCGTCCTCGGCCGTCAGCTTGGCCTCGATCAGGCGGAATTTCTTCACCTGTTCGACGCGCGCGAACCCCTTGTTCACCTTGTCGATTTCGCCCTGGATGAGCTCCTGGATCTCCGGCCGGCGGCACAGGCTCGCGTAGTTGGAGAACGGGATGGCCTTCTCCTGCGCGTACATCTCGACGTTCTCGTGGTCGATCATGACCAGGGCCACGAGGTACGGGCGCCGGTCGCCGATGACCACGGCGTCCGTGATGTAGGGCGAGAATTTCAGCTGGTTTTCGAACTCCGACGGGGTGATGTTCTTGCCGCCCGCGGTGATGATGATGTCCTTCATGCGGTCGGTGATGTAGAAGTAGCCGTCCGCGTCGACGCGCCCGACGTCGCCCGTGTGCAGCCAGCCGTCCTTGAGCGTCTCGGCGGTCTTGTCGGGCAGGTTGAGGTAGCCCATGAAAATCGAGCCCCCGCGCGCGATGAGCTCGCCCTCGGGCGAGACGCGCACCTCGGCGTGGTCCATGCGCGGGCCGATCGAGCCGGGCTTCACCCGGCCCGCGACGTTCGAGGTGATCGCCCCGCACGACTCGGTCTGGCCCCAGACCTCGATCATCTCCAGGCCCAGCGCCATGTACCAGCGCACGAGGTCCGGCGAGATGGGCGCCGCGCCGGTGATCAGCACCCGCGCGCGGTGCACGCCGATCACCCGGCGGATGTTGTTCAGCACGAGCAGGCGCGCGAGCCAGAACTTCGCGGCCAGGCCGCCGGGCACCGCCTTACCCTCCTCGCGCAGCTTCGCCACCTGCTGGCCGATGCCGATCGCGACCGAGTAGGCCCATTGCTGGAACGCGCCGGCCTCCTTCAGCCGGATCAGCACCGCCGAGTAGAACTTCTCCCAGATGCGCGGCACGGCGGTGAACACCGTGGGCGCGATCTCGCGCACGTTCTCGGGGACCGTCTCCGGGTTTTCGACGAAATTCAGCACCGCGCCGGAGTACAGGGCGTGGTATTCGCCGCCGAGCCGCTCGGCGATGTGGCACAGGGGCAGGAAGGCCATCCGCTCGTCGCCGGGCCCCTGCGGGAAGGCATCCTGGTAGGCCTTCACGGTCACCAGGATGTTCTCGTGCGAGATCATCGCCCCCTTGGGCTTGCCGGTGGTGCCGGAGGTGTAGACCAGGATCGCGAGGTCCGAACCTTTGCGCGCCGCGACCCGGCGCACGAACTCGCCCGGGTGCTTCGCGTCGTGCGCTGCGCCGAGCGCGCGCAGTTCGGCGAGGCTGATCACCGCAGGGTCGGCGAGGTCGCGCAGCCCTTCCATGTCGAAGACGATGATCCTGCGCAGCCCGGGGAGGCGCCCGCGCACTTCCAGCGCCTTGTCGAGCTGCTCCTCGTCCTCGACGAACAGGTACACGGAGCGCGAGTCCGCCATCAGGAACTCGGTCTGCGCGGCCGCGTCCGTGGGGTAGATGCCGTTGGCCACGCCGCCCGCGCACAGGATTCCGAGGTCGGCGAACAGCCACTCGCGGTTGGTGTTGGCCTGGATGGAGGCGGTCTCGCCGGGCTCGAAGCCCAGGGACGCCAGCCCCATGGCGACCTCGCGCGCCGCCCGCCCGAGCTCCGCCCAGGTGGAGGCATGCCAGATGCCGAATTCCTTCTGGCGCAGGATCACCTGCGGCCCGCGCTGCTCCACGCCGTTCCAGAACATCTGCGCGACGTTGTCGGGTTTCATCGCCGGCTCATCTCCACTGTTTCTTCTTCTTCCAGCGGCGCTGGCCGCGCACCCCGGCCTCCTTGATGCCGAGGTAGAACTCGCGGACGTCCTCCTTCTCGGCGAGGCGCCTGCAGGTATCTTCCATCACGATGCGCCCGGTCTCCAGCACATAGCCGTAGTCGGCCGTGGCCAGCGCCATGTGGGCATTCTGCTCCACCAGCAGGATGGTGGTGCCGCGTTCGCGGTTGATGCGCACGATGATCTCGAAGATCTCGTGCGTGAGCTTGGGCGAGAGCCCCAGGCTGGGCTCGTCCATCAGCATGACCGTCGGGCGCGAGAGCAGTGCGCGCGCGATCGCCAGCATCTGCTGCTGGCCGCCGGAGAGCTGCCCGGCCTCCTGCTTCGCGCGTTCCTTCAGGATGGGGAAATAGCCGAACACCGTCTCGATGTCCTTGGCCACCCCGTCCGGGTCGTTGCGCGTGTAGGCGCCCATGCGCAGGTTGTCCTCGATGGACAGCAGCGCGAACACCTCGCGGCCCTCAGGCACATGGCCGATGCCTGCGCGCACGATGCGGTCCGGGGCGAGGCCCTGGATCTCCACGCCACGCAGCTTCACCTGACCCTTCGTCGGGTCGATGATGCCGGAGATGGTCTTCAGTATCGTCGACTTGCCCGCGCCGTTGGCGCCCAGCACGGTGACGATCCGGCCCTCCTCCACCGCCAGCGTGACCCCGCGCAGCGCCTGCACCGGGCCGTAGCTCGATTCGACGTTGGCGAGTTCGAGCACGGGCACGCTCATGGCGCCGCTCCGGCCGCGGGGCCGTCCGCGGCCCCGCCCAGATATGCCTCGATCACGGCGGGGTCGGACTGCACCTGGGCAGGGGTGCCCTCCGCGATGACCCTGCCCTCGCTCAGCGCGAGCACGCGGTCGGAAACGCGCGACACGAGGCTCATGTCGTGCTCCACCATCAGCACGGTGACGCCTAGCCCCTTCTTGATGTCCTCGATCCAGAAGGCCATCTCGTCGGTCTCCTCGGGGTTGAGGCCCGAGGACGGCTCGTCGAGCAGCAGGAGCTTCGGTTCGGACGCCAGCGCCCGGCCGAGCTCGATCACCTTGCGCACCCCGTAGGGCAGGCCCGCCACGATGCTGTCCCGGTAATGCGCGAGGTCGAGGAGGTCGATCACCTTCTCCACCGCCTCGCGCTGCGCGATCTCGGAGCGCCGCACGGCCCCGGTGAACAGGAACTGCTGCCACAGGTTCGTGGAGCGATGCCGGTGCCGCCCGATGAGCAGGTTCTGCAGCACCGTCGCGTGCTCGAACAGCTCGATGTTCTGGAAGGTGCGGGCGATGCCGAGCTGCGCGACGCGGTGCTGCGGCAGGCCGGTGAGGTCGCGCCCCTCGAAGACGATCCTGCCCGAGGTCGCCGGGTAGATCAGGCCGATCAGGTTGAAGATCGTGGTCTTGCCCGCGCCGTTGGGGCCGATGATGGTATAGACCTCGCCCTGCTTCACCTCGAAGGACACGCCGTCGACGGCCACCACCCCGCCGAAGCGGATGCCGAGGTTGTCCACGCTGAAGAAGCTCACCGCAGCCGCTCCGACTTCATGTAGCTCTTCTGCCGCCGGAACATGCCCTTGCGGTAGAAGGGGAACAGCTCGAACCAGGTGCGCACCTTGAGCCAGCGGCCGTACAGGCCCAGCGGCTCGAAGACGATGAAGCTGATCAGCACCAGCCCGAACACGATCGCCTGCAGGCCGGAGCCCGCCACCGAGCCCGGCAGGTAGTCCTTGGCCACCGCGATCAGCTGCGGCAGCACGATGACGAACCCGGCCCCCAGCGCCGCGCCGTGCAGCGAGCCGACGCCGCCGAGGATCACGATGGTGACCAGCTCGATCGACTGCAGCAGCGTGAACTGCTCGGGCGAGATGAAGGTGACCTTGTGCGCATACAGCGCCCCGCCGATGCCGGTGAGCGCGGCCGAGATCGCGAACGACAGCGTCTTGTACTTGGCGAGGTTCACGCCCATGCAGCTGGCCGAGATCTCCGAATCGCGGATCGCGACGAAGGCCCGGCCCGTGGGCGAGCGCAGCAGGTTCATGAGCGCGAGGATCGACAGGATCGTAAGCGCGAGGCATACGTAGTAGAAGCCGGTGTCGCCGTCGAGGCGCACGCCGAACAGCTCGACCGGCTTCAGGTGCAGGCCGGAGTTCCCCCCGGTGAGGCTCTCCCAGCGCGTGATGCCTTCCTCGACGATGACGTTGAATGCGAGCGTGGCGATCGCGAGGTAGATCCCCTTGAGGCGCAGCGCGGGCAGGCCGATCACGAATCCGGCCGCCGCCGCGAACAGCGCCGCGCAGGGCAGCGAGACGAGAAACGGCACCCCGCGCGCCTGCATCAGCGCCTCGGTGTATGCGCCCACCGCGAGGAACGCCGCGTGGCCCAGCGAGATCTGGCCCGTAAAGCCCACCAGCAGCATGAGGCCCAGGCCCACGATCGAATAGATCAGCACGAAGTGCACCTGCGACATCACGTACTCGTCGAGCGCGAACGGCGCCGCAAGCAACGCCGCCATCAGCAGCCCGTACCAGAACTTCTGCCCGGAATGCTTGAACAGGCGGATGTCCTGCTCGTAGTCGGTCTTGAAAATAAACCGCATCTCAGACCTTCTTCCGGGCGGTCTCGCCGAAGATTCCCGAGGGCCGGACCAGCAGCACCACGAGCACCACCACATAGGCGGCCACGTCCTTGAACCCCTCGGGCAGGTAGAAGCCCGCCAGCGCCTCGACCATGCCGATGATGAGGCCGCCGACGATCGCGCCGGGCACGCTGCCGAACCCGCCCACCACTGCCGCGGGGAAGGCCTTTAGGCCGATGAACCCCATGTTGGAATGCACGAACGTGACCGGGGCCAGCAGAATGCCGGCGAACGCCGCCACCCCCGCCGACAGGCCCCAGACCAGCATGTTCACGCGCCGCACCGGGATGCCCATGTAGGCCGCGGCGAGCTGGTTCTGCGAGGTGGCCTGCATTGCCACCCCGAGCTTCGCGAAGCGGAAGAACAGGTACAGCACGGCGCACAGCGCCGTCGTCATGCCGATGACCGCCAGCTGCTGCACGCCGAAGATGACCTCGCCGACCTTGATCACGCCCTCCGAGAACGGCGTGGGCATCGTGTAGGTGTCGGTCCCCCAGCCCGGGATCATAGTGACCGCGCCGCGCAGCACGTAGCCCACCCCGATGGTGATCATGACGACGGTGAAGGCGGGCTGGCCGAGCACCGGCCGCAGCACGATCCGTTCGAGCAGCATGCCGACCACGGCCATCGCCGCCACCGCGAACAGGATCGTCGCCCAGTAGGGCCAGCCCATCGCCACGCTCGCGGTGAGCGCGAAGAACGCGCCGAGCATCATGAGGTCGCCCTGCGCGAAGTTGACCGTCTCGGTGGCCTTGTAGATGAGGACGAAGCCGAGCGCCACGAGGGCGTACACGCACCCCTGCGCGACTCCTGCGACCGACAGTTGCAGCAGCTGATTCAGCAAATCCCCTCCTCTCCTCGGGGAATTCTACCAACGAAGCCCAGCCAAGCAATTGCTTTTCTGCAATGGCCGCCCTAGACTCGACCGGGATGAAGACGGTACGCATCGGGGCCGGGTTGGGGTTCTACGGGGATTCGTGGCAGTCGGTGCGAGCCTCGATCGAGCGCGGCGGCGTGAAATACATCGGCTCGGACCACCTCGCCGAGCTCACGCTCGCGATCCTGCAGAAGGACCGCCAGAAGGACCCGGCCGCCGGGTACGCGCGCGACGCGGTGCCCATGCTTGCCGAGCTCTGGCCGCTGGCCGTGAAGCATGGCGTCAAATTCGTCCTGAA
>JAFEDL010000117.1:0-6856 GCA_018241645.1 Pseudomonadota bacterium
GTCGATCGACGCCCAATCCTTCACCGGTTCGCCGAGGACCGCGCCTTCGTTCCAGGCATTGTCGGCGACCAGGCCGAGCGCCTGCGACGAGAGCGTGGCGTAGTCCGCGTTGCGGTCATCCGCCAGTTCGAACGCCGGCATGACCGCCCCTACGGCCGCGGCCACCGAATCGCGCGTGTAAGGCGCGCCGTGCACGGGCAGGTCCCGGGCCAGTTGCACCCCGACCTCGAATTCCACGATCAACCTGCCGTAGTCCGCGGCGCGCACCGTGGCCGGACCGCGCACCACCTGCCGGTCGTGCATGGCGCCGCCGATGGAATCATCGAGCCCCACCATGCTGCGCATCGCCGCCGTGGTGAGCGCGATCTTGTAGCCCGCCACCGGCCCGCAGGCGCGCGACTTGAGCGCAACGAACTCGTCCTGCACGGCATAGCTTTCCTCCAGGGTCCGCGGGCGCGAATCCTCCGGGAAGGGCCCGAACGGCTCGCGCTCGGCGTGGCCGTCCACCAGGAACCAGGCCGCGCGCTTGAGCCGGGGATCCATGCTCAGGGCGCGGCGAGGGCTATGCCCTGCGCGGCGAAGGTCTGCCGCAGCGCGGTGGCAAATGCCACGGCGCCCGGCTGGTCGCCGTGCAGGCAGAGCGTGTCGGGCGCCACCGGGACGCGCTTGCCCGACAGGCTCACCACCACGCCCTCATTGATCATCGACAGCACCTGCGCCACGGACTTCGAGGCCTCCTCGATCATGCCGCCGGGCTGGCCGCGCGGTGCGAGCGTGCCGTCGTCCATGTAGCCGCGGTCCCCGAACACTTCGCCTATGGTGGTCAGGCCGTGCTTCCTGCCGGCATCCATCATGCGGCTGTTGGAGAGCGCATACAGCTGCACGCCGCCGCCCAGGTCGAGGACGGCCCGCGCGATCGCGTCGGACAGCTCCGCATCCATGGCCGACATGTTGTACAGCGCGCCGTGGCATTTGACGTGGTGCAGCCTGGCGCCGGCCGCGCGCGCAAAGGCCTCGATCGCGCCGGCCTGGTAGAGCACCATGTCGTAGATTTCCTGCGCGGAAACCTTCATGGTGCGCCGCCCGAACCCGGAAAGGTCCGGCAGCCCCGGGTGCGCGCCGATCGCCACGCCGTGGTCCGCGGCCAGACGCACCGTGGTGCGGATCGTCCCTGGGTCGCCGGCATGGAACCCGGCGGCGATATTGGCCGAGGTGATCAGCGGCATGATCGCGGCGTCGGCGCCCATCTTCCATGCGCCGAAGCTCTCGCCCATGTCGCAGTTCAGGTCGATGCTCTTCTTCATCTGCGGCCTATCTCCCGTGTTCCCATCCCAGCGACTGCTCCACCGAGCGCACCTGCGCCTGCATCGTCCGCCTGGCGGCCTCGGCCTCCGCCAGCGTGCACCTGACGAACCGCACCTGCCCGCCCGGCGCCAGCTGCGCCAGGCCGGGAATGTCCACGCCCGCGATCTCGGCGATCTTGGGGTAGCCGCCGGTCGTCTGGTGGTCGGCCATCAACGCGATCGGCGTCCCGTCGTTCGGGACCTGCACCGTGCCCAGGCACGTCGGCTCCGATAGTATCTCGACCGCTCTGGCCCGGGCCAGCGGCGGGCCCTTCAGCCGGTAGCCCATCCGGTTCGAGTCCGGCGACACCTTCCAGGTCTCGCCGAAGAAGGCGTCCTTCGACGCGGAGTCGAACTGGGCGAAATGGCGCCCTTCCATGGCCCGCACGGTAAAGCCGTCGCCATAGGGCACCGTGAGTTCGGGCGCCGCCCAGCGGACGGTGCGCACGCCGGAGACTTCATGCAGGCCCCTGCGGGCGATTTGCGCGAGGCGTGCGGCTGACAGCTCCCGCAGGTCGCTCGCGCCCGGGACCACGTCTCCGGCCTTGAGCGCGCGGCCGGCCAGGCCGCCGAAACCGGCGGGAATGTAGGTGCTGAGGCTGCCAAGCACTTCCGGCACCCTGAACCCGCCCGCGATCGCCAGGTAGGCGCGCGCGCCCCGGCTCGCGGCGCCGGTGGCGAGCACGGTACCGGCCTTGATGAAGACCGGCCGGTTGCGCGGGAACGGCTTGCGGTCGACCCTGGCCTCGAAGGTCGCGCCGTACAGGGCGATCAGCGAATCGCGCCCGAAGACGAGCTCCGGGCCGAGCACCGTGCACTCCAGCGTCGCCGCCGTAGCGGCATTGCCCACCAGCGCGTTCGCAATGCGGTGCGCCACCGGGTCCATCGCCCCGCAAGGGACGATTCCCAGGTGCTGCAGGCCGTAGCGACCCAGGTCCTGCACCGAGGTGAGCAGGCCCGGACGGAGGACGCGCACGCTCATTCCGCGCCCTCGCCCTTCTCGGCCTTGGCGATCCGGTCGTACTGCTCCCGGCCGATCGAGGTGAACTTGACGCGGTCGCCGGGGCCCATCAGCGCAGGCGGCTGGCGCGCCGCGTCGAAGATCCGCAACGGCGAGCGGCCGATGATGTTCCAGCCGCCCGAAATGGTGAACGGATAGACCACCGACTGGGTGTTGGCGATTGCCACCGAGCCGGCAACAACGGTCGGCCGCGGCGTGGTCCTGCGCGGCACCGAGAGCCTGGCGTCCAGGCCGCCGATGTAGGGATGGCCGGGCGCGAACCCGACCATCAGCACCCGGTGCGGCGAGGCGCAGTGCCGCCGGATCGCCTCCTCCACCTTGAGCTTGCAGCGCTCGGCCACTTCGGCCAGGTCCGGCGCGAATTCCGTGTCGTAGCAGACCGGAACCTCGACCGTCCGGGCAAGGTCATCCAGGTTGGGCAGGCGCCGGGACAGGCAGTCCTTCACCAGCGCGGCCGCCGCGTCGAGCGGCTGCAGCTGCGGCTCCACCCGCTCCGGATCGAAGTGCAGGGCGAGCGAACCCAGTGCCGGGACCACGTCGCGGATCCACGCCACCCGCCGGCGGCGGATCGCCTCGGCCAGCTGCTGGATGCGCGCGTTGACCGCGAGGTCCAGCGCGTCGGAAAAGTCGACGAGCACGGCCGCGTCGCCGAGCGGGACCACCCGCGGGAGCGCGGGCGCCATCAGTCCTTGCCCCTGCAGTTATATTTATTTTTGTATATCAACTGTCTGCGGCGCCGCTCCTGGAGCGGGTCTCCAAAAATAAAGTTTCGAATTCAAGCGGTCCGGTCAATCCGGCCCCTGCCTGGCGAATCTTTCCGGCACCCGCACCTTCATGCCCAGCAGCAGGTACGAATTGCTCTTGCCATGCCCGTCGAGGTTCAGGCTGCCGTTCACGCCTCCCTCGAGCACGTCCTCGATCACGAAGTTGAACGCCGGCAGCAGCGGCAGGTCGTATCGGGTGACGCCGGTGGCGCCGCGATGCGCGTACAGGGCCAGCACCGCCTCTTCCGTCAGCTGTCCGGCCAGCACCGCCCAGGCGCCAGGATCGTAGGGCATCACGCTTATGTTGAGCCGGTTGCCCTTGTCCCCGGCGCGGCCGTGGGCCACGCGGTGCAGCGGCACCTCCACCAGTTCTTCGGCGTTGCTCATTGCGCTATCCCCGCAGCCGTATCAACGCTGCAGCCGGGCGAGAGGTCTTCGGGGGCTAGCAGGTAGGACTGAGTCCGGATGCGCGGCGTGGTGCGCCAGCGCACGCCGCCGCCGCCGGCCGGCCCGCAGCAGTACAAGGCCAGCGCCTCGCGCGCGGCCTGGTCTGCGTCGTCCTGCGTGCGCGCGGAGACCGCGAGGCGCACGCGGATGTCCCGGGGCTCGGGGCCGTCGAACGAGCGCCAGCGCGAGCCCGAATCCCCGTCGTGCACGCTGGTCACGCCGATCAGGTCCACGCGCGGCTGCACGTCGAGCTTGCGGATGCGCAGGCGCTCAAGCAGCACATCCGCCGCGGCGCGCGCGCGCGCGAGGCAGTTCGGCCCCGCGTAGGAGATCTCGCCCTCGCCCAGCCAGCCGCCGTCGAAGCACACCGTGGCCTTCACCTTCGCGGGTGCGGGGCCGCCGCGGATGCCCGACACCTGGACCCGGTCGGCACCGAGGTCCTTCAGCGTCACGCCGGTGAAATCGAGGGTCACGTCCGGCGTGAGGTAGCAGGCCGGGTCGTGGATCTCGTAGAGCAGCTGCTCCTTCACCACCTGCGGGTTGACGAGCCCGCCGGTGCGCGCGGCCTTGGTGATCACCAGGCGCCCGTCGGCGTGGACTTCCGCGATCGGGAAGCCGATGTTGGCCGGGTCGGGAATGTCCTTGTAGCCGGGGTCGTAATAGTAGCCGCCGGTCACCTGCGCGCCGCATTCGAGGAGGTGGCCTGCCGCCGAGCCTATGGCGATCTTCTCCCAGTCGTCCCACGCCCAGCCGAAGTGATGGACCAACGGCGCTAGGGCGAGCGAAGGGTCGCCCGTGCGTCCCGTCACGACCACCTGGGCGCCCTTGCGCAAGGCCTCGACGATCGGCTTTGCCGACAGGTACGCATTGGCCGAGACGATTTCACCGCTGCCTGTGTCCAGCATTGCATCGGCTTCATAAACCTCGAGCCTGGCGAGGTCCAGGTTGCGCACGTCGTCTCCGTGCACCACCCCGATCCTGAGGTCGGGCAGGCCGAGCCTCAGCGCGAGCTTCGCGATGACCTTGGCCGCGCCCGGCGGGTTGGCTGCGCCGAAGTTGCCGATGATCGTGATGCCGTGGTCGACGCAGCGCCTGAGGATGGGCTCGAGCAGGCGCTCGAGCATCGGTTCGTAGCCGCGCGCGGGATCGCGGCGCTTTTCGAGCTGGGCGAGCGCCACGGTGCGCTCGCCCAGCACCTCGAAGAAGATGGCCGCGGGCCCGCCGAGTTCGATGAGCGTGTCGACCACCGGGCCGGGCGCGTCGACCCGGTCGCCGGAAAAGCCGGCGCAGTTGCCCACCCTGAATAGGTTCGTCATCGCGGAAAGCCCGAAGGTTGGTGCTGGTGCCCAGGGCCGGACTCGAACCGGCACGACCGGTTAAGGTCTGGGGATTTTAAGTCCCCTGTGTCTACCAGTTTCACCACCCGGGCGGGTGCAGGCCTGACGATACCAGCTTGGGGACGATGCTGGAGGCGCGGAGCGGAGTCGAACCGCTCTAAAAGGCTTTGCAGGCCTCTGCATAACCGCTTTGCTACCGCGCCGTACTCCGAGACTAAAAAGGGAGGGCCCGCAAAGGCCCTCCCTCGTCGATTCTGGAGCGGGAGAAGAGTCTCGAACTCTCGACCTCAACCTTGGCAAGGTTGCGCTCTACCAACTGAGCTACTCCCGCATGGAACAGCCGGCAATTTTAATGGCCCCGGCCCGCGCAGTCAAACCGGGGTCAAACCGTCCCGTTGACGCCGATCCCGGCCTTGCGCAGGTAATACAGCATGGATACCACGGTCAGGACGGCGGCCACGTTGATCAGGATGGTGCCCAGCCACTGGCAGTTGAACAGCCCGAACAGGTCGTCGTGAAAGAGCAGCAGCGGGATCGCGATCATCTGCGCCGTGGTCTTCAGCTTGCCGATGAAGGCCACCGCCACGCTCTTCGCCTGCCCGATCCGGGCCATCCATTCGCGCAGGGCGGAGATCGCGATCTCCCGCCCGATGATGATCAGGGCGACCAGGGGCTCGACCCGGTCGAGCTGCAGCAGCACGACCAGGGCGCCGGCCACCATCAGCTTGTCGGCCACGGGGTCGAGGAACGCCCCGAAGGCCGACATCTGGTCGAGCACCCGCGCGAGGTACCCGTCCAGCCAGTCGGTCAGCGCGGCGACGATGAATATCGCGGTGGCCGCGATGTTCTTGTTCTCGGCCTGCAGCCAGGCGTCGGGCAGGTAGAACACCCCGACGATGAGCGGGATCATCAGGATCCTGCACCAGGTGACGAGGTTCGGGAGGTTCGGCGGCAGATTGCGCGGCATTCCGAACTTTACCCTGTCCGCGGCTTTTCTTCCGCCTCGCCGTGCAGGTGGCGGTAGATTTTTTGCGCGGTTGCGCGGCTGATGCCCTCCACTTTCATGATGTCGTCGATCGCCGCCGACTGCACGCCCTTCAGCCCGCCGAAATGGGCGAGCAGCGCGCGGCGGCGCTTGTCGCCGATGCCCGGGATTTCGTTCAGCTCCGAAGTCGTGCGGCTCTTGCCGCGCCGCGCCCTGTGCCCGACGATCGCGAAGCGGTGCGCCTCGTCGCGGATCTGCTGGATGAGGTGCAGTCCGGGGTGCTGCGGGGGAAGCGTGACCGCGATCCCCTCCCCCTCCACGATGAGTTCCTCGAGCCCGGGCTTGCGCTCCGGCCCCTTGGCCACCCCCACCACGCTCACGTCGTTGAGGCCCAGCTCCACCAGCGCCGAGCGGGCCTGGGCCACCTGCCCCTTGCCCCCGTCGATCAGGATCAGGTCGGGCATCTTGGCGCCCTCGGCCGAGATCCGCTCGTAGCGGCGCATGAGCACCTGGCGCATGGCCGCATAGTCGTCGCCCGGGGTGATGTCGCGGACGTTGAAGCGCCGGTATTCGGAGTTCTGCATGTCGTGGCCGTCGTACACGACGCAGGACCCGACCGTCGCCTCGCCCATCGTGTGGCTGATGTCGAAGCACTCGATGCGCTGGGCCGACTCCGGCAGGCCGAGCGCCTCGCGCAGCGCGGCGAGGCGCGCCTCCTGCGTGCCGCGCTCGCGCACGCGGTTGGCCAGCGCGAGCAGCGCGTTCTTCTCCGCCATCTCGAGCCAGATGCGGCGCTCGCCCTGCGGGGTCACGACCAGCCGCACCGGCCGGTGGGCCTGCTCGCTCAGCGCGGCCTCGAGGACGTCGCCCTCCAGGTCGGCGTTGGCGAGGATCAGCGGCGGGATCGGCTGCTCGAGGTAGTGCTGGGTGAGGAACGCGAGGATCACCTCGCCGGGCGT
>JAFEDL010000117.1:6908-14955 GCA_018241645.1 Pseudomonadota bacterium
ACGCACGAAATCCCGCCCTCGCTGCGGCATGCGACCACGTCCGCGTCCACGCCCGCCGCGGACTCGACGTACTGCCTCGCCTGGACGCGCGACAGCGCGCGGACCTGGTCGCGGTACATGGCGGCCTCCTCGAAGCGCAGGGACTCGGCCGCGGTGTTCATCTTGGCCGTGAGCGTGTTGATGACGTCGTTTTCCCGGCCCAGCAGGAACAGCTCCGCGTTCCGGACGTCCTGCGCATAGGGCTCCTCGCCGATCAGCCCCGTGCAGGGCGCCGAACAGCGCTGGATCTGGTGCAGGAGGCACGGCCGCGAGCGGTTCTCGAACACCGAGTCCTCGCAGGTGCGCAGGCGGAACACCCGCTGCAGCAGCTGGATACTTTCGCGCACGGCATAGGAATGCGGGAACGGGCCGAAGTAGCGATTCTTCTTCTCCTGCCCGCCGCGGTGGAACCCGATCCGCGGGAAGCGGTGGCCGGTGATCATCAGGTACGGGTAGGACTTGTCGTCGCGGAACAGGATGTTGTAGCGCGGCGCGAGGCTCTTGATGAAGTTGTTCTCGAGGATCAGCGCCTCGCCCTCCGACCGGGTGACGGTCGTTTCCATCGAGGCGACCTGCGACACCATCAGGCCGATCCGCGGGCTCTGCTGCGTCTTGGTGAAATAGCTCGAGACGCGCTTCTTCAGGTCCCGGGCTTTGCCTACATAGAGCACTTCGCCAGCGGGCCCCAGCATGCGGTACACGCCGGGCAGGCTCGGCAGGCCGGCGATGAACGCCTTGGAATCGAACTTCTCGCCCATGCGGTCCGGCCCCTAGGCCAGCGCTGCCACGTCCTTGAGGGCGGCGCGATAGCGTTCCGAGTCGAGGCCGATCGCGCGCCGGGCGTCGTGGCGGATGCGGCCGAGCCGCCCGCCGGGGAACGGCTGCCCTGCCAGCGCCGCAAGCAACTCGTCCGCGGCTTGCGGCGCGTTGCAGACCAGCGCCACGTCGCATCCGGCGGTGAATGCCGCCAGCGCCCGCTCGCGCATGCCTCCCGCTGTGCTGGCGCCTTCCATGCTCAGGTCGTCGCTGAAGATCACGCCGTCGAATCCGAGCTGGCTGCGCAGGACGTCCTTCAGCCAGAACGCGGAGAAACCGGCCGGGTCGGGCGCCACGGCGCTGTAAACCACGTGCGCCGGCATGATCCCGGCAAGGCCCGCCGCGATCGCGGGCCGGTAGGGCGCCACGTCCATCGCGACGATTTCCTCGAGCGAACGGTCGTCGACCGGGATGGCCACGTGCGAGTCGGCCGTGGCGTAGCCGTGCCCGGGAAAATGCTTGCCTACCGCGCCCATGCCGGTGGCGAACAGCCCGCGCACGAGGGCCGCGCCCAGCGCCCCGACGATTTCCGGGGACGCGTGGAACGCGCGGTCGCCGATCACCGAGCTCGCGCCGT
Organism: Pseudomonadota bacterium; assembly: GCA_018241645.1. GTDB lineage: Bacteria > Pseudomonadota > Gammaproteobacteria > Burkholderiales > SG8-39 > SZAS-79. Next base: position 8,341 of record JAFEDL010000117.1, read on the forward strand.
AATCGAGGTCGAGGACCGGCGTGAAGCTGAGGTCCACGCCGTGGGCGCCGAGTTCGGCCCCGATCACCAGGCCCGCGCCCTCGGCGGCGCGAACCGCCGCGGCCGGATCGCGATCCCACAGCTGCCCCAGCCTGCGCATGGGCGGGATGAGCGTGAACCCTTCGCGGAAGCGCTGCACCCGCCCGCCTTCGTGGTCCACGCAGATGATCAGTTCCGGGTCGCGCAGCGCGCGGATCTCCGCCGTCAGCGCGCGGACCTGGTCCGGGCTTGCGAAATTGCGCGCAAACAGGATGATCCCGCCGACCAGCGGGTCGCACAGCCGGCGGCGATCCGCGGCCTCGAGCGCGAGACCGGCGACGTCGACGATCACCGGGCCCAGCGGCATCCGCGCGCTCACGCCACGCCTTCCAGGATGACCGTCGCGCTTGCGATCTCGCGCTCGTCGGTCAGCGAAACGTGGGCGCGCCCCACGCCGCGCGCGTCAAGCAGCGCCTGGAGCGCGGGGGAATACTCGAGCGAGGGTTTGCCCGAGCGCAGGTTCACCACCCAGACGCCATGCCAGTTGGCCGGGGCGTGGATGCCCGTGCCGAGCGCCTTGGTGAACGCCTCCTTGGCCGCAAACCGCTTGGCGAGATAGGCGGCGGGCTTGCGGTGGGCCGTGAACCGCCTGAACTCGGGCTCGCACAGGATGCGCAGCGCGAACCTTTCCCCGAAGCGGCTGAGCGCGGCCTCGATGCGCGGGATCTCGATGATGTCCGTGCCGACCCCGTAGATCATTTGCCGGCCCGCATCCCGAGCCGCGCCTCGGTCATCAGCCGCTTCATCTCGCGCACCGCCTCGCGCATGCCCACGAAGACCGCCCGGCTGACGATGGCGTGGCCGATGTGCAGTTCGCGCACGCCGGTGAGGCGAGCCACCGGCTCGACGTTGAAGTAGTTCAGCGCGTGGCCTGCGTTGAACCGCATGCCGAGGTCGCGGATGGCCTGCCCCGCGCGCGCGAGCTTGTCGAGTTCGACGAGCACCGCCGGGCTCTCGGCGTCCCGGCCGAGGGAATGGAATGCGTGCGCGTACGGTCCGGTGTGCACTTCGCAGACCTTCGCACCCACGCGGTGCGCGGCCTCGATCTGGCGCGCATCGGCGTCGATGAACACCGACACGACGATTCCGGCGTCGGCGATGCGCGCGACCGCGTCCTTGAGCTTGGCTTCCTGCGCCGCGATGTCCAGGCCGCCTTCGGTGGTCACCTCGTGGCGCCCTTCCGGCACCAGCATGGCCATCTCGGGCCTGATCGTGCGCGCCACCCCGACCATCTCGTCGGTGGCCGCCATCTCGAGGTTGAGCTTGATGTGGGTGAGCTCGCGCAGCCTGCGCACGTCCTCGTCCTGGATGTGGCGGCGGTCCTCGCGCAGGTGCACAGTGATGCCGTCGGCGCCGCCCAGGTGCGCCTCGATCGCCGCCCAGACCGGGTCGGGTTCGTAGGTGCGGCGCGCCTGCCTGACGGTGGCTACATGGTCGACGTTGACGCCCAGTTCGATCATAGGTCCTGAAGCTCCAAGAGGACGCTGCGGGTATGCAGCGTTTGCCCGTGCAGGCGCTGGCCGATCAGCGCGCGCATCAGGCCGCGGGACTGGTGCAGGGTTTCGGCGCTCGCGAACTCGTCCCGGTCGAGGTCGAGCAGCGTGCTGCCGCGCACCACCATCTCCCCGCCCGCGCCGCCGTTGACCGGCAGCGGCCCGCGTTCGGGATCGTACAGATAATGCATTGCCGGGTCGATGGGCGCGCCGCTCGCGGCGTCCCGGTCGAGGAGCATGGCGTACCCCAGTTCTGCCAGCAGGCGCTTTTCGAAGCCGCGGAGCACGCCCGCGGTGGGCTCGCCGCGGCCGAGCCGCGCGAGGCTCCCGGCATACGCGTCGAACAGCGCCTCGTGCGCGTCGTCGCGCGGCAGCAGGCGAAGGATCAGCTCGTTCACGTAGAACCCGCACATCAGGCCGAAGCCGCGCAGGAAAGGCATGCCGCCCTCCCATTCCGCGCCCACCAGGGTGTTCAGCTCCCCGCTGCCCGTCCAGGACAGGCGCAGCGGCTGGAACGCGTGCAGCACGCCGCGCATCGCCGAGCGCGGCCGCCGGGCGCCTTTCGCGAGCAGGGCGGTGCGGCCCTGCCGGCGCGAAAACGCCTCGATGATCAGGCTCGTTTCCTTGTAAGGGTAGCTGTGGAGGACGAAGGCAGGCTCGTGCTCGACCCTGCGCCGGGATTGCGCCATCGCCCCCTCAGCTGTATCCGAATGACCGCAGGGCCCGCTCGTCCTCGGTCCAGCCGCGCTTCACCTTGACCCACAGGCCCAGGTACACCTTGCCGTCGAAGAGCTTTTCCATGTCCTTGCGCGCCGCCGTGCCGATGCGCTTGAGGCGCTCGCCCTTGTCGCCGATCACGATCGGCTTGTGGCTGTCGCGGTCGACCCAGATCGTGGCCTCGATGCGCCGCAGCGCGCCCTCCTCCTTGAAGCTGTTGATCTCCACCTCGCAGCTGTAGGGGAGCTCCTCGCCCAGCTCGCGGAACAGCTTCTCGCGCACCAGCTCGGAGGCGAAGAAGCGCTCGTCGCGGTCGGTCAGCTGGTCTTCCGGGTACATCGCCGGCGCCTCGGGCAGGGCCTCCCGGATGACGCGCAGCAGCTCGTCGATGTTCTTGCCCGTCTTGGCGCTGACCGGCACGATGGCGTGGAACGCGCGCTCCTTGGAAACGCGCTCGAGGAACGGCATCATCCGCTCGCGGTCCTTGGCCAGGTCGACCTTGTTGGCCACCGCGATGACCTTCTGCTTCGCGGGGATGCGCGCCAGAAGGTTGCGGTCCGCGTCGAACAGCTTGGGCGCCTCGATGACCCACAGCACCACGTCGGCGTCGCGCGCCGCATCCGTCGCGCGGCGGTTCAGCGCCTTGTTGAACACGTTGGTGTGCAGCGTCTGGAAGCCCGGCGAGTCGACGAACACGTACTGGCAGCCGGGTGTCGTGAGGATCCCGGTGACCAGGTGCCGGGTCGTCTGCGCCTTGGACGAGACGATCGAGAGCTTCTGCCCGATGAGGCGGTTGAGCAGGCTCGACTTGCCGGTGTTCGGGCGGCCGGTGATGCCGACGGTGCCGCAGCGGAATCTGGCGGCGCTCATCGCGCGATCTGCTTCAGGATTTTCGCGGCCGCGTTCTGCTCGGCGATGCGGCGCGTGCTGCCGGTACCCGATGCGGTGAGGTTCAGTTCGGCCACGACGCACTCCACTTCGAAAGTCTGGCGATGGGCGGCCCCCTTGGTGGCGACCACCCGGTAGGACGGCAGCTTGTGCTGGCGTCCCTGGAGGTGCTCCTGCAGGAGCGTCTTCGGGTCCTTCGACGGCTTGGCCGGGTCGAGCTTGTCGAATTCGGCGCGGAAGGTATGCCGCACCGACTCGCGCACCGCCTCATAGCCGCCGTCCTGGAAAATCGCGCCGTACACGGCTTCGAGGGCGTCGGCGAGCATCGAGGGGCGGCTGCCGCCGCCGTTGGCAACCTCGCCTTCGCCCAGGCGGAGGAACTCCGACAGCCCCAGCTCCAGCGCGATCACCGACAGCGAATCCTTGCGCACGAGGTTGGCCCGCAGCCGGGACAGCTGGCCCTCCGACAGGGCCGGGAAGCGGTTGTACAGCTCCTCGGCCACGATGCAGTTGAGCACCCCGTCCCCCAGGAATTCGAGGCGCTCGTTGTGCGGCGAGCCGAAACTGCGGTGGGTCAGCGCCTGCTCGCGCAGCGCTTCGCTCTTGAACTGGTAAGCGATGCGCTTGTCGAGGTTCGAGGGCCGCGCCACCGGATGTGCGCCGCGATTACTCTTTCGAGTTCGCTTCGAAGTCGATGTACAGGCCGACGTTCGCGAACAGGGGGACTTCCTTCTTGTACGCGAAGGAGATCAGCACGTCGCTGCCGTCCTTGGTGATCTCGAGGTCGGCCGCGGAAATGACCTTCACCTCGTCGATCATGGTCTTGGTGTCCCAGGCCTTGCGGATTTCCGCCACGCTGCCGGTGCGCTTTTCCTGCGCGATCGCCGTGATCAGCTTCTTGGCGGTGTAGAACTCCGCCACCGCCGGGCCGACCTTGAAGCCGAGCAGGGCGAGGAAGATCAGGATCACGAATACGACGATCAGGCCACTCAGGCTAACGCCGGTCTGCTTGTTGCGCATGAAATCCTCCCTTGGTCCCGCTAGCGGAACGAGCCGAAGCGGCCGAGCTCGTTCAGGTTGAGCCAGATGAAAAACGCCTTGCCGACGATGTTCTCGTCGGGCACGAACCCCCAGACCCGGCTGTCGCTCGAATTGTCCCGGTTGTCGCCCATCATGAAGTAATGCCCGGGAGGCACCGTGCAGGTCAGGCCTGACGTATTGTAGATGCAATTTCCGGAGTACGGGAACGAGCGGCTCTGCGCCATGTACGAGGGCGCGTCGTCCTCCAGCAGGATCTCGTGCTCCCGGGTGCCCAGGGTCTCCATGAACCGGCGCGAGAACTGCATCCGCTCCCGGGACAGGTAGTCGTCCATTTGCCGGATCGGCACCGGCTGGCCGTTCACCGAGATGCGCTTGTTCTGGTAGCTGATGCGGTCCCCGGGCAGCCCCACCACGCGCTTGATGTAGTCGAGCGAAGGATCCTCCGGGTAGCGGAACACCATGACGTCGCCGCGCTCGGGGGTGCCGATGTTGATGATCTTCTTGTTGATCACCGGCAGGCGGATCCCGTAGGCGAACTTGTTCACCAGGATGAAATCGCCGACCAGCAGCGTGGGGATCATCGAGCCGGACGGGATCTTGAACGGCTCGAACAGGAACGAGCGCAGCAGGAACACGATCAGGATCACCGGGAAGAAGCTGACGGAATACTCCACCCACCAGGGCTCCTTCGAATCCTTCGCCCGCTTCTTGGCGAGCCAGACGAAGTCGACCAGGCAAACGAGCCCGGTGACGAGGAGCAGCAGCAGCAGGAACAGGGCGAAGCTCACGGGCACCTCTATTTGTCGTCCATCTGGAGCACGGCAAGGAAGGCTTCCTGCGGGATCTCGACCGAACCCACCTGCTTCATGCGCTTCTTGCCCTCTTTCTGCTTCTCGAGCAGCTTCTTCTTGCGCGTGATGTCGCCGCCGTAGCACTTGGCCAGCACGTTCTTGCGCAGCGCCTTGACCGTCTCGCGCGCGATGATGTGCGCCCCGATCGCGGCCTGGATCGCGACGTCGAACATCTGCCGGGGGATGATGCCCCGCAGGCGGCCGACGAGGTCCCGGCCGCGGTACTGGGCGTTGCCCCGGTGCACCATCACCGACAGCGCATCGACCCGGTCGCCGTTGATGAGCACGTCGAGCTTCACCATGTCCGCCGGGCGGTATTCCTTGAAATCGTAGTCGAGCGAGCCGTAGCCGCGGGTGAGCGATTTCAGCTTGTCGAAGAAGTCGAGCACGACCTCCGACAACGGCAGGTCGTAGGTGAGCACCACGTGCCGCGCCGTGTACTGCATGTTGGTCTGGGAGCCGCGCTTCTGCGTGCACAGGGTGATCACGGCGCCGACGTATTCCTGCGGCGTGAAGATCGTCACCGTGATGATCGGCTCGCGGATCTCGACGATCCTGGACGGGTCGGGCATCTTGGAGGGGTTCTGGATGAACTCCACCGTGCCGTCGCGCTGCTCCACCTGGTACACGACGGTCGGCGCCGTGGTGACCAGCTGCATGTTGTACTCGCGCTCGAGGCGCTCCTGCACGATGTCCATGTGCAGCAGGCCGAGGAACCCGCAGCGGAACCCGAACCCGAGCGCCTGGGACACTTCGGGTTCGTACAGCAGGGAGGCGTCGTTGAGGTGCAGCTTTTCCAGCGCCTCGCGCAGGTTCTCGTACTGGTTGGCTTCCACCGGGTACAGCCCGGCGAACACCTGGGGCTTCACTTCCTTGAACCCGGGCAGGGGCTCCGTCGCGCGCTTGTCGGCCAGGGTCACGGTGTCGCCGACCTTCGCCGCGCGCAGTTCCTTGATCCCGGCGATGATGAACCCGACCTCCCCCGCCGACAGGCTGTCGCGCGTCTGCGACTTGGGCGTGAACACGCCCACCTGCTCGCACAGGTAGGTGGCGCCCGTGCTCATCAGCAGGAGCTTGTCCTTGGGCTTGAGCACGCCGTCGACCACGCGCACCAGCATGACGACGCCGACGTAGTTGTCGAACCACGAGTCGATGATCAGCGCCTTCAACTGCGAGTCCCGGTTGCCGCGCGGCGGCGGCACGCGCGCGATGACCGACTCGAGGATGTCCTCGATGCCGATGCCGTTCTTCGCGCTCGCGTGGATGGCGTCCTTTGCGTCGATGCCGATGACGTCCTCGATCTCGCTGATCGCCTGCTCGGGGTTGGCCGAGGGCAGGTCGATCTTGTTGAGCACCGGGATGACTTCGACGCCCTGCTCGATGGCCGTGTAGCAGTTGGCGACGGTCTGCGCCTCCACGCCCTGCGAGGCGTCGACCACGAGCAGCGCGCCTTCGCAGGCCGCCAGCGAGCGGCTCACCTCGTAGGAAAAGTCCACGTGCCCCGGGGTGTCGATGAGGTTCATCGCGTACACCTCGCCGTTGCGCGC